>NZ_JBTRDW010000006.1:0-445426 GCF_054823405.1 Kluyvera sp. 1366
TCCTGGCGATCTTTTCACAGAATTAACGCAACGACAGGGTCTGACGCTTCTCGGCGGACTGCAAGCCCAGCTCGATCAACTCCATCACCTGAATCGCCTCTTCTGCCTGCACCGGATTCGCACCTGTGCCCGCAATCGCATCACGGATACCTGCGTAGTACGCCGGATAGTTACCTGGCAAGGTCAACAGCTCTTTCTCCACCATCACATCGCCTTCCGCCAGCGTCAGCGTGCCGTTGCGCATGTCGTAGCCCCAATCTTCCTGCGGCGGACGTTCACCCGCTTTCAGACGATCTTCCTGCGGATCCAGCCCGTATTTTACGTAGCTGCCGCGCGTGCCGTGCACCACAAAGCGCGCGGATTCCGCCGCCACCAGCATGCTGGCATGCAGCACCACGCGACGCGTAGGATAGGTCAACACCGCATGGAAGTAGTCGGTGGTTTGCGCGCCCGGACGCAGTTCCGCCATATCGACATTGATCGCGACCGGCGTGCCAAACAGCTGCAAAGCCTGATCCAGCACGTGCGGTCCGAGATCGAACCAAATGCCGCTGCCCGCGCCTTTCATTTCACGCCAGCGCTGACGCACTTCCGGACGGAAACGGTCAAAGTGGGATTCGAAGTAACGCACTTCGCCCAGCATACCGTCGTTCAGCAGGGATTTCAGCGTCAGGAAATCGCTGTCCCAACGGCGGTTATGGAACACCGACAGCAGCAGACCTTTGGCTTTAGCCAGCGCATCCAGCTCACGTGCTTGTGACAACGTCACGGTAAACGGCTTATCGACCACCACGTGTTTGCCGGCGTTGAGTGCCGCTTTGGCTAATGGGAAGTGGGTGTCATTCGGGGTCGGAATAACAATCAGTTGCAGTGTCGGGTCGTCCAGCAGCGCTTGTGGATCGGAAACCACCTGCACTGACGGCCAGTCAGCATGCACTTTGCTGGCATCGCTGCTTGAGATCGCCGCCAGCTCAACCTCCGGCGTACCGGCGATCAAGGGTGCATGAAAGGTTTTGCTGGCAAAACCGTAGCCGATTAGGCCGACACGTAATTTATCGCTCATTCTCATTCCTCTTGTTCGTTACCAGAATGATTTAAGACGAATCGATCTATAAGAACAAGGCGGAATCACCTGAAAACTCAGGAAATAGCACTCCGTGCGGAGTGCCAGCTCTCGTGCGCCACCAACGCATCCTGCGCATCCTGGCTGCGGCGGCGGAAGTCGCTGGGGCTGACGCCAACGCGTTTGCGGAACACGCGTGAGAAGTAAAGTTGGTCATCGTAGCCCACTTCACGCCCGACGGAAGCGATCGGTTCCTGAGTGGTTTGCAGCAGCAGTTTGGCGCGGATCACCCGCTGATCTTCGCGCCAGCGCAGCAGATTAATGCCCATTTGCTCGCGGAACAGATGCGCCAGCCGTGACGGCGACAGGCAAACATGGCGCGCCACTTCTTCAATCTTCACTTCACCCGCCAGATGATTGGTGACGTACTGGCAAGCTTCAATCACGCGCGGATCGCGGATCTGTTGATGGCTACGCGGATCCTCTTCCACCGCGCGCAGCAGCAAGCGCTCCAGCAGATTCATCGCCAGCTCTTCGGCGAAGCGACGTCCGGAGTTGTGGGTTTGCTCGATGCTGGCAAACAGGCGATCAAACTCGGCACGCTGCGCTTCTGACAAATGCAAGCGCCCCACGCCCTGGCTCTCATCCTGCCACTGCAACCAATCGGTCCAGTAAGCGCGCGGGCGGAAATAGACCCAGCGATGGAACCAGCACGGGCTGTCTGGCGCGCGGCCGTAATAGTGCGGGGTTTTCGGTTGAAACAGCAGCAGATCGCCCGGCTCGCAGTCGAAGGCAGATTCGCCATCAAACACGCGCCCCTGACCTTTAATGGTCAGATTAAGGATGTAGCCTTTCATGCCGTGCGGACGATCGATAAAGAAATCGAGTGCGTCATTGGCATTAATCGGCGTTAAGCCTGCCACCAGCCAGGCATTGAACGCATAGCCCGGCAATAAGGGATTCTGCTGCTCACTTGGGGGTTCGCGATGGTACATAATGCCCTCACTTTTCGGTTTCGCGGCGCTGAGCGTGCCCACTTTCCGACACGCTTAGCCTGGGTTATCAGGCGGCTTTACTTTTCTGTTTGTAGCGGTCAAAAATCACCGCCGCTAACAGTATCAAACCGCGCACTACATACTGTGAGAATGGCGAGATATTCAATAAATTCATCGCATTCTCAACCGTGCCCAGAATTAGCACGCCCGCCACTACATAGGAAATTTTGCCGATGCCGCCTTTCAGCGAGACGCCGCCCAGCACGCAAGCTGAAATCACAATCAGCTCGTATCCGAGCGAGGTCATGGGCTGGCCGCTGGTCATGCGCGACGCCAGAATGATGCCCGCCGCCGCCGACACTAAACCGGACAGAATGAAGATAATGATGCGCGTGCGTACCACCGGCACGCCGGCCAGACGCGCTGCTTCTTCATTGCCGCCAATCGCCAGCGTGTTGCGACCAAAGGTGGTTTTGTTCAGCAGGAAACCGAACAGCACCATGGTAGCGATGGTGAGCCAAATCGGTGCCGGCACGCCGAGCCAGTTGGCGTAACCGAGGGTAAAGAAGCGCTCGTCTTCAATCCCCACCGCTTTGCCGTCGGAGAAGATGTAAGCCAGGCCGCGCACAATCTGCATGGTGGCCAGCGTAGTGATCAGGGCGTTGATTTTCAGCCGCGCAATGACGAAGCCGTTGATAAAACCGGTGGCCATGCCGAGCAGCAAACCCGCTGCCACGCCAATCCACAGGCTTTCGGTCATGTTGATCACCACCGCGGTGACCACACCGGCGCAGGCAATCACCGACGCCACGGACAGATCAAAGTCGCCGGAAGCCAGGCAGAACAGCATGCCGCACGCCACCATGCCGGACATCGACATCGCCAGCCCGAGCCCTTTCATGTTGATGATAGAACCAAAGTTCGGCACGAAAATGGCACAAACGATAAACAGCAGTGCGAACACCACCAGCATGCCGAAGTTGTCCCAAATCCGCCCCAGTTGTAGCCCGTTGCGCTGCACCGGTGGCGTGTTGGAAGTGGTAGATGAAGCCATTATTGCTCTCCTTATACATCAGGCCACGGCGGCCGCTTGAGTGGTTTTCGGCATCGCCAGGCTCAGCGTCAGCTGCTCTGTGGCCGTATCGTGGGACAGTTCACCGGCAATGGAACCTTCACGCATCACCAGAATGCGGTCGGCTAATCCCATCACTTCCGGCAGATCGCTGGAGGCAAACAGCACCGCAATCCCCTTTTTCGCCAGTTGATAAATCAGGTTGTAGATTTCGTGTTTGGCACCGACGTCAATGCCGCGCGTCGGCTCATCGAGCAGGATCACGTTCATCTCTTCCGACAGCCAGCGGCCCAGAATCGCCTTCTGCTGGTTGCCTCCGGAAAGATTCATGATCAGCTGCTGCGGGCCTGGCGTTTTGATGTTGAGTGAACGAATGTGGATATCGGCGTTTTTCGCTTCCCAGCTCGGTTTGATCAGGCAACCAGCGGTGAGATTGTGGCGACGCGCGCTGATGTTGATGTTATCGCGCACCGAATGCACCGGAATGATGCCTTCAGATTTGCGATCTTCCGGGCACAGCATGATGCCGGCGCGGATGGCGTCGATCGGCTGGCGAATGTTGAGCTTTTTGCCATCCAGCGTCACGCTGCCGCCGCGCAATTTAGTGGCACCGAACAGCCCTTTCATCAGTTCACTGCGTCCCGCGCCCACTAAACCAAACAGGCCAACGATTTCACCGGCACGCACCGTCAACGAAATCGGCGTGCGCACGCCCTTTGCCTCCACCGCGTCCAGCTGCAGGCGCACCGGGCCCAGTTCACGCGGCGCGTAACCATAAATATCCCCCAGATTGCGCCCCACCATCGCCTGCACCAGATCATCGTGATGGGTGTTTTTCATGTCGGTGAAGGTGCGCACGTAGCGGCCATCTTTAAACACGGTGATGGCATCGCTCAGGGCAAAAATCTCCTCCATGCGATGCGACACGTACAACACGGTGCGGCCCTGCTCGCGTAGCTGACGGATGACGCGGAACAAGTGATCAATTTCGCGCGCCGACAGCGAGCTGGTCGGTTCGTCAAAAGCGATGATGCGTGCGTTACGCGCCAGCGCTTTGGCGATCTCCACCATCTGCCATTGGCCGAGCGACAGATATTTCAGCGGCATGTCCGGATCGATATCCATGCCAAGATTTTGCAGCTGCAAACCGGCTTCATAGCGCAGCAGTTTGCGATTCACCAGACCGCGCTTGTGCGGCAGCTGGCCGAGATAGATATTTTCCGCCACGCTCATTTCCGGCACCAGATGCAGTTCCTGGTAAATGATCGCCACGCCGGCATCCAGCGCATCCACGGTGGTGTTGAAACTCTTCGGCTGGCCTTTAATGCGGATCTCGCCGCCGCTGGGCTGGTAGCTACCGCTGAGGATCTTCAACAGCGTTGATTTACCGGCACCGTTCTCCCCCATCAGCGCGTGCACTTCGCCGGCACGGCAGCTGAATGAGATGTCCTGCAGCGCTTTCACGCCGGGAAAGGTTTTGCTGATGCCATGAAACGACAGAAAGGCTTGATCTATGTTCATGGTGACTCCTCTAAGCCTTCATGCTTCGCACTGTAACTGCGTTGGCTGCGTGAACTTACCCCGGTCACTTACAAAAGTAAGCTCCCGGGGATAAGTGCACTTGCCGCCTTGTTACAGCACGAATCATTTTGGCTAAACATTTAGATGGTGCTGCTCAAACAACGAACAACGTGATTACTTCAGCCCTTTCTTATCCAGCTCGGCTTTGAAGTTATCGCGGGTAATCAGCACCACATCGGTGACCTCGGTGAACTTCGGCGGCTCCTGATCTTTGGTCACCCAGTTGTAGAGCATCTCGCTGCTCTTATAACCGTGCACGTCCGGGCTTGGCAGCAGCGAACCGTAGAAACCGGTGGCGGATCCTTTCGACAGCTCACTCACCGCATCAACACCGTTAATGCCGATACCGATCACATCGGGCGCTTTAAAGCCCTGGCCTTCGGTGGCGCGAACGCCGCCCAGCACGGTGTTATCGTTCATGCCGAGAATCAGCCAGTGTTTCACTTCCGGATGCTGCACCAGCAGCGAGTTACCGGCGTCAAAGGCGCCTGGGATATCATTGGATTTGGTTGGCACCTGATAGATCTGCTTCTCCGGGAAACCGGCGGCTTTCAGCGCATCCATCGAACCGCTGGTGCGACGGCGTGCGGTGTCGAGTTCGTTGGCGGTGATGGCCATCACGCCGGTCTCTTTCACATCCCAGCCGCGTTTCTGCATCTCTTTATACAGTTCCTGCCCCTGACGCTCGCCGATCTTGGTTGCCGCCATCATCACCAATGGCACGGTATCCATCGGCTTGCCTTTGGCGGTCACGAACTGATCATCGACGGCAATCACTTTCAGACCGTAACCGCGCGCTTTGGCGACAATCGCGGAGCCGAGTTTCGGATCTGGCGTACAGATGACGAAGCCTTTCGCGCCGCTGGCGGCCAGGCTGTCGATGGCGTTGAGGGTTTTCTCACCGTCGGGCACGGCAATTTTGATCACTTCAAAGCCGAGATCCTTGCCGGCTTTATCCGCGAATTTCCATTCGGTCTGGAACCAGGGTTCCTCCGGTTGTTTAACGAGGAAACCGAGTTTCATGGTCTCGGCGATAGCGGATTGTGACATAACCGCAGCGAGACCTAGCGCCGCCAGCGTTTTAGTGAATTTATGCATGATGCTCTCCGGCATAATGTTGTTTTAGGCTGTTATTAACCAATCGGTGTAAACGCTACCAATTAAACCATTCTGTGGGGTACAGCTAAAAATCAGCGCGTTAGCGCAAAGGTTGTACAAAGGCTGCGCAAACGCTGGGCTAGTTGTAGCGGGAATGGACAGGAAAAATGTAGAGCGGTATCACATCCCAAAACGATGACAAAATCCTCCATATATTCAGCAAATTTAACCGGTCGTTAACTTTTGCAGTGGATCACACATCCCCGCCGATGGCAGAAAAGTGCATATTCTCAGCGACTGATGACTAACCGCTTCTGCTGCCCCATTCCAGGATAGAGCCAGATAACTCACACAGGAGAATCCCAATGGGTGCTGGCGCCATAACAATTGGGCTGGATTTTGGCAGTGACTCGGTGCGTGCGCTGGCCGTGGACTGTCACAGTGGTAAAGAGCTGGAAAAAGCGGTGGTCAACTATGCACGCTGGGCCAACGGCGAATTTTGCGATGCGCACGCCAACCGCTTTCGTCACCATCCGCAGGACTATATCGATGCGTTAGAACAGGCGATTGTCACCGTGGTTAACGCCTTAACGCCTGAACAGCGCGCCGCCGTAGTGGGGATTGGCGTGGATTCCACCGGCTCGACGCCTGCGCCCATCGATCGTGATGGCAACGTGCTGGCGCTGCGCCCGGAATTCGCCACCAACCCCAACGCGATGTTCGTGCTGTGGAAAGATCACACCGCGATTGAAGAAGCCGAAGAGATCAATCAGCTGTGTCGTAGCGGTCGTTTCAACGACTACACCCGCTATATTGGCGGCGTCTATTCGTCGGAGTGGTTCTGGGCCAAGATACTGCACGTGTCACGCGCCGATGCTGCGGTACGTGAAGCGGCAGTGTCTTGGGTGGAACTGTGCGATTGGGTGCCCGCGCTCCTCAGCGGCACTACCGCACCCGCGCAGCTGCGTCGTGGACGCTGTGCCGCCGGGCACAAATCACTGTGGCATCCGGAGTGGCAAGGTTTGCCGCCGGCTGACTTCTTCCGCGCGCTCGATCCTCTGTTGGTCGAGCAGCTTGATTCCCCCTTGTTCGCAGACACCTGGACCGCCGATGTGCCGGTGGGCACGCTCAGCAGCGAATGGGCGCAGCGCCTCGGCTTATCGCAACAGGTGATTCTTTCGGGTGGCGCGTTTGACTGCCACATGGGCGCGGTTGGTGCCGGTGCGCAGCCTTACACGCTGGTAAAAGTGATTGGCACCTCAACCTGCGACATTCTGATTGCCGACAGCGACACCGTTGGCGACCGCGCCATCAAAGGCATCTGCGGCCAGGTGGATGGCAGCGTGGTGCCGGGCGCGATTGGCTGCGAAGCCGGTCAGTCAGCGTTTGGCGATATTTATGCCTGGTTCAGCCGCCTGCTTGGCTGGCCACTGCAGCAGGCGGCGCAGCACCATCCGGAGCTGCAACCGCAGTTAGCCGCGCTGCAAAAAGATCTGATCCGCAACCTCACCGAAGCCTGGGCGGCCAATCCGCAACTCGATCATCTGCCGGTGGTGCTCGACTGGTTCAACGGCCGCCGTACGCCAGACGCCAATCAGCGCTTGAAAGGTGTGATCACCGATCTCAATCTCGGCACCGATGCGCCCGCGCTGTTTGGTGGCTTGATCGCCGCCACCGCGTTTGGCGCACGCGCCATCATGGAGTGTTTCGAACAGCAGCAGATTCCGGTGCAGAGCATCCTGACGCTCGGGGGCATCGCCCGTAAATCCCCTGCCATCATGCAGGCGTGCTGCGACGTCATGAACCGTCCGCTGGATATCGTCGCCTCTGACGAATGCTGTGCGCTCGGTGCGGCCATTTTTGCCGCCGTGGCCGCGGGCGTGTATGCCAATGTGCCTGCCGCCCAGCAGGTAATGGCCAGTCCGATTGATGTGACGCTGCAACCCAACGCCGCGCGCGTGGTGGTTTATCAGCAACTTTATCAACGTTATCAAAACTGGTGCCAGGCTGCTGAACCGCAGTACGCCGCGCGCACCGCATCCGCTCAGTAAAGGAGAGATTTAATGGGACAGCACAACGCACAACAGGTGTGGTTTGTTATTGGTACGCAGCACCTTTACGGCGCGGAAACCTTGCGTCAGGTGGAACAGCACGCCCGCCAGGTGATGGACGGATTGAATCAGGCCGGCACCTTGCCGGTGTCGCTGGTACTGAAGCCGCTGGTTAAATCACCAGACGAAGCGCTGGCATTGTGCCGCGACGCTAACCACGATAATCAGTGTGTCGGCATCATTACCTGGCTGCACACCTTCTCGCCGGCCAAGATGTGGATTGGTGGCCTGAGCATTCTGAATAAGCCGCTGCTGCAATTCCATACCCAGTTCAACGCGGAGATTCCGTGGGACAGCATGGATATGGACTTTATGAACCTTAACCAAACCGCGCACGGCGGCCGCGAGTTCGGCTTTATCGGCGCGCGCATGGGTTTGCAACACAGCGTGGTTACCGGTCACTGGCAGGATAAAGCCAGCCAGCAGCGCATCGGACGCTGGATCAATGCCGCGCTGGCAAAACAGGCCAGCCAGCAGCTGAAAGTGGCGCGCTTCGGCGACAACATGCGCGAAGTGGCGGTGACCGAAGGCGATAAAGTCGCGGCGCAGATTCAGTTTGGTTACTCCGTGAATGGCTGGGGCGTGGGCGATTTGGTCGAGGTGGTGAATAGCGTCAGCGATGGCGACGTCAACGCGCTGATCGATGAATACGAAAGCCAATATCGCTTCACCAATGCCGCCGCCGTCAATGGCGACAAACGTCAAAACGTACTGGATGCGGCACGCATTGAGCTGGGTCTGAAACGTTTCCTCGAAGCCGAGGGCTGCAAAGCCTTTACCACCAACTTCCAGACTTTGCACGGCATGACGCAACTGCCCGGTTTGGCGGTGCAGCGCTTGATGGGCCAGGGCTATGGATTTGCCGGTGAAGGCGACTGGAAAACCGCCGCGCTGCTGCACATTCTCAAGATCCAGGCAGGCACACGCGCGGGCGGTACTTCCTTTATGGAGGATTACACCTATCACTTCTCACCGGGCAATGATTTGGTGCTGGGCTCGCACATGCTGGAAGTGTGCCCGTCCATCGCCAAAGAGGAGAAGCCGCTGATTGATGTGCAGTTCCTCGGCATTGGCGACAAAGCCGATCCGGCGCGCATGATCTTCTCCACGCCGGCCGGACGCGCGGTGAATGCCAGCGTCATCGATCTGGGCGATCGTTTCCGTTTGCTGGTGAATGTGGTGGATGCGATCGAACAGCCCAAACCGCTGCCAAAATTGCCGGTGGCCCGTGCGCTGTGGCGTGCCCAGCCGTCGCTGGCCACCGCATCAGAAGCCTGGATTCTGGCCGGCGGCGCGCACCACACGGTGTTCAGCCAGGCGCTGGATCTGGATGATATGTATCTGTACGGCGAGCTGAATGGCATTGAAGTGCTGGTGATTGATGAGGAGACGCGCTTACCGGCATTTAAAGATGCGCTGCGCTGGAATGAGGCGTATTACCGCCTGGCACGTTGATTTCGTCCTCTGCGATATTCCCCTCATCCTAACCTTCTCCCGCAAGCGGGAGAAGGAACCGTTTTATAAACGCTGTCACTCCGAACTCAACGTATGCTTTTGCTTCAGGAAAGAGTGCTGCTTATCGCTGCACCGGCGGCTCCCTCTCCCGCGCGCGGGAGAGGGTTGGGGTGAGGGAAAGGCGGGTGAAGAAGTTAGGAGGTCAAACGCTTAACAGGTGCGTTCTGCTGGCGATCCCACATCACGGTGAGCAGGCGTTGCAGCGCGATAAACGCAAACAGCAGAATGCCGATGGCGATCTTGGTCCACCATGAACTCAAGGTGCCGTCGAAGTTAATCCAGGTCTGAATCAATCCCTGAATCAACACGCCGAACAGCGTGCCCAACACTGTGCCCACGCCGCCAGACAACAAGGTGCCGCCAATCACCACCGAGGCAATCGCGTCCAGTTCCACACCCAATCCCGCTAGCGCATAGCCTGCCGAGGTATAAATGGAGAACACAATGCCCGCTAATGTCGCCAGCGTGGTCGACAACATATAAATCCTGATGGTGGTCGCGCGCGTAGACACGCCCATCAACTGCGCCGAAGTCAGGCTACCGCCAATCGCATACACCTGATTACCAAAGCGCGTACGGTGCGCCAGAATAATCCCGCCGAGTACCACCACCAGCATAATCAGCGCCAGCAAACTCAGGCGTCCGCCGCCAGGGATCTTCCACGCCAGACTCGACAGCGTGGTATAGAGCGGATGATCGATAGGAATCGAATTCTCCGACACCAGATAGCTGCAGCCGCGCAGGAAAAACATCCCCGCCAGCGTAATGATAAATGCCGGGATTTTCAGCGCATCGATCAGCCAGCCCATCATCGCGCCAAACAGCGCGCCCATCGCCAGCACCAGCGCAAACGCCAGAAGCGGATCGAGATGATAATCACCAATCACCCGTGCCAGGAACACGCCGCTAAAGGCAATCACCGCGCCCACCGACAGATCAATGCCGCCGGACAAAATCACGAACGTCATCCCCACGGCGATAATGCCGAGGAAAGCGTTATCGGTGAGGATATTGCAGATCACGCGCGTTGAAGCGAAGCCGGGAAATTGGCTCAGGCAAAACAGATAACCCGCCACAAACACCAGCAGCGTGATCATCAAGGGCAGATGACGTTTCATCATTTCGGGCGTCTCCGTTTCAACATGGCAATAAAGCGTGGCGACTGCAGCAGCAATACGCACATCACCACCACCGCTTTCACCACCTGATTGAGTTCAGGCTGGAAGCCGGACAGCAAAATACCGGTATTCATCGACTGAATAATCAACGCGCCAATCAGTGAGAGCACCAGATTGAAGCGCCCGCCCATCAGCGAAGCACCGCCAATCACCACCGCTAAAATGGCATCCAGCTCCAGCCACAAACCGGCGTTATTGGCATCGGCACCGCGAATATCCGCGGCGACGATCATGCCTGCCACCGCCGCGCACATGCCGCTAATCACATAGGTCGACATCACCACCAGCCAGCCATTCACACCGGCATTGCGCGCCGCGCGCAGGTTGATACCGACCGCTTCGATAAACAGTCCGAGCGCGGTTTTGCGCGTCAGCAGCCACACCACGAGCGCCACCAGCAGCGTAATCCATACCGGCACCGGCAGCAGCCACAGCGAACCGCTACCAAACCACGCCAGGCTATCGCTGTTGAAGGTAACGATTTGGCCCTGTGTAATCAGCTGCGCCACGCCGCGTCCCGCCACCATTAAAATCAAAGTGGCGACAAACGGCTGAATTTTTAGTAGCGCCACCAAAATGCCATTCCATAAACCGCAGGCCAGGCCGGTACCGAGCGTCGCCAGAATGATGAACGCCAAACTATGCCCCGCCACCGTCAAGGTCGCCGCCGTTGCGCCGGCAATCGCCATCACCGCGCCCACCGACAGATCGATGCCGCCGGTGGCAATCACCAGCGTCATGCCAATCGCCAGCAGCGCCACCGGCGCGGCGCGATTGAGGATATCAATCGGGCTGCCGAACAAACGGCCATCCTGAATGTGAATGGCAAAAAAGTTATTCGCCACCAGGCTATCCACCAGCAGTACCAGAATCAGCGCCACAATCTGCGGCATGCCAGGCGGCAGCTTCGGCTTACGCCGTTCGGGTTTGTCATGTGTCATAGGGGATTCAAGCATGTTGTGCTCCTCCATCGGCGATGGCGTTGACGATCGCGGCCACCGACAGCTGCTCCAGCGGGATTTCGGCCACCTGCTTCAAATCGCGCATGATCAACACGCGATCGGCATAGCCCACCAGTTCTTCGAGTTCAGAGGAGATAACCAGCAGCGCCAATCCGTCGGCGCACAGGGTTTCAATTAAGCGAATGATTTCGGCATGCGCGCCGACATCGATGCCGCGCGTTGGCTCGTCGAGGATCAGAAATTGCGGTTTGGTCACCAGCCAGCGCGAAAGCAGCACCTTCTGCTGATTGCCGCCGGACAACAGCTCAACCGGCTGATCGGCATGCGGCGTGCGAATGCCGAGGCTCTTGATAAAGCGCTCGGCGATCTCCTGCTGCTCACGACGCTTGATCGGTCGCAGCCAGCCGCGCTGCGCCTGCAGCGCCAGAATGATATTTTCGCGCACCGACGCGCCACCAATGATGCCGTCGGTTTTACGATCTTCCGGACAGAAACCCATACCGAGGCGCGAAGCCTTGGCGGGCGTGCGGATGTTCTGCACTTTGCCCTTGATGGTCGCGGTGCCACGATCCGCCCGGCGAATGCCGAACAGCACTTCGGCGGTTTCGGTACGGCCTGAACCGAGCAGTCCGGCCAGTCCCACCACTTCACCCGGACGCACCTGCAGGTTGAACGGTTCAATGGTGCCCTTCTTGCCATAATCTTCAAATGACACCACCGGCTGATTGCTGCGCAGCGTGCTGCCCTGACGCTGCAAAGCGGTTTCCAGCAGCTCGCGTCCCAGCATCAACTTGATCAGTTCAATCTGCGGCAGCGTGGCGGTATCGCGCGTGGCAATAAACTGGCCGTTACGCAGCACGGTGATGCGATCGGTAATGCGGTAAACCTGGTCGAGAAAATGGGTAACAAAAATCAGGCTCATCCCTTTGGCTTTTAGCTGCGCCATCAGGGTAAACAGCATTTCGACTTCATTGGCATCGAGGCTGGCGGTCGGTTCATCAAGGATCAGCACCTGCGCGGAGAGATCGACCGCGCGGCAAATCGCAATGATCTGCTGCATCGCCACCGAGTAATGCCCCAGCGGACGCGTTACGTCGAGTACAAAGCCGTAGTTGCGCATCAGCGCATCGGCGTCGCGCACCATGCGCTTGCGATCAATCATGCCGAAGCTACGCGGCTCGCGGCCAATGTACAAATTATCCGCCACCGACATATTCGGCAGCAGATTCACTTCCTGATAAACCGTGCCAATGCCCATCTCCTGTGCATCAGCGGTGTTGTGCGGCGTAATCGCCTTGCCGTTCAGGGTTACCGTGCCGGCATCGCGGGTATACACGCCGGTCAGAACTTTAATCAGCGTGGATTTGCCCGCGCCGTTTTCGCCCAGCAACGCCATGATCTCGCCCTTGCGGATGCTGAACGAGACATTATCCAGCGCCTTCACGCCGGGAAATCCTTTGCTGACGCCGCTAATGGTCAGCAGTGCGGTTTCATCGGAGGTGCTCATCAGGTTCTACCTCGCCTTACGTCATCAAAAACCGCCCCGAAGGGCGGTTGCGGGGATCAGTAACCCATGCCTTTTTTGGTATCGAGCTGCGCCTGTGCGGAGTCCGGCAGATACAGTTTCGATTCTGTTTTGATGATTTTCGGCGGCATCGTGCCGTCTTTCTTGAATTTCTCCAGCGCGTCGAATGCCGGACCGGCCATATTAGGGGTCAGCTCCACGTTGGCATTGGCTTCACCGGCCAGCATCGCTTTATAGATATCGGGCACGCCATCAATCGAACCGGTCAGGATATCTTTGCCTGGCTTGAGGCCAGCTTCTTTAATCGCCTGAATCGCACCGATCGCCATATCATCGTTATGCGCGTAAACCATGCAGATGTTCTTGCCGTTGTTTTCCGCCTTGATAAAGCTCTCCATCACCTCTTTACCTTTACTGCGGGTAAAGTCACCGGACTGCGAGCGAATCACTTTGATATTGTCGTGGCTGGCGATGGCTTCGGCGAAGCCTTTCTTACGGTCAATCGCCACGCTGGCGCCGACGGTGCCTTGCAGCTCGACGACGTTACATTTTTTGTCCGCGACCGTTTTCACCAGCCAGTCGCCAATCAACTTGCCTTCCAGCACGTTGTCCGCAGTGACCACCGCCATGTACAGCGATTTGTCTTTCACCACGATGGCGCGATCGAGTAAGAACACCGGGATTTTGGCGTCTTTGGCTTCTTCCAGCACCGGTTCCCATCCCGTTTGCACCACCGGCGCAATGAAAATGGCATCAACGCCCTGCGCGATGAACGAGCGCACCGCTTTGATTTGGTTCTCTTGTTTCTGCTGGCCATCGGCGATTTTCAGCGTGATACCGCGCTTTTGCGCTTCACTTTTTGCCACATTGGTTTCTGCTGAACGCCAGCCAGATTCCGACCCAACCTGTGAGAAGCCCACCGTCATATCAGCAGCCAACACCGACGTACTCAGTGCCGAGCTCACCATGGCGGTCAAGAGTAAACGTTTCCACATAATTTCATTCCTCTGAAGGGAGTGTGTTGTAGGGGTACAAAACGCGAATTAAGCCTGGCTGAAAAGCGCGTAAACAAGCGCGACATACTTCACAAATCAGAGTGGATTAAAGGAGTTACGTGAACAGGCAATGGTTTATAGATCGTGGCATTATGGACAAAATGCCTGCTAATTATTGCGGAGGGGGTTAAATAAATGTAATAAACAGAATCGGTTATGCTTCTCACTTCTGGAAACGATTACAGCGGGCGCGTAAAGAATGGTTATGGTCTGCAGCGACAATCAATTATTGGTTTTGTGACTGCTCGCACAGAATGTGAGTGCCGGTTTCACGGCGTGTGCATAAATTTGCTGACCAGAGCGGAATAAACAGCGGATTCATTCGCAGCACGATCGGAAATACCTATTATAGAGACGGAGAAATAACGGTTTTCCAATAATGCGCTAATAGCGTGAGATTTTCTCACAAGCCCGCTAAATACCGGCCTGAATTTGCCTTAAATCGTACTTTATATGCGCGTTTAAAACGCGTAAAAGCCAAAAAAGTGTCGTTTCATGAGCGAATTAGCGCATGTTGTCTGAATTTTGTATTTTTTTATGAGTCGCGTATGGACTCTCGCCGCGTGCTCCCTATACTTGGGCACTTCCAAGTACTTTATATTTAAATGGCAATCATGACTGCATTAGATTACCTGCTGAAATTCCGCAAAGTGAATAATCTCGATAGTCTGGAAAAACTCTACGACCATCTGAATTATTCGCTGACTGATGATAAAGAGATCATCAATATGTATCGCGCCGCCGACCATCGACGTGCTGAACTGGTCTCTGGCGGACGTCTGTTCGATATGGGCCGCGTGCCGAAAACCGTCTGGCGTTACGTGATCTAATTGATTTATCCCCTCTCTATCTGCGCTCTTGCGTTGTCCAGGTCGGGCGTGCCCCGTTTGGACATGATACGCTCTGCATCGCCCTCTTCTCTGCAAACAGGATCTTGTCGATGACCCAACTGGTGAACCCGCCACGTATTGCTGGCTGGCTACTGCTGCCGCTGGCGTGGCTGATCATGACCATGCTGACCAGTGCGCTGGTGGTGGCGATGTATCTGAGTCCGCTGTTCAAACCCGAATTACGCACGACGCTGTTCTCACACGGCGGCACTTTGCTGACGCAATGGTCGATCTCGCTGCTGACTGCTGCGGTGGTATGGGCGTATAGCATTTGGGTGTGCTGGATTTTCTGTAAACGTTCGCGTCGCTTACCGCGCCATTACATTCTGTGGCTGCTGATGACCATCTTGCTGGCGTTAAAAACCTTTGCCTTCACGCCGGTGGCCGATGGCAAAGCGATTCAGACTTTACTGCTGTCGCTGCTGGCGGCTGCGGTGTTTGTGCCCTATTTCAAACGCTCTCAGCGCGTAAAACAGACGTTTATCCAGCCATAATGACGTGAGTTTCGTCAGCAATTTAATTCTGAGTGCTCTCAATGCTCACACAAACCCGTTGAAGGTTGAGATGCACCTCTCAATTCCGGATAATAGACGCCTTTCGGCTTCCCAGGTTAAAAAATGACCGATTACTTACTTCTCTTTGTTGGCACGGTGCTGGTGAACAACTTTGTGTTGGTCAAATTCCTCGGCCTTTGCCCATTTATGGGCGTGTCAAAAAAACTGGAAACGGCCATTGGCATGGGACTTGCCACCACTTTCGTGATCACGCTGGCGGCGATCTGCGCCTGGCTGGTGAATCACCTGATTCTGGTGCCGCTTGATCTGGTCTATCTGCGCACCCTCGCCTATATCCTGGTGATTGCTGTTGTGGTGCAGTTCACCGAAATGGTGGTGCGTAAAACCAGTCCGTCGCTCTATCGCCTGCTGGGTATCTTCCTGCCGCTGATCACCACCAACTGTGCGGTGCTGGGCGTGCCATTATTGAGCGTTAACCTCAATCACACCTTCCTGCAGGCGGCGCTGTATGGCTTCAGTGCGTCACTCGGCTTCTCGCTGGTGATGGTGCTGTTCGCCGGCATGCGCGAGCGTCTGGTGCTGGCGAATGTTCCCGCGCCGTTTAAAGGTAACTCGATTGCGCTGATCACCGCAGGTCTGATGGCGCTGGCCTTTATGGGCTTTACCGGGCTGGTGAAATTCTAATGACCGCGATTTGGATTGCGATTATCGCGCTGGCTGCATTGGGCCTGGTGTTTGGTGCCCTGCTGGGTTACGCCTCACGTCGCTTCGAGGTGGAAGAAGATCCGATTGTTGAGCAGATCGATGAGATTTTGCCGCAGAGCCAGTGTGGTCAGTGCGGCTATCCCGGCTGCCGCCCGTATGCCGATGCGGTGGGTAACAACGGTGAAGCGATCAATAAGTGCGCGCCCGGCGGCGAGCAGACCATGCTCAAGCTGGCCGCGCTGCTCAACGTTGAACCGCAACCGCTCGACGGCGGCGCAGACGTGCTGGAGCCGATACGTACCGTGGCCTGGATCGATGAAGAGAACTGCATCGGCTGCACCAAATGTATTCAGGCTTGCCCGGTGGACGCCATCGTGGGTGCCACGCGCGCCATGCACACCGTGCTGAGCGATGTCTGCACCGGCTGCGATCTCTGCGTTGCGCCTTGCCCGACCGATTGCATTGAGATGCGCCCGGTTGCCACCACCACGGCCAACTGGAAGTGGAATCTCGACACCATTCCTGTACGGGTGATCCCGGTAGAAACCCATGCTTAATTTGTTAAACCTGTTCCGCAAAGAGAAGTTGTGGGATTTTCAGGGCGGCATCCATCCGCCTGAGATGAAAACACAGTCCAACGGTACGCTGCTGAGCCAGTTACCCCTGCCTGAGCGCTTTATCATTCCGTTAAAACAGCATATCGGCCATGAAGGCGAGATTTGCGTGGCGCCCGGCGACAAAGTGCTGCGCGGCCAGCCGCTGACCTTTGGCGGCGGACGCATGCTGCCGGTGCACGCGCCAACGTCCGGCACCATCGAAGAGATTGCGCCACACATGACGGCGCACCCTTCTGGCCTCTCCGAGCTATGCATTTTCCTGCGTGCCGACGGCGAAGATCGCTGGACCACGCTCGATCCGCAGCCCGATTACCGCGCCCTGTCGCGTGAAGAAGCGGTAAAACGCATTCACAATGCGGGCATCGCCGGATTAGGCGGCGCGGGCTTCCCGACCGCCACCAAACTGCGCGGCGGCCTGCGCGGCGTAAAAACCCTGATCATCAACGCCGCCGAGTGCGAGCCGTACATCACTGCCGATGACCGTTTAATGCAGGATTGTGCCGCCGAAGTGTTGGAAGGCTGCCGCATTCTGGCGTGGGTGTTGCAGGCGGAACGCGTGCTGATCGGCATAGAAGATAACAAACCGGAAGCCATTGCCGCGCTGAAACAGGCATTGGGCGGCGATCGTGAATTGCAGATTCGTGTGATTCCGACCAAGTATCCGTCTGGCGGCGCGAAACAGCTGACGCAGATTCTCACCGGCCTCGAAGTGCCACACGGCGGACGTTCCACCGATATCGGTGTGCTGATGCAAAACGTCGGCACCGCGTGGGCGGTAAAACGCGCCATCGTAGACGGCGAACCGATCACCGAACGCGTGGTGACGCTGACCGGCGCAGCGCTGGCGCGCCCGCGCAACGTCTGGGGACGTCTCGGTACGCCGATCAGCCACCTGCTGCAGCATGCCGGTTTTACGCCGGGATCGCGCCAGATGGTGATCATGGGCGGCCCGCTAATGGGCTTTACCCTGCCGTCGCTGAACGTGCCGCTGGTGAAAATCTCCAACTGTATTCTGGCGCCGTCGGCCAGCGAAATGGGCAACGATCAGCAAGAGCAATCCTGTATCCGCTGCAGCGCCTGCGCGGATGCCTGCCCAGCGAAACTGCTGCCGCAGCAGCTGTTCTGGTACAGCCAGGGCGGCGATCACGAAAAAGCACGCGCGCACAATATTGATGACTGCATTGAGTGCGGCGCCTGCGCTTACGTCTGCCCGAGTAACATTCCGCTGGTGCAATATTACCGCCAGGAAAAAGCCGAACTGCGCGCCATCGATCTTGAAGCGAAACGTACCGCCGAAGCGAAAGCGCGTTTCGAAGCGCGTCTGGCACGCCTGGAACGCGAAAAACAGGCGCGTGAAGCGCGTCATGAACAGGCTAAACAGCGCGTGGCGCGAAGCGATCAGGGTGAACTCGACGCCGCCGTGGCACGCGTGAAAGCGCGTCAGGAAAAAACGCCGGAGCAGGATGCTGCGGAACGCGAAGCGCGTCATGCACAAGCCTTAGCGCAGCAGGCCGAGAAGCAAGCTGAAACGCAGGCGCTGAGTCGTCAGTCCGGCGATCCGCGTAAAGCGGCGGTGGAAGCGGCGATTGCCCGTGCGAAAGCGAAGAAAGCGGGCGCACCAGCGGCTGACGTCGCGCTTGCCGAGCCGCCAGCTGATGCGCCTGCGGCAGAAGTCGATCCGCGTAAAGCGGCGGTGGAAGCGGCGATTGCGCGTGCGAAGGCGAAGAAAGCTGCCGCAGCGGCAGAACCCGCACCCGCTGAGCCGCCAGCCGTCGCGCCTGCTGCTGAAGTCGATCCGCGCAAGGCCGCCGTTGAAGCGGCGATTGCGCGCGCCAAAGCCAAAAAAGCCGCCGCTTCCGCACAACCCGCTGCACCGGCACCCGCCGAGCCGTCAGCTGATGCACCTGCTGCTGAAGTTGACCCGCGCAAAGCCGCCGTTGAAGCGGCGATTGCGCGCGCCAAAGCGAAGAAAGCCGCGGCTGCCGCGCAGCAGGCTGAAGCCACATCTCCTGAAGTGGAGGCTGCTGCCTCTCCTGACTCCGCCGACCCACGCAAAGCGGCGATTGCCGCTGCGGTCGCCCGTGCCAAAGCGCGTAAAGCGCAGCAGCAGCCTTCGACGACTGAGGATTAAATGGCTTTTCGTATTGCAAGTTCTCCTTATACCCACAACCGCCGCAGCACCGGCAATATCATGCTGCTGGTGGTGTTTGCCGCGCTGCCGGGCATGGCCGCACAATGGTATTTCTTTGGCGTCGGTTTCTTAATTCAGGTTTTGCTGGCCACCGCCACCGCGTGGGTCACCGAAGGGGCGATTCTGCGCCTGCGTAAAACGCCGGTGTTGCCGACCTTATCCGATAACTCTGCTCTGCTCACCGCGTTGCTGCTGGGCATCAGCCTGCCGCCGCTCGCGCCGTGGTGGTTGGTGGTGTTAGGTACCATTTTCGCCATCGTCATTGCCAAACAGCTGTACGGCGGTTTGGGGCAAAACCCGTTTAACCCGGCAATGGTCGGTTACGTGGTGCTGCTGATCTCCTTCCCGGTGCAGATGACCAGCTGGTTGCCGCCCGATAGCCTGCAGGCGATCAAACCCGGCCTGCTGGATTCGCTCAGTATGATCTTCACCCATCACACGCTGGCCGGTGAAACCATGCAGCAGCTGCAGCTCGGCGTTGATGGCGTCAGCCAGGCGACACCGCTCGATACCTTTAAAACCGGCCTGCGTGCTGGGCACAGCGCTGAACAGCTGCTGGCGGAGCCGATCTACAGCGGCGTGTTAGCCGGTGTTGGCTGGCAGTGGGTTAACCTCGGTTATCTGCTGGGCGGCGCGCTGCTGCTGGCAAAGAATGCTATCCGCTGGCACATTCCGGTCAGTTTCCTCGTCTCGCTGGCGTTCTGCGCCACGCTGGGCTGGGTGTTCTCGCCGGAGTCGCTTAACTCACCGCTGATTCACCTGTTCTCCGGTGCCACCATGCTCGGCGCGTTCTTTATTGCTACCGATCCGGTGACCGCCTCCACCACCAATCGCGGCCGCCTGGTTTACGGCGCGCTGATTGGTTTGCTGGTGTGGCTGATTCGCAGCTTTGGTGGCTATCCGGACGGCGTCGCCTTCGCGGTATTGCTGGCCAATATTTGTGTGCCGCTGATTGATTACTACACTCAGCCGCGCGTTTACGGCCATCGCAAGGATTGAAGATGATCGAAGCTATTCGTAAAAATGCGGTGACGCTGGCGGCCTTTGCGGTGATCACCACCGGCGTGACGGCGGTGGTTAACTATGTCACCAAGCCGACGGTGGAGCATCAGACCGCGCTGCAACAGAAAAATCTGTTAGATCAGGTGGTGCCGACCGATCTGTACGACAATCACATCCAGCAAGAGTGTTATCTGGTGACCGATGCGCTGGCGCTGGGCAATGATCGCCCGCACCATCTCTATTTAGCGCGTAAAGGCGATCAGCCGGTGGCCGCCGCGCTTGAGACCACCGCGCCAGACGGCTATTCTGGGGCGATTCAGATGCTGGTCGGTGCCGATTTCCACGGCAAAGTGCTGGGCGTGCGCGTGGTTGAGCACCATGAAACGCCGGGCCTCGGCGATAAAATCGAACTGCGTATTTCAGACTGGATTAACAGCTTCAATGGCAAAGTGATCCACGGCGCGGATGACAAAAATTTTGCGGTGAAAAAAGACGGCGGTGAATTCGACCAATTTACCGGCGCAACCATTACGCCACGCGCGGTGGTCAACGCCACCAAGCGCACCGCGCTGCTGATTGAAACACTGCCAGCGAAGCTTGCTTCGCTGCCTGAATGTGGAGATGCAAATGAGTGAAGCCAAAAATTTACTGGTCGGCGGCCTGTGGAAAAATAACTCCGCGCTGGTGCAGCTGCTCGGTCTCTGTCCGCTGCTGGCGGTGACCTCAACCGCGACCAACGCTCTCGGTTTAGGCCTGGCGACCACGCTGGTGCTGACCATCACCAACAGCGCAATTTCCGCCTCGCGTCGTTGGGTGCCGGCCGAAATCCGTATTCCGATTTACGTGATGATCATCGCTTCAGTGGTGAGCTGCGTGCAGATGCTGATCAACGCCTATGCGTACGGTTTGTATCAGTCGCTCGGCATCTTTATCCCGCTGATCGTCACTAACTGCATTGTGGTGGGTCGCGCCGAAGCGGTCGCCTCAAAGAGCAGCATTCCGCTCTCGGCGCTGGACGGTTTTGCCATCGGCATGGGCGCAACCTGCGCGATGGTAACGCTGGGATCGATTCGTGAACTGATTGGCAGCGGCACGCTGTTCAACGGGGCGGATCAGCTGCTGGGGCCGTGGGCCAAAGCGCTGCGTATTGAAGTGGTGCACTTTGATTCGCCGATGCTGCTGGCGATGCTGCCACCGGGAGCCTTTATCGGCCTTGGCATGCTGCTGGCGGCAAAATACCTGATCGATCAGAAGATGAAACAGCGTGCGGCCACCCGTGCGGCAGCGCCTGAAACGGAGCCGCAAGGCGCAACCGGGAAAGCGGTGTGAATAAAGAGAAACGCGCGCAGATCCTGACGCGCCTGCGTGATGAGAATCCGCATCCGACCACAGAACTGAACTTCAGCACGCCGTTTGAGTTGTTGATTGCGGTGTTACTCTCCGCGCAAGCCACCGACGTCAGCGTCAACAAAGCTACCGCGAAGCTCTATCCGGTGGCGAATACCCCGGCAACGATGCTGGCGCTGGGCGTGGATGGCGTGAAGGAGTACATCAAAACCATCGGCCTGTTTAACAGCAAGGCGGAGAACGTCATCAAGACCTGCCGCATCCTGCTGGAACAGCACGGTGGCGAAGTGCCGGAAGATCGTGCGGCGCTGGAAGCGCTGCCGGGCGTCGGGCGTAAAACCGCCAACGTGGTATTGAATACCGCTTTCGGCTGGCCGACCATCGCCGTTGATACCCATATTTTCCGCGTCAGCAATCGCACCCGCTTTGCGCCGGGCAAGAATGTGGAAGAAGTGGAAGATAAGCTGCTGAAAGTGGTGCCGGCGGCGTTTAAAGTCGATTGCCATCACTGGCTGATTCTGCACGGTCGCTATACCTGCGTGGCGCGCAAACCGCGTTGCGGATCCTGTCTGATCGAAGATCTGTGTGAATTCGACGCCAAAACCGAACTCTGAATCGCGGGCTCTGACACATTTGCTGCGTCACGGCAAATGTGCCCTTTTCAACTGCGCGCACTAAAGCTTCATAGCGGGCCCCGGCCAGCGCACTCGCTGCTGGCTTAAGTGACACGCATTACGCCATAGACAAGCTGCGTATTTAACCTGCGGCGGCCTGCAACCAGGCGACCACCAGCGGCGACAGCCGGTTTTGTAACGCTGCCCGCTCGGACTGGAACAAGGTGGCGACAAAGAACGGGTGATCGGTCAATTCAATGCCGCGCACGTCGCCTTCCATATCCCACGACGTGATCTGCAGATTCTGCGTCGCCAGCGCTGCGCTGAACTCGGCGTTGACGCCAAAGTTGCAGTGATAACCCTCATCGCTCTGTAACGCACCGTAAGCCCGAGCAATACGTGAACCCGGCTGGAAGGTCACGCTGCCACGCTGTTCCACCAGCGAACAGGCCAGTGGCGCAATCACCCAGCGACCGCTGGGATCGGTTTCCGCATGCGCAGCATCTTCCCAGCCCAGCACATTGCGCGCGTACTCAACGATGGCGTACTGACATCCGCCGCACGAACCCAAAAATGGCTTACCGCTTTCCCGCGCCCAGCGAAGGGTGGCAAACACGCCCGTATCATTGAGATAAGGACTGCCCGGAACCAGCCAAATCGCCTGGTAATCATTGAGGTTGTGCTGATTGAGTTCCGGCGTGGCGATCCAGTCGGCGCTGACGTTGAGTGAAAGGGTTTTTGCAGCGAGTTGTACAGCGGGAGGAATGGCCTGATGCGCAACGGCATTAGCACGGTAATCGCCAATCAGGGCGACACGAATCGACTTCATCATGACTACGTCCTTTCAGGGAAAAAAGGAGGTTACAGCAAAGTTAACCCGCTGTCTAAACGCCTTTAAAGGTCGATTTATGCGGCTTTCGTTTCCACGCATTGCGCTTATGGACGCCTTTTTATCTGCCAAATAAGGTGTCAGACCGCGCTAATCTTCGCCAGATGTCAGCTACGCAAACGTTTTCTTCTTTTACCCTGATAATTAATTCGTGGTTTTGTGCGCAGGATCAACTAATTAGCGTTCTGGAATCTTTTGACTGCTTATTACGCTCACCAATCAAGCTGTTGTGCTTATATTGTGCACAACGGCAATAATAATCTCTGTATAAATTATGGTCTTTAGCGTTATGTTCTGATAAATCCGCTCTGAGCAGTTTATATCAGGAAAATGATCTTCACGATCTGCATTTCACCTGTTTATCCTGATATAATGCCCTCAAGCGAGATTTAACACTGATTTACAACTTTATATAACGGCATTAACCCTACCTATTGCAAGTATTTCAGCGTGCAGAAAATGCTTGCCCTGTTGGACTGATTCAGCCAAATTAGTCGCCGTTTTTCCTTTCTAATAACAATGTTGCGCGGGATTACCCAGCCCGACGCAGACTTAATTCCTGTCGCAAAACAGGCTATGTTAAAACTGAGGTATACGTGTCAACTGCAAACAAACACACTGAAGGGGCGCCAAGCCTCAACGCTTTTAAGCAACCGAAAGCGTTTTATCTGATCTTCTCCATCGAGCTGTGGGAGCGTTTTGGTTACTACGGCCTGCAAGCCATCATGGCGGTTTACCTGGTTAAACAGCTGGGCATGTCCGAAGCGGACTCCATTACGCTGTTCACCTCGTTTAGCGCGCTGGTGTATGGTTTAGTCGCCATCGGCGGCTGGCTCGGCGATAAAGTGCTGGGTACCAAACGCGTCATCGTGCTCGGCGTAATGGTGCTGGCGCTGGGTTATGCGCTGATTGCCTTCTCCGGACATGACACCTCAATGGTGTATATCGGCATGGCGACTATCGCGGTAGGTAGCGGTTTGTTTAAAGCTAACCCGTCTTCCCTGCTGTCGACCTGCTACGAGAAAGATGACGCGCGCCTCGACGGTGCCTTCACCATGTTCTACATGTCGATCAACATCGGTTCGCTGTTCTCGATGATGCTGACGCCGTGGCTGGCCGCGAAATATGGCTGGGGCGCCGCGTTCTCGCTGTCGGTTGTCGGTCTGGTGATCACGCTGCTGAACTTCCTGTTCTTCCAGCGTGTCGTGAAAAACTACGGATCCAAGCCGGATTTTGCCCCGCTGCAGATGGGTAAATTGCTGATGACGCTGATTGGCGTGGTAGCACTGATTGCGCTGGCGGCCTGGCTGCTGCATCACCAGAGCATCGCACGTATGACGCTGGGCGTCATCGCCGCAGGTATCGTGGTGATCTTCGCCAAAGAAGCCTTCGCGCTGAAGGGGGCCGCACGTCGTAAGATGATCGTGGCCTTCCTGCTGATGGTTGAAGCGATTGTGTTCTTCGTGCTCTACATGCAGATGCCGACCTCACTTAACTTCTTCGCTATCCGCAACGTTGAGCACGCGATTCTCGGCATCACCTTTGAGCCGGAGCAGTTCCAGGCGCTGAACCCGTTCTGGATTATGCTGGCAAGCCCGATTCTGGCCGCGGTGTACAACAAGCTTGGCGATAAAATGCCGATGCCACACAAATTCGCCTTCGGTATGGTGCTGTGTTCAGCGGCCTTCCTGGTGCTGCCGTTTGGTGCCAAATTTGCCAACGAAGCCGGTATCGTCTCAGTGAATTGGCTGATCCTTAGCTATGCGCTGCAGAGCATTGGTGAGCTGATGATTTCCGGTCTGGGCCTGGCAATGGTGGCACAGCTGGTACCACAGCGTTTAATGGGCTTCATCATGGGTTCGTGGTTCCTGACCACCGCGGGTGCGGCAATGATTGCCGGTAAAGTCGCGAACCTGATGGCGGTGCCGAATGATGTGACCGATCCACACACGTCACTGGCGGTCTACAGCCATGTGTTCCAGCAGATTGGTATCGCCACCGGCGTGATCGCCCTGCTGATGTTAATCACCGCGCCACTGCTGAACCGCATGACGCAGGATGATAGTCAAACTGAACTGAAACGCGCCAGCGCCAATCAGTAAGCAGAAAGCCGGGCGTGTCCCGGCTTTTTTCTACCGACTATTTCGCCGCCATTCACATTTCCTTTAACGATTTCTGCTACCCACACTTCGCTTTTTGCTCGCTTAACTTCATGATGTCGGCTCACTGTTAATCTGAGTGGAATAAGCATGGACAGGTTTGATGAGCTTGAGGTATTTGTCGCGGTTATCCAGCAAGGCAGTTTGGCCGGTGCCGCACGTTTGTTACAGCGATCGCCACCGGTGATCACGCGCACCCTCAACACTCTTGAAGCCCGCCTCGCCACCACTTTGATTGAACGCACCACGCGCCAGCTGGCACCCACCGAAGCTGGCTGGCAGCTGTTTGAGCAGGCACAGCGCGTGCTGAGCGATTATCAGCGCGCCATCGACAGCGCTCACCACAGCGGCCTGCATGGCTTGCTGCGTTTAACCGCGCCGGTGCAGTTTGGTCGTCGCCACGTCATGCCCCTGGTGAATGCCTTCCTGCAACAGCATGCGGAGATGCAGATTGAAGTGGTGCTCAGCGACAGCTATCAGGACCTGATCGAAAACGGCCTCGATATCGCGCTGCGCATTGGTGCACTGCAGGACTCTTCGATGGTGGCGCGTCAGGTTGGCACTGTGCGTTCAACGCTGGTTGCCAGCCCCGACTATCTGCAACAGGCTGGCACGCCTGTTCATCCCACTGAACTGACTCAACATGCGTTAGTGACGAGCTTGCGCCATACGCGCGAGTGGCGCTTCGCTCACGACCTGCGCGTGCGCATCACGCCGCGTCTGCGGGTTAATGACGTGGAGAGCCAGCTGGAAGCGCTGCGCAGCGCACACGGCATCGGACGGCTGCTGTCGTATCAGGTTCTTGACGATATCCACAGCGGGAAACTGCTGCGCTTGCTGCCAGAATGGGAACCCGCGCCGCTTCCGGTGCAGTTAGTGACCCAGCGTGTGAAGAATATGACGCCTAAAGTGCGGCAATTTTGGGCTTTTGCGCTCGAAAAGCTGCCGTTACTACCATGCTTTGCTGAATAAACCTGAACGGTGACCGCAATTCCTGATCGCAGTCACGGGTAAATATCCCTGGCAGACTTATGCTGCTTTGATCACCACAACACTTAAGGAGAAGCCATGATGAAACTCTATTGTAAGCCCGGTGCCTGTTCGCTATCACCGCATATTGTCGCGCTGGAATGCGGACTCGACTTCACCCAGGTGAACGTGGACCTGCAGAAGAAAGTGACCGAGCAGGGAGAAGATTACTGGCAGATTAACCCGAAAGGACAAGTGCCGGCGCTGCAGTTTGACGATGGCAGCATCCTGACCGAAGGCGTGGCGATTGTGCAATATCTGGCGGATCTCAAGCCGGATCGCCATCTGCTGGCACCGACCGGCAGCCTGACGCGCTATCACACGCTGGAGTGGTTGAGTTTTGTCAGCAGCGAACTGCACAAAAGTTTTAGCCCGCTGTTCCGTCCGGATACGCCGGAAGAGTACAAAACCATTGCCCGTGCGCAGCTGGAGAAAAAGTATCAGCAGGTGAATGAGGCGTTGCAGGATAAACAGTGGCTGCTGGGATTACGCTTTACCGTTGCCGATGTGTATCTGTTCGTGGTGACGCGCTGGGCTAAAGCCATCAAGCTGGATTTAGCGGGGCTGGATGCGCTGGAAGCCTGGTTTAATCGGGTTGCGGAGCGCCCAGCGGTGCAGGCGGCATTGAAGGCGGAAGGTTTGGTTTGATCCGGCGCTATTCTTCGTCGGGTCGCTATCAGTGCGTACGCCCCAGATCGTTGGATCGTCATTCATGGTGAGCTGAATGGCAGGTGCGCAGGACTGCGCACCTCACGGGGAGTTTACAGCTTTTCAGCGGCGAAATGCTGTGTCGGCTTGGCAATCGCATCCTGCGCGGCCACCAACTGCAATTCGTACTCGCCCATTTCGTGGGTTTTCAGCATCACTTCATAAACCGCCGCGGTGATGTGCTCGAGCGCATCCTGCAGCGACTTGCCGTGCAGCAGATCGACCAGCAGCAGACCGCTGGTGAGATCGCCCACGCCAACCGGCTGACGCACGCCAAAGTCCACCAGCGGACGGCTGATGTGCCAGCATTCATCGGCGGTCACCAGCAGCATCTCAAAACGATCGCTACGACGTCCGGCACGCGCCAGATGTTTCACCAGCACCACTTTCGGGCCTTTGCTAATCAGTTCTCGTGCCGCAACCACCGCTTGCTCAACGTTGGCCACTTCATGGCCGCTGAGCATCTCCAGCTCCAGCAGGTTCGGGGCGATGATGTCACTGGCAGGCAACGCCATTTTGCAGTGAAACTCCGCCACGCCCGGCGCCACGATGCAGCCTTTCTCCGGATGGCCCATCACCGGATCGCAGAAGAACCACGCATGCGGATTGGCTTCTTTCACCAGACGCACGATCTCCAGAATCTGTTCGCCCTGCTCCGCCGATCCCAAATAGCCGCTCAGCACCGCATCACAGGTTTTCAGGCGATCAACCGCCGCAATGCCTTTGACGATGTCGGTCAAATGCGTGGCGGGCATCACGGTGCCGGTCCAGTGTCCATATTGAGTGTGATTAGAAAATTGCACGGTATTCAGCGGCCAAACGTTTGCGCCCATGCGGCGCATCGGGAATTCGGCAGCGCTGTTACCGGCGTGTCCGTAAACAACGTGAGATTGAATTGCGAGAATATTTTTCATTTTGCCCTGTACTGCTGTCTTGCCATAAAAAAGGGCCGGAAGCCGGCCCTGAACGCTTACTGCCAGTTAATCAGGCAGTAATGTTTTTTACCGCGACGCAACAACGTGAAACGTCCAAACAGTTTATCGCTGTCGCTGAAACGGTACTCCGCATCTGACTGTTTTTCGCCATTCAGCGATACCGCGTTAGAACCGATCATGGTGCGCGCCTGGCCGCGTGATGGCACCAGCTCAGCCGCCACCAGCGCCTGCTGCAGATCGTCTTCTGCCGTCAGCGTGATGGTTGGCATGCCGTCCTGCGCCAGCTGCTCGAAGTCCGCTTCGGTCATCGCGCTCAGGCTGCCGGAGAACAGGCTCTCGGTGATGCGTTTTGCCGCAGTTAAGCCGCTTTCGCCGTGCACCAGACGCGTCACCTGCTCAGCCAGCACGTATTGCGCGCGTGGCGCTGTGCCGCTGTTTTTGTCTTCTTCTTCCAGCGCATTGATCTCTTCAATGCTCATGAAGGTGAAAAACTTCAGGAAACGATATACGTCGGCATCCGCAGTGTTGATCCAGAACTGGTAGAACTTGTATGGACTGGTTTTCTTCGCATCCAGCCACACTGCGCCACCTTCGGTTTTACCGAACTTGGTACCGTCAGACTTGGTGATCAGCGGTACGGTCAAGCCCCACGCCTGCTGCTGATGCAGACGACGCGTCAGATCGATACCGGAGGTGATGTTGCCCCACTGATCGGAACCGCCAATCTGTAGCACCACATCGTGACGCTTGTTCAGCTCCGCAAAGTCATAACCCTGCAGCAGGTTGTAGGAGAACTCGGTGTAAGAGATGCCCTGATCTTCGCGGTTCAGACGCTGTTTCACCGCTTCGCGGTTGATCATCTGATTCACTGAGAAGTGCTTACCGATGTCGCGCAGGAAGGTCAGCACGTTCATGCCGCCAAACCAGTCGTAGTTGTTCGCGGCAATCGCGCTGTTGTCGCCGCAATCGAAGCTGAGGAAAGGCGCGACCTGGTTGCGGATCTTATCCACCCACTCGCCAACGGTTTCAGCGGTGTTAAGTTTACGTTCTGCTGCTTTAAAGCTGGGATCGCCAATCAGACCGGTGGCACCACCCACCAGCGCGACCGGCTTGTGTCCGGCATCCTGAAAACGTTTCAGGCAGAGCAGCGGCACCAGATGGCCCAAATGCAAGCTATCAGCGGTAGGATCGAAGCCGCAATAGAGTGCAATTGGCCCTTGCGCCAGTCGCTCTGCTAACGCTTCTTCATCCGTTACCTGGGCGACTAAGCCCCTTTCTTGCAATTGTTGTATCAGGTTACTGCTGGTCATCACTGACTCCAAATTGATCAGACTGCACCTAGGCTGGTACACAGCTTTCCGCTGACGTGCGGAGACGAAAAAAAAGAGGGCTATAGCATAAAGCGCTGACGCCAACTGCGCCAGCGTTGAAAGGGGATAAAACGCAGTTTTACGGGGCTAAACGGTCAATCGACCAGCCATTGTCATTACGCTGGTAGAGGAAGCGATCGTGCAGGCGATGTTCGCCGCCCTGCCAGAACTCCACGGTGTGGAATCTAACACGATAGCCGCCCCAGAAACTCGGCAGCGGCACGTCGCCCTGCTGGAATTTCTGTTTGAGTTCGAGGAACTTGCCTTCCAGCACGCCGCGCGCCGAGATGCGGCTTGATTGCTTCGACACCCATGCGCCAATCTGGCTATCACGCGGGCGGCTGCTGAAGTACTTCAGTACCTCCAGCGGCGACAGTTTTTCCACTTCGCCCAGCACCATCACCTGACGCTCAAGGAAGTGCCATGGAAAGTGCAGCGAAATACGCGGATTCTCTGCCAGCTGCAGCGCCTTGCGGCTGCCGAGATTGGTATAGAACACCATGCCTTGCTCATCGTAATGCTTCAGCAGCACAATGCGCTGATAAGGTTGGCCGCTGCTGTCAACGGTGGCGACCGTCATTGCCGTCGGATCCGGCAACTGCGCGGTGCAGGCCTGCTGCAGCCACTGCTCAAACAGCGCCAAAGGGTTATCGGGCAGATCTTTACGTCGCAGCCCGCCGCGGGTGTATTCACGACGCAGATGGGCAATATGTTGCAAGCTGTCACTGTCGCTCATGCTGTTTCTCTTTCTCACGTTTACTGAACGGAGGTATCCGCGTTCTGCAATTCACAATCATTAATCACGATTTTGTTATTACGTTCAACAAAAGCGCCATTGCCTTTTGACCAGAAGACGTAAGTGCCGTCGCTGTAGCGCGCGCCAGAGGCCGACACCGTTTGTGCCAGCGTCAGAGGCTTACCATCCAGAATAAAGCTCACCTGCTGCTTCGCGTTATCCTGAGTGACCGTCAGCGGCAAAGTCCCGCACTGATAGCGCAGCTGTTGCGGCGCCTCTTCCTGCTTATGCATCATGCCGCAGCCACTTAATAGCGCCACGCTGCTCAGTATCATCATTATTTTTTTCATTTTTACCTCTTAACGACCAAGTCGGGGATTGGCGGGGTAAATTGCGCCCAATACGCTCATGTCCCGCGCGCCCGTTACCGCTGGCAGGTTGCCCGGTAACCCATTTAATGTGCGAAACGCCAGCCACGCAAAGGCCAGCGCTTCCATATCATCACCGCTGATGCCCGCTTCGTCGGTGGTACCGACTTCCGTTCCCGACAGATGCGTGGCCAGCCGCGCCATCAGCAGTGGATTTCGGCTGCCACCACCGCAGACCAACAGACGATCGCAACCGTCGTTGAGCTGCACCTGCTGCGCAATGGTTAACGCCGTCAGCTCGGTCAGCGTAGCCTGTACATCCTGTGGCGCCAGCGCCGGGAAACGCTGCAACTGCTGCTCGATCCAGCTGAGATTGAAATATTCGCGCCCGGTGCTTTTTGGCGGCGGCAGGGCAAACCACGGATCGCTGAGCATCAACTCCAGCAGCGCTGGAACCACCTGTCCGCTGCGCGCCCAGGCGGCATCTTTGTCGTACGGCAAACCTTTATTGCGCCAAATCCACGCATCGATCAGCATATTGCCCGGCCCGGTATCAAAACCGCGTACCGGCTGGCCGGGGATCAGCAGTGACAGATTAGCGATGCCGCCGATGTTCAGCACCATGCGGCGCTCAGCGCTGTCCATTAATAACGCCTGATGGAAAGCCGGCACCAGCGGCGCGCCCTGCCCGCCGAGCGCCATGTCGCGGCGACGAAAATCCCCAATCACCGTGACGCCGGTTGCCGCCGCGATCTGGTTGTTATCGCCAATTTGCAGCGTATTTGGCGCATCACTTTGCGGCTCATGCCACACCGTTTGTCCGTGGCAGCCAATCGCCATGATGTCGCTGGCCTCCAGCGACTGCTGGTGCATCAAGGTTAAAACCGCCTCGGCGAACAGCTTGCCCAGCCGCGTATCCAGCTGCCCGAGCTGCGACAGCGTCAAGGTTTGCCCCTGACAAATGGCCAGCACCTGCTGGCGCAATTCCTGCGGGATGGGATGACAATAGCTGGCCTGCTGCGCCACCATTTGACCATCAATGGCCGCCAGTACCACGTCCACGCCATCAAGGCTGGTGCCGGACATCACGCCAATATAGCGTCCTGATTTCATAGCGGTTCACTCCCTTAACATCGTCTGGCTTAAGCCTGGCAAATTACCGGGTCTAATTCTATGATAAAATTCCGCTTTTCAGCGTCACTGCACAGTGCATTCCAGCTCAGAAATATTTTCGTTGGGTAATTGAATTTTTGTTGAGGGACGATGGTCTATGCTTCGCCCCAGCCGCGTTTTATACGGACTTAGCGTCATTTGCCAGTTTTCTGTCTTATACTCTGTGCAGTACAGGATGAGAAACATGGCGTTTTTTTGCATTAAGGAGCGTTCTGATGATTAAGCGTTTTGTAGCCGTGGCGTTGACCGGCTTAACTCTGGCAGGTTGTGCCAACGACAGCACCCTTTCCGGTGACGTTTACAGCGCCAGCGAAGCTAAACAAGTACAAAGTGTTTCCTATGGCACGCTGGTTTCTGTTCGTCCGGTGAAAATCCAGGGCGGCGATGAAAACAACGTGATTGGCGCAATTGGTGGTGCAGTACTGGGCGGTTTCCTCGGTAACACCATTGGCGGCGGCAGCGGTCGCAGTCTGGCAACCGCTGGCGGTGCGGTACTCGGTGGCGTAGCCGGTCAGGGCGTTCAGGGTGCGGTCAACAAATCTGACGGTGTCGAGCTGGAAATCCGCAAGGATGATGGCAACACCATCATGGTGGTGCAGAAGCAAGCTGCCACCCGTTACTCGGTTGGCCAGCGCGTCGTGATGGCGTCAAACGGCAGCCAGGTTACCGTTTCGCCACGTTAAGCGAACAGATAAAAAAAACCGACGCCTGGCGTCGGTTTTTTTATTTCTCGCGGTTATGAAACTCAAGAATGTTTTTTTCCAGCCGCGCAATCAGCGTCACCATCTGATTGATCTCCTCCAGGCTGATGCCGGAAAGAATGTCATCGCGCGTGGCATCAATTACATTCTCAACCTGCTCGATAATTGGCTCAGCCTGCTTGGTCAACTTGATGCGCTTGGCGCGACGATCGTTGGCGCAGGTCGCGCGGGTGATCAATCCTTTCTCTTCCAGCTGATCCAGCGTGCGCACCAGTGAAGGCTGCTCAATGCCGATCGCTTTGGCCAGCTGAATTTGAGACTGCTCTGGCGGGAGTTGATGAATATTGTGTAGCGTCACCCAGTGTGTTTGTGTCAACTCAAGCGGTTTTAAACGCTGATCGATTAACGCGCGCCAAATGCGCACCAGACGAGACAGATCGGTTCCCAAGGGCGTATCCATTGCATCTCCTTATAATTAGCTTGCTAGCTATTAAGCCAGATTTTACACTATTCTGCGAGTTTACCTGGCAAATTACAAATACCAGGCCTGCATATACGCTTGCCGTCTACGCGCTATTTAGATGATTCCCGGTCAAAAAGGATGATGACACGTGTCCCTAACCGCCTTTTCCCCCAGCGCGCCGCTTACCGACCTGGTGTTCGGTGCGTCGCTGTTTTTTCCGCCGCTGTTTAAAGCGGTGTTACTCGGTTTCTTTTTCTGGTTGTTGATTCACCCGCTGATACGCGGCTGGATCTACTCTGGCGATGTCTGGCATCCCACCTTGATGGACCTTTCCCTGTTTGTACTGTGCGTCGCTGGCGCATTGTGGTTACTGAGCCTCGGATAAATCACTATGAAATTCAACCCTTTTAAGTATTTTTCAACCCTGGTGATTTTTGCGCTGGCCCTGCTTGCCGGATGGTGGATGTGGAATTACTACATGCAATCGCCATGGACGCGTGACGGCAAAGTGCGCGCCGAGCTGGTGGATATCACGCCGGAAGTGTCCGGTCGCATCATCGCTCTGGAAGTGCGCGACAATCAGTTCGTGCATAAAGGCGATGTGCTGCTGAAGCTCGATCCGGTGCCGTGGCAAATTGCGCAGGCCAACGCCGAAGCCCAACTGGCTAAAGCGCAGGCCGATCTGGCCAAAGCGCAGCATGAAGCCAATCGCCGCGCCAGCCTGCCGCGCAACGTTATTTCAGCGGAAGATATGGATGCCGCCCGCTTAACCGCCAATGCTGCCGCAGCGACGGCAAAAGCGGCGCAGGCTAGCCTCGATCAGGCACGCTGGAATCTTGAGCAAACCACCATTACCGCGCCCACCGATGGCTGGATCAGCAACCTGACGCTGCGCACCGGCAACTATGCCAGCGCCGGTACGCCACTGTTTGCGCTGGTCGACAGCCACTCTTACTACGTGATGGGCTATTTCGAAGAGACTAAGCTGCGCCATATTCAGCCCGGCGCAGCCGCGCAAATTGTGTTGTACAGCAACGGCGCACGCTTGCAGGGTACAGTGGAAAGTATCGGACGCGCCATTTATGACCAAAGCGTCGCCAGCGATGGCGGGCTGGTGCCGGATATCAAGCCTAACGTGCCGTGGGTGCGCCTGGCGCAGCGCGTGCCGGTGCGTATTCGCTTAGACGCGTTGCCGGAAGGCGTGCCGCTGGTGGCGGGCACCACCTGCACCATCTCCATCGCCCACTGAGGTTGTGATGAATTTTCAGTGGCTGGCCTGGCAAAATCTGCCATGGATAAAAGCAAGTTGGGGCGAGTGGCGCTACGCGCTGCGTAATGGCATCGCGATGTGTCTCGCCTTGACCATCGCCTATGCGCTGCAACTCGATCAACCTTACTGGGCCATGACCTCGGCGGCGGTGGTGAGTTTTCCCACCGTCGGCGGCGCCATCAGTAAAAGTCTGGGGCGCATCGTTGGCAGTTTGCTCGGTGCCAGCGCCGCGCTGCTGATCGCCGGACACACGCTGAACGAACCCTGGCTGTTTGCCTTTTTCATGGCCGGGTGGCTGGCGTTCTGTACCTGGATCGCCAATCACTATCAAAATAACGTGGCCTACGCGTTTTCGCTGGCGGGTTATACCGCCGCCATCATCGCTTTTAGCAGCGTCAACATCACCGATGTCACTCAGCTGTGGGATATCGCCCAGGCGCGCGTGTGCGAAGTGATCTCCGGCATCCTGTGTGCCGGATTGATGATGATGATTCTGCCTAGCACCTCAGATGGCAACGCGCTGATGAGTTCACTGCGTCAGATGCACGCGCGTTTGCTGGATCATGCGGTGTTATTACTGCAGCAAAGCAGCACCGATAACGTGCGCACCGCCCATGAGAATGTCATTAGCCAGATTCTCACCATGAACCTGCTGCGCATTCAGGCGTTCTGGAGCCACTATCGCTTCCGCCGCCAGAACAACGTGCTGAACTATGTGCTGCACCAGCAGTTGCGTCTCACCAGCGTACTCTCAAGCCTGCGCCGCATGTTGCTGAACTGGCCCGATGCGCCACCCGAACTTTACGACGCCATGGCCAAACTGTTGCAGGAACTGGCGCAGCCGCAGTGCGACAAATACCGTTTGGCGCTGATTCTGCGTGGCATCACGCCATCAGCAACCGGTGATTACCGTCAACGCGCCTTCGTCCAGCGACTGCGTTATTTCTGCTGGGTGTATCTCAATGTGAATCGCTGGATTCGCCTGATTGAACGCGCCGATGCCGATACCCGTTTTCAGCCGCCGTATGCGCCCTCGCTGGCGCGCGAAAGCGACAGTGCTGAAGCCGGCTGGAGCGCGCTGCGCACCTTCAGCGTCATCATGCTGGGCTGCGCCTTTTGGATCACCACGCAATGGGATTCCGGTGCCGCCGCCCTGACGCTTACCGCCATCGCCTGCGTGCTTTACTCCTCCGCGCCCTCGCCCAGTGGCAGCGTCTCGCTGTTGCTGAAAACCTTGCTGTGGCTGTCGCTGTTTAGCTTTGTGCTGCAGTTCGGTTTGATGGTGCAAATCAGCGCGCTGTGGCAGTTTTTACTGGTGCTATTCCCGCTGCTGCTCACCTTGCAGTTGTTCAAACTGCAGCAGAAGAAACGCGCCGGGATGTGGGGGCAATTCATTGTTTTTATGGGATCCTTTATCGCCGTCACCAATCCGCCGGACTGGGATTATCAAAGCTTCCTCAATGACAATATCGCCAAGGTGTGCGGCGTAATGCTGGCGTGGCTGGCGTTTCAGGTGCTGCGTCCCAGTTCCGATGCGCGTCGCAGTCGTCGGCATATTCGTGCCCTGCGCCATGCTTTTCTCGATCAGCTTCGCCGCCATCCGCGCCTGAGCGAAAGCCATTTCGAATCACAGATTTATCATCATATTAGCCAGCTCAGTAATAGTCGTGACGAGCAAGCGCGCGTCTGGCTGCTGCGCTGGGGCGTGGTGTTACTGAACTGTTCCCACATTGTCTGGCAGCTGCGCCAATGGCAGCCGACGTCGGCTACGCTCAGGCAAATGCGTGATAGCAGCCTGCAGGATCTGCAACGAATTATAAGTCTGCGCGGGGTGCATCACACCGCGCTGCAGGCCACGCTGGATGAGCTGGAAACCCTGATTGAGCAACTGCAGCAGCAACAGGAGAGCGAAGCCAATACGCTGGCGGGCATTTTGTGGCGACTGCGCTGCTCACTGGCCCAGTTAGCGCAGGCGGTACCGGATTGATTACTGGCAATATTGCGTGGTTTGACGATTAAAATCATCCTGCAACTGCTGCAGCGATTTCTGTCCTTCAAAGCGGGTTTTATCCTGATCGGACATCGGTTCAATCACCAGCGCCTTCTCTTCTGAAGAGTAGATAAAGCGGCGATACAAAGTGGTGCCGGTGAAACTTTTGCCCTGAATACCGCCGCACACCACTGTCATCGCATGACGATAAGTTTCGCTGTGGGTGAAGTTGGTTTCGGTGGCGCTGCGCAAGACATTTTCGCAGCCATTGGCTTCGAGCCGATGAAGGGTGTGCTGGGTCAGCCATTCACGGCCACGCGCAATTTTCTCACAGCCGACGCGCAGCGGATTGGTATCAATGGTGCGTTGCAGTTGTCGACTGGCATCTAAACGCAGCTGTGTGTCGTTGGGTTGATCGCATCCCACCAGCAATAAACATAACAACATCATCCCACGCGCTTTCATTTCTGCCCCTGAAGGTTTTATTCCTGAATCAATATCATAGGATGGAAAAACCGCGGAGAGTAGCAAGAAAATGGGTCAACTTTTTTCAGCGTGAGGAAAGGGGGGCGACAAGCTGCTGCCGCCCAAAGCATTAAATTACGCCGCAGGCAAAACGCGCCCCGCCGCCGCCAAGCGGTTGCGGATGGTCGGCATGATTATCGCCGCCCACATGCACCATCAAGGCTTTACCTTTGATTTCACTCAGGGATTTGATGCGTGGCGCAACGACCGGATACGTCGCCTTGCCATCTTCTGTTACAAACAGCGCGGGTAAGTCGCCAAGGTGACCATCGGCATACGGGCCAAGATGCTTGCCGGTTTTTTGCGGATCGAGATGTCCGCCCGCCGCACCGGCCGCCACCGTTTTACCGTCCGACTCGCCCGGTTCACAGCTGCCTTTAGCATGGACGTGGAAACCATGAATGCCGGGTTTCAGGCCGCTTAACGCTGGGGTAAATTGCACACCGTATGGCGTTTCGCTAAGCGTGACGGTGCCAATCGCTGCCCCGATGCCTTGCGCCGTGGTTTCATGCAGCGTGACTTCTTCTGACGCCGCCTGCGCACCCGCGGCGCAGGCCAGAGCCAGCATAACAATGAGGGTTTTCTTCATAACGTCTCCTTACGGTTAGATTCCCTCTAAGCCTGGACTGCTTTCATCCAGGCTGCCGTAATTTGACGCAGCTTTACGCTTTAGGGCACATCGTAGCCGATGGCGGCTTTACGGATGCGGAACCATTGCTGACGATCCAGCGTCAATTGGCACGCGCCAACCGCCTCTTTTACACGTTCGATTTTACCTGATCCAATAATCGGCAGCGGACGGCTTGGCAGTTTCATCACCCATGCATACACCACCTGCTCGATATTGCTGGCGCCGATCTCCTGCTTCACCAGCTCCAGCTCATCGCGTAGCGGCTGATAATGCGGATCGTTAAACAGGCGACCGCCGCCGAGGCATGACCACGCCATTGGGCGAATGCGATTTTGCTGGCACTGATCGAGTGAGCCATCCAGCAGCGACGTTTGCTCCAGCGGAGAGATCTCCAGTTGATTGGTGACCAGACTGAACGGCAAACGCGATTGCAGCAGCGTGAACTGCGAGGTGGTGAAGTTGGAGGCGCCAAAATGGCGTACTTTGCCGCTCTGATGCAGCGCCGTAAAGGCTTCTGCGATTTCATCCGCGTCCATCAACGGATCCGGGCGATGAATCAACAGCAAATCGAGGTAATCGGTATGGAAATGGCGCAGCGAATTTTCGGCGCTGTGCAGAATGTGGCTGGCTTCGGTGATGTAGTGTCCAATGCGGTGCTCAGGCTTTGCGCGCGTCGCAATGCCGCATTTGGTGACGATTTGCAGCTTCTCACGTAACCCTGGCGCGAGGCGCAGCGCGGCACCAAAGGCGGCTTCACATTGGTAATCGCCGTAGATGTCGGCGTGATCGACGGTGGTGATGCCCAGCGCTAAATGGTGCTCAATAAACTGCACCACTTGCTGCGGCGTCATGCCCCACTCCATTAAACGCCAGTAACCGGCGATCAGCGGTGAAAATGAGGGTCCCTGCGGTGCAATAGCCTGCGCTTGTAACATGGTTAAACTCCCTAAACACGGTTCCAGATGACGAAAGCGGGAGTATAACGGAAAGGCAAATCATCGTTTTCTTAAAACAGTTCCGGTTGTTGTGGATCATGATCTTCATCCACTTTTTGCTGCCGTTGCAGGCGCAAAAAGCGTTGCCGGCACAAGCGAAGCACATCGCGCTTTTGCGCATCGCTGAATTTCATCCAGTTAAAGCGCTCTTCCCGGCTGCGTAAACAGCCACGACAATAGCCACGCGCGTCACTCTGGCAAATACCACGACACGGGCTGGGAACGGGGAAGAACTCAAGTTGCTCGGCCACATCCACTCCGCAATTAACATCTCATATCATATTGATAACAGCTTAATGACATTGTGCAAAGCGTAGACGCCCATTGCGCATAATCAAGCCATTACGGCGTCTGGTTACGCCTGTTTACCAAATAGCCAGCATTTATCGGATTTGGATGGTTTATGTTTACTCTTGGTTAAGGTTTTCCTCAGCTTGTCTTCATACGATTGTCACACGACTTCTTACCGTTGAGTTTTCATGAGATTCCCGACCACCCTGCAGTGCGGCACCAGCGGATTTAACCTTATTGCTGCGCTGTTCTTCGCACTAGTTTTAAATGCCCTGTTCTTGCTGCGTGCATGGGAAATGATCCCTTACGATCAGTTCCACGATTATCTGTTCGCCGCCAGTATTCCGCTGGTGCTCGCCTCGGCTTTCTATTTTCTTTTCTCGCTTGCTGCCTGGCCTTATCTGCGCAAGCCGTTGCTGATTGTGCTGGTGTTCGTCAGCGCCGCCGCCAATTACTTCATGCACAGTTTTGGCACGGTGATCGACACCAATATGATGCAAAATGTCTTTGAATCCGACCCGCAGGAAGCCTCAGCGTTGTTCAGCAGCCGCTATCTACTCTGGATGTTATTGATGGGGATGGTGCCGGTGGCGCTGATTTGCGGCGTGCGTATTCGTCGTGGACCGCGCTGGTGGTGGAATCTGCTGCAACGCCTGACGGGCGCACTGGGCGCAATATTGGTGATACTGCTGATGGCGGCGCTGTTTTACAAAGATTACGCCTCGCTGATTCGCAATAATAAAAACCTGATCAAGATGATTACCCCGGCCAATATCGTCAGCGGCACCGGCCACTATGTCGATCAACGCTATCTGCAAGGTAGCCAGGCGCTGGTGAAAATCGGTGAAGATGCACACAAAGGTCCGTTAATCTCCACAGCGACTAAAAAAACGCTGGTGGTGTTAGTGGTGGGTGAAACGGCGCGCGCCGAGAACTTTTCGTTGGGTGGTTACGCGCGAGAGACCAATCCAGAATTGAAAAAACAGCAGGTAATTTACTATCCCAACGCCAGTTCCTGTGGCACAGAAACCGCCATTTCGGTGCCCTGTATGTTCTCGAATATGCCTCGCATGCATTACAACGCCAATCTGGCGCACCACCAGGAAGGCGTACTCGACGTCCTCGCCCATGCGGGCGTAAGCGTACTGTGGCGCGAAAATGATGGTGGCTGTAAAGGCGCCTGTGAACGCGTGCCGCACACCGATATGACGCAGTGGAAACTGCCGCAATATTGTCACGATGGTTTTTGCCAGGATGAGGTGTTGCTGCATCGTCTTGATAACTATATTGCCAGCCTGCACAACGACGGCATTATCGTGCTGCATCAGATGGGCAGCCACGGCCCAGCCTATTATCAGCGTTATCCGGCTGAGTTCCGCCGTTTCACGCCCACCTGCGACAGCAAGCTGATTCAGGATTGCGATCATCAGGCGCTGGTGAATACTTACGATAACTCGCTGCTGTATAGCGACGACATGCTGAGCCGCACCATCGATAAGCTTAAAGGCCTAAGCGATCGCTTCAATGTGGCGCTGGTTTATCTCTCCGATCACGGCGAATCGCTTGGCGAGCGCGGGATGTATCTGCACGGCGCGCCTTACCTGTTTGCGCCTGCGCAGCAAACACACATTCCTCTGCTAATGTGGATGTCACCGGGATATGCGGCGGCGAACCACATCAATGATGCCTGTTTACGCCAGCAAGCCGCCGACGCCAAGGTTTCGCAAGATAATCTTTTCCATACGGTTTTAGGCATGTTCAATATCCAGACGCAGCAGTATCAGCCGCAGCTGGACATGATCAGATCGTGCCAAACTGCCGCCTGAGGGTTGCGTTAGACTGACTGGTCTAATAACCTGCGCCCCATGAATAAGACTCTGCAACGCAACGATACCCGTGAACATCTGCTCGCTATTGGCGAGCAGGTTTGTTTACAGCGCGGCTTTACCGGCATGGGTTTGATCGAGATGCTGGCGCTGGCAGAAGTCACGAAAGGCTCGTTCTACCACTATTTCGGTTCAAAAGAGGCCTTTGGTGTGGAGCTGATTGAGCGCTACTTCAGCCATTTCCAGCAGCAGATTGATCAGCAGTTGAGTCTGCCCGATTTAACGCCGACCCAGCGCCTGTTAGCGCATTTCCGCTATGGCGAACGGCTGTTTATCGAGCAAGGTCATATTGTTGGCTGTCTTGGCGTAAAGTTGTCAGCCGAAGTGTGCGATCTCTCTGAGCCGATGCGCGATGCACTGCAACAGGGTGCCAACGCCATTATCGCTGCCTACACGCGCTGTTTGAATGAGGTGGCGGCTGAGCAGCCGCTGCCGTTTGGGCAAACGCCGCAGCAGCTGGCGCAGCGCTGCTACTTGCTGTGGCTCGGAGCCAGTTTGCAGAGCAAGATTTCCCGAGAGCCGGGCCCGATTAGCCTGGCACTCGACACCATCGAACAGTGGCTGATAAGTCACTGATTTTTAAAACCCCATTTACTAGACGACCGGTCTTCCTGGAGCAATCAATATGGCGAGTAAGCAGCTGTTCTCCCCACTTAAAGTGGGCGCGATTACCGTACCGAACCGCATTTTCATGGCCCCGTTGACGCGTCTGCGCAGCATTGAGCCGGGCGATATCCCTACGCCGCTGATGGCAGAATATTATCAACAGCGCGCCAGTGCCGGTTTGATCATCACCGAAGCCACCCAGATCTCTTTCCAGGCGAAAGGCTATGCCGGTGCGCCGGGTCTGCACACACAGCAGCAAATTGCCGCGTGGAAAGTGATTAACGAAGGCATTCATGCCGCCAACGGTCACAGCGCTGTACAACTGTGGCACACCGGCCGCATATCTCATAACAGCGTGCAGCCCGAAGGCAAAGCGCCGGTCGCCCCATCCCCCCTAGCGGCAGGTACGCGCACGTCCCTGCGCGCCGCGGATGGTTCTGTTTATCGTGAAGACACCTCAGTGCCACGCGAGTTGTCAGTGGCTGAAATTCAGCAAATCGTAAAAGATTTTGGTCAGGCCGCCGCCAATGCGCGCGAAGCCGATTTCGACCTGCTGGAGCTGCACTCCGCGCACGGCTATCTGATGCACCAGTTCCTCGCACCAGGTTCAAACCAGCGTACCGATGAGTACGGCGGTTCGATTGAAAAGCGTGGCCGTTTCGCGCTGGAAGTGGTGGATGCAGCGATCGCCAACTGGTCTGCCGATCGTATTGGTATCCGCGTTTCGCCAATCGGTGCTTTCCAGAATCTGGACAATGGCCCGGAAGAAGAAAAAGCGGCGCTGTGGTATATCGCCGAGCTGGGCAAACGCAGCATCGCCTATCTGCACCTTTCTGAGCCAGACTGGGCGGGCGGACAGCCTTACAGCGATGCATTCCGTGAAAAAGTACGCGCCCTGTTCCCTGGCGTAATCATCGGTGCCGGTGCTTACACCGTTGAGAAAGCCGACGATCTGATTGCGCGTGGCCTGATTGACGCCGTGGCCTTTGGTCGCGACTTTATCGCCAATCCGGATCTGGTTGCCCGTCTGCAGCAGGATGCGCCACTCAATCCGCAGCGTCCTGAGAGTTTTTACGGTGGCGGCGCGGAAGGTTATACCGATTATCCAACCCTGTAAGAAAATGGCTGCCGCGGCGGATAGGCGGCAGCGTTATTTCATCAGTGTGTATACTAAGTTGCTTGTCATGCACTGATGACGTTTTAAAAAAAGAGGATGTTATGCGTTTACTTCACACCATGTTACGCGTTGGCGATTTACAACGTTCAATCGATTTCTACACCCGCGTGCTCGGCATGCGCGTACTGCGTCAAAGCGAAAACACCGAGTATAAGTACACCCTGGCATTCGTTGGCTACACCGAAGAGAGCGAGGGCGCGGTGATTGAGCTGACTTACAACTGGGGCGTGGATAAATACGATCTCGGCAACGCTTACGGCCATATCGCGCTGGGCGTGGACAATGTCGCTGACACCTGCGAACGCATTCGCAGCGCGGGCGGCAACGTAACGCGTGAAGCGGGCCCGGTAAAAGGCGGTTCGACTATCATTGCGTTTGTTGAAGATCCAGACGGCTACAAAATCGAGCTGATTGAAAACAAACATGCCGGTCACGGCTTAGGCAACTAAGGTTGCCCGTCAGCCTGCTATTTGCAGGCTGACTTCCCTCTCCTGCTGCACCCTCCTGCGATTTTTGCCATAATGCGCGCTGCCCTATTTATTGCCATGAGATCCTGATGTCTGAATCGAACGCTTTAAACGCTCTCCACCAACGCTTCCGCGGTTTTTATCCTGTTGTGATCGACGTTGAAACCGCGGGTTTCAATGCACAAACCGATGCACTGCTGGAAATTGCAGCCACCACGCTGAAAATGGATGAAGACGGCTGGTTGCACCGCGATGAAACGCTGCACTTCCATGTGGAACCGTTTGAAGGCGCCATTCTGAATCCTGCGGCGCTGGCGTTTACCGGCATCGACCCCACCAATCCGCTGCGCGGTGCGGTAAGTGAATATGAAGCCCTGCACGCGATTTTTAAAATGGTGCGCAAAGGCACCAAAGATAGCGGCTGCAATCGCGCCATTATCGTGGCGCACAATGCCACTTTCGATCTCAACTTCGTGATGGCGGCCGCCGAGCGCGCCAGCCTGAAGCGCAATCCGTTCCACCCGTTTGCCACTTTTGATACCGCGGCACTGAGCGGTTTAGTGCTGGGGCAAACCGTGTTGGCGAAAGCCTGTAAAGCGGCGGGAATGGAGTTTGATAGCACGCAGGCGCATTCGGCGCTGTATGACACCGAGCAAACCGCGACGCTGTTCTGTGAGTTGGTAAACCGCTGGAAACGCCTGGGCGGCTGGCCGCTGGCTTTCAGTGAAGAATCCGCAGACGAGGCGTCTGCCGAGTAACTAAAGAAAAGGCCGACATGTGTCGGCCTTCTGCATTATTCCGCTTCTTTATACTTCTCAGCGGTCTCTTTCAGCAGTGGCTGAAGTTCACCGCGCTGGAACATCTCAACGATGATGTCGCAGCCGCCGACCAGTTCACCGTCGACCCACAGCTGCGGGAAGGTTGGCCAGTTAGCGTATTTCGGCATTTCAGCGCGAATATCCGGGTTCTGCAGAATATCCACGTAAGCGAAACGCTCGCCACACGCAGAAAGCGCCTGCACGGCTTGCGCCGAAAAACCACAGCTTGGCAGCTTTGGCGAACCTTTCATGTACAGCAGAATCGGGTTTTCTGCGATCTGACGCTGAATTTTTTCAACAGTACTCATTATTGCCTTCCTTAATCTTCTACTTCGTGTTTGTTTATTGTAGCGATTTCGCTCCCGGACTGAAAACGGGATTTTGCGTTTGCACTGGCTAATCGCCATGTTTGTTAAGTTAACGCATGACAAATAACATTTTCATATCATTAATTGGCATTAATAAATTAATAATTAGCAATAATTTCGCTGTGTTAACCAGCTGAAATCGCTCATTTTTGCTACAGAATCAATCTGGTAACATATTAATAGAAAAAGGCCTTACCTTTTGTAAAAAAAGTGGATTAGAATTGCCTCGGCGCTGGTCACTTGATCAGATTTCTCTCACTTTTCCGCAGTCTGCTTTGATTCAGCCTGCTTAACCTGTAACCGGATTATGCGTCTACTAATTACGCTTTTCATACTGGCTTTAGCCCAACTGTTCTTTAATGTGGCCGCTGCATCTCCGCATGCGCCCGTTAACGCCAGTTCGCTTAAAGCAGAGAAAAAGAGCGCACGTGAAGACGAGCGCCGCAAACGACGTCCGGTGAAGACCACCACCAAAAAATCGCGCCTGACTGCTGTTCAAAAATTCAAACTCAAAAAACAGAGCAAAACAGAAACCGCGCTGCACAAAACCACCAGCAAAAAATCCCCGTTAAAACTTTCTGCTAAGAAATACGGTCATCAACGTTTAGCGAAGAAAACGCCAGAGATCGCCGTCAATGATGAAGCCTTAGCGCTGACCGGCATCAAAATGAGTAAAGCGCACCGTCAGCGTTATCAAAAAGCGCGTGAAACGGCGATGACCAAATTAATGGGTCAACTCGGCAAACCTTATCAGTGGGGCGGCGCTTCGCCACACACCGGTTTCGATTGCAGCGGCCTGGTGTGGTACGCCTATAAAGATCTGGTGAAATTCAAACTGCCACGCACCGCCAATGAGATGTATCACCTGCGTGATGCGGCACCGATTAAGCGTGAAATGCTGGAGAAAGGCGATCTGGTGTTCTTCCGCATCAACAATCGCGGTACCGCCGACCATGTGGGCGTTTATCTTGGCAATGGCAAATTCATTCAGTCGCCGCGTACCGGCAAAGATATTCAGATTAGCGCATTGGGTGAGGATTACTGGCAGAAACACTATGTGGGCGCGCGTCGTATGATGACGCCAAAAACCATTCGCTAGCTGTTGCGCAACAGACATAAAAAAGCCGGATGCTGTTGTCAGCTCCGGCTTTTTTGTTAATGCATGATCGCGGTAAAGCTGAAGGCGATAATCATCAACAGTGCGCCAACAGTGGTCATTAGCGCCAGCTTCAGGTCGGTATTCATCACAACTCCTTAGTCACACAATTATTAGGGTTAAGACGATTTTCGCATAGCAATAGGCAAAAATCTCGTGTTATCCGCGCCAGCTTGCTAGAATCGCCGCCTTTCGTTGCGCAACAGATTTTGCGCAGGCTGTATTTACAGCGTGATGAAGTGATTTCGCCTGCTAGAACATACCGTTTTGCCCGCTTTTTTGGGCTGTAAAAGCATTAGCAGACGCAAACGTTTAACAATATACTTATCAGTAAGTTGCGATAAGCCCAGGAGCACCATTTTCATGGCAACAATTAAAGATGTCGCAAAACGCGCGGGTGTCTCAACCACCACGGTTTCGCATGTCATCAACAAAACGCGTTTCGTTGCGGAAGAGACGCGTAACGCCGTATGGGAAGCGATCAAAGAATTACATTACTCGCCAAGTGCCGTGGCGCGTAGTCTTAAAGTCAATCACACCAAAACCTTGGGTCTGCTGGCGACCTCCAGCGAAGCGCCCTACTTCGCTGAAATTATCGAAGCGGTGGAGAACCGCTGCTTCGAACGCGGCTATACGCTGATTCTCGGCAATGCTCACAACGATCTGCAAAAGCAGCGCGCTTACCTGTCGATGATGGCGCAAAAGCGCGTCGACGGCTTGCTGGTGATGTGTTCGGAATATCCAGACGATTTGCTGCAGATGCTGGAAGAGAACCGCAATATCCCCATGGTGGTGATGGATTGGGGCGCGTCACGCGGTGATTTCACCGATACCGTGCAGGACAATGCATTTCAGGGCGGCTATCTTGCCGGGCGTTATCTGATTGAACGTGGCCATCGCGATATCGGTGCCATTCCTGGCCAAATGGAGCGCAACACCGGCGGTGGACGTCATGCTGGCTTCCTGCAGGCAATGAACGAAGCGGGCATTACAGTGCGTCCGGAGTGGGTGGTTCAGGGCGACTTTGAGCCTGAATCGGGCTATCAGGCGATGCAACAGATCTTAAATCAGAAACAGCGTCCAACCGCGGTGTTCTGCGGTGGCGATATCATGGCGATGGGCGCGATTTGCGCTGCTGATGAGATGGGTTTGCGCGTACCGCAGGATATCTCGGTGATTGGCTACGATAACGTGCGCAACGCGCGCTATTTCACACCAGCGCTCACCACCGTGCACCAGCCGAAAGCTGAACTGGGCGAAAAAGCGCTGGAAATGCTGCTGGATCGCATCACCAGCAAGCGCGAAGATCCGCAAACTATCGAAGTCCAGCCAACGCTGATTGAACGTCGTTCGGTGGCGTACGGTCCGTTCCGCGACTACCGCCGCTAAGCCGACACTTCGCTGAGCCATTCGTGGTTCAGCGTTTCCGCATCCCCGAGATAAGCCAGTAACCACGCCAGCGCCGGTGACGCGCGCTGTTCTGACCAGCTAACGCAGCACGGACTGTCCGGAAACGCCTGCGGTAGCGCCAGCTCGACCAGTTTTTGGCTGTCCAGCAGTGGACGCGCCAAATGGCCAGGCACCATGCCGACGCACAATCCTGCCAGCAAACAATCCATCCCGGTTTCCCACTCTGGCACCACCAACCGCCGCTGATTATCCAGCGTCCATGTCATACGGCGCGGTAACGCACGCGAGGTATCTTCCAGCACCAGCGATGGCCACGCCCGCAAGGTTTCATCATCCAGCTCCTTGCTGTTAACCAGCGGATGATCAGGGCTCACCACACAACGCCAGTTCAGCGCGCCCATATCCTGAAAGGCAAAACGTCCGCCCACCGGAATGGCCTGGGTTGCGCCAATCGCCACATCCACCCGACCATCAGCCAACGCATCCCACACGCCGTTGAACACTTCGTAGCTGATAATCAGCTCCATATCGGGAAAATGGCGATAGAAGTCCTTCACTAACTGTCGCGTGCGCTGCGGTTTTACAATGCAGTCAACCGCGATGCTCAACTCGCCGCGCCAGCCATTTGCCAGTTGCTGACACTGTCGGCGAGTGGCCAGCATTTTTTTGATAACAGATCGGCCTTCCCGCACAAAATGCTCGCCCGCCGCTGTCATCACCACTTCCCGATGCTGGCGCTCAAACAGCGGCACCGCCAGCCAGGTTTCCAGCTGGCGCACAGTATAACTGACGGCAGAGGGCACGCGATGCAGTTCCTGCGCTGCCGCGCTAAAACTGCCGGTGCGCGCTACTGCATCCACCACTTCAAGCGCATATTCTGACCACATAAATTTGCCTTCAAAAATTTTAACAGCACCATGCAAATATTAGCGTTTCACAAAGCGCGCCGCATCCTTTTACACTCCCCGGCGTTCACCCTGCCCAAAAGAGAATCAACATGTTGTCATCTAAAGCATTTATGCCTTATCTCGCCGTGCTCAGCATGCTCGGCTTTCTTGCCACGGATATGTATTTGCCCGCCTTTGGCGATATGCAGCGTGATTTTGCTAGCGCACCCGGCACCATCAGCGCCAGCCTGAGTCTGTTTCTCGGCGGTTTTGCCTGTGCCCAGGTATTTTGGGGACCGCTATCAGATCGTTATGGACGTAAGCCGATTTTGCTGGCGGGCCTTGCCATCTTCGCCCTCGGTTGTCTGGGAATGCTGTGGGTGACCGATGTCCGCCTGATGCTGGCGCTGCGTTTTATGCAGGCGATTGGCGTGTGTGCGGCTGCCGTAAGCTGGCAGGCGCTGGTGGTGGATCACTATCCAAAAGCGAAAGCCAATAAAGTGTTTGCAACGATTATGCCGCTGGTTGCGCTGTCGCCGGCGCTGGCACCGCTGCTCGGCGCCTGGCTGATCGGCCACTTCCACTGGCGCAGCATCTTTATCACGCTGACGCTGGTTGCCGTAGTGTTGCTGATCGGTACGCTGCAATTAACCTCGCCTAAGCGCGAGAAAGTTGCCTCAGGCAAACAACCCGGCTGGTTGACTTTGCTGGGTACCCGCGTCTACAGCGGTAACGTCTTAATCTATTCGGCATGTTCGGCGAGCTTTTTCGCGTGGCTGACGGGCTCACCTTTCATTCTCGCCGCAGCTGGCCTGACGCCGGGTGATATTGGCCTGAGCTATATTCCGCAGACCATTGCGTTTCTGATTGGCGGCTTTGGCTGCCGCACGCTGTTAAATCGTTATCAGGGCGCGCAACTGCTGCCGTGGTTGCTGGTGCTGTACAGTCTGAGCATCCTAAGTCTGTTTGTCATCGCCCTGATGCCTTCAGCGCCGCTGTTTGTGCTGCTGATGCCCTTCTGCGGCATGGCGCTGGCCAATGGCGCGATCTATCCGATTGTGGTGGCCAGCGCATTAGCGCCCTTCCCGCACGCCACCGGTAAAGCGGCAGGATTACAGAATTTATTCCAGTTAGGATTGTGCTTTGTCGCCAGCCTGCTGGTCTCCGCCGGCCTTGAGCAGGCGCTGTTCAACACCACATTAGTGATGGTGGCCACCGTGGTACTGGCGTGGGTGGGCTTTGTCTGCCAGCGATCGGCAAACGCACAAAGTGATATTGCCCACAATTCCCGTCCCTGCGAAGATAATCTCTAAGCCAACGCTTTTCGTTAGCAAACTAACGATAACCCGTTGAATATTGACCCACGTGAGCATATACTCAGTGGGTCAGTAATTCTGTATTAAATCAATAATATAAATGTAATACCTTTAGCGACTCTGTCGCGGGATGGCGTCTGCACGATACTCCAGTGCGGCGTCCAACTTTTCTATTCAAATTCATGCCTCTGTAAAACGTCGGATTTCTGGCGCACGGATTTTCCGTGAGTTCTCTCACAGGTCTTGGGAAATTGGCTATTCTTTTTCTCAGGTTCAGATCGGAAGGTGATGGAGAAGCTATGAGTTCATCTGTTATAGAAGAATTGAGCCTTGAAGAAAACCACTGGTTTCGGATCGTCAATGAACTGCTAGAGCGTGCTGATATTGCAGTTAATGGCACTCGTCCCTGGGATATTCAGGTAAAGCATCCAGATTTTTTTAAACGCGTGCTCGAGGAAGGATCGCTCGGATTAGGTGAAAGTTACATGGATGGTTGGTGGGAGTGCGAACAGCTTGATATGTTCTTCCATCGCGTTTTAAAACACCATCTGGATAAACAATTACCGCGGCATTTTAAAGATACGTTGCGCATCGCCGCCGCGCGTCTTACTAATTTGCAATCGAAAAAACGCGCCTGGATTGTGGGTAAAGAGCATTACGACCTGGGTAATGATCTATTCTCACTGATGCTTGACCCCTATATGCAATATTCCTGCGGCTACTGGAAAGATGCTGATACGTTGGAAAACGCGCAGCAGGCCAAACTGGATATGATTTGCCGCAAGTTACAACTTGAACCGGGCTTGACGCTGTTGGATATCGGTTGTGGCTGGGGCGGACTGGCGGAATATGCCGCACGCCATTATGGCGTCACGGTGCATGGCGTCACTATTTCTGCAGAGCAACAAAAACTGGCACAACAACGCTGTGAAGGACTGGATGTCACTATTTTACTGCAGGACTATCGCGACCTGAATAATCAATATGATCGCATTGTTTCTGTCGGAATGTTTGAACATGTCGGGCCGAAAAACTATGCCACTTATTTTGATGTTGCTGACCGCAATCTCAAACCAGACGGCATATTTTTACTGCACACCATTGGTGCCCTCACAACGGATATGAATGTCGATCCGTGGATTGATAAATATATCTTCCCGAACGGTTGTCTGCCGTCGGTCCGTCAAATCGCTGATGCCAGTGAGCCACATTTCGTCATGGAAGATTGGCATAACTTTGGCGCAGATTACGATACGACGTTAATGGCATGGTATGAACGTTTTCAGGCGGCGTGGCCGCAGCTGGCTGAGAAATATGGCGAACGTTTTAAACGAATGTTCGACTATTATCTCAACGCCTGCGCCGGTGCGTTTCGTGCCCGTGATATTCAGCTGTGGCAGGTGGTATTCAGTCGTGGCAAGGATGGCGGATTACGCGTAGCGCGTTAATGAGCTTGCAGAAATAAATCAAGGCGCCGCAGGGCGCCTTTTTTAACGCCATTATTCTGCGCTGGCAATCTGCGCCAGTGCAGCGGCTTCACGCTGTGCTAATACGCGCTCAACGGTTTCCACAATAGCCTGCGTATGAGGATCAATCTCAATATTGACCTTTTGACCAAACTTCTTCGCGCCTAACGTGGTGCGCTCGAGGGTTTCCGGAATCAGATGCACACAGAACTTGCTTTTGGTAACGTCGCCAACGGTCAAACTAATTCCGTCGATACCCACAAAACCTTTATGCAGAATATATTTGATCTGCGTGGCATCCTGTAATTTAAACCAGATTTCGCGGTTGTTTTCTGACTGGATGATTTTGCAAATTTCCGCCGTGGTCATAATATGGCCAGACATCAAATGGCCGCCAATTTCATCACTGAACTTCGCTGCACGCTCAATATTCACCACATCCCCGACCTGTAATTCACCCAGGTTGGTAATGCGCAATGTTTCTTTAATCAGATCGAAGCTAACCCGATCGCCATTAATCTCAGTCACAGTCAGGCAGCAGCCGTTGTGGGCTACCGATGCGCCCAGCGCCAGTCCCGGTAACAGCTCATCCGGTAAGCGCACAATATGGGTACGAAACAGATCTTTCTCTTCAATGCCGACAATTTCTGCCGTGCCTTGCACAATTCCAGTAAACATAATCTTAGCCTCTGCAAAGTTTGCGTCAGTTTATCACAGCTTGTCGGCGGCAGCTTAATTTGGCGGAGTTCAAACTTTACACAAATTGCTAAACAAAATGCGATCAACGTTTGGCGGAAGCCAGCGCTGCCGCTACACTGTGCGCGCATTCTTTGGGGATTTCGCCCCGCTCTCTTCATTAATTAAGCAGGTGTAACGTGCAGAAGTATTTTACCGAAGCGCGTCAATTGCTGGCCCTCGCGATCCCGGTCATCCTTGCTCAGGTGGCCCAGACTGCGATGGGATTTGTAGATACTGTTATGGCCGGTGCGGTAAGCGCCACGGATATGGCCGCCGTCGCTGTCGGCACCTCTATCTGGCTTCCCGCCATTCTGTTTGGTCATGGTCTTCTACTGGCTTTGACGCCTACCGTTGCGCAACTCAACGGTTCAGGACGACGCGAACGTATCGCGGAACAAGTACGCCAGGGATACTGGATGGCAATCGGTGTTGCACTCCTGATTATGGTGGTGCTGTGGAACGCCGGTTATCTGATTAACACCATGCATGATATCGATCCTGAATTGGCCGCCAAAGCCGAAGGATACCTGCATGCGTTGCTGTGGGGCGCACCGGGTTACCTGCTGTTCCAGGTGATGCGCAACCAATGCGAAGGTTTGTCGAAAACCAAACCGGCGATGCTGCTCGGCTTCCTCGGCCTAATGGTGAACATTCCGCTCAACTATGTGTTCATTTACGGCCATTTTGGTATGCCGGCCTTAGGCGGCGTCGGCTGCGGCGTGGCGACGGCATCGGTCTATTGGGTGATGTTCCTGGTGATGCGCTTCTGGGTGAAACGCATGGCAAGCATGCGCGACATCCGTATGAAAATGCGCTGGTCTGCACCGTCACGTGCGATTTTGTCACGCCTGTTCACGCTGGGTTTGCCGGTGGCATTGGCGCTGTTCTTTGAGGTGACGCTGTTTGCCGTGGTGGCGCTGTTGGTATCACCGCTCGGTATCGTGAAAGTGGCCGGACACCAGATTGCACTCAACTTCAGTTCGCTGATGTTCGTGTTGCCGCTGTCGCTCGGCGTCGCCACTACCATTCGCGTTGGCTATCGGCTGGGACAAGGTTCGGCCGAACAGGCGCGCGTTGCTGCGTGGACCGGGCAAGGCGTCGGCATCAGCATGGCGGCCATCACCGCACTGTTTACCGTGATTTTCCGTCACGATATCGCCGGCCTGTACACGGCAAATCCAGAAGTCATTACCCTTGCGGCACAGCTGATGTTGCTGGCGGCGATTTATCAGTTCTCAGATTCGATTCAGGTGATCGGCAGCGGTATCTTGCGCGGTTATAAAGACACGCGCTCGATCTTCTTCATCACCTTTATCGCCTACTGGGTGCTGGGTTTGCCGGTGGGTTATGTACTGGCGATGACGGATTGGGTCTTGCCGAAGTTGGGTCCCGCCGGCTTCTGGTGTGGCTTTATTATCGGCCTGACCTCCGCAGCAGTGATGATGATTTGGCGCATCCGTCGTTTGCAGCGCCTGCCTGCGCAGGTCATCCTGGCGCGCGCCGCGCGCTAAGTGGCTGGTAACGGCGAAAAAAACGACGCATAGCACAGTTGCTGGTCAGTCGTAGGGGAAAAACACTTTTTCCCCTTGCCAGCATCACGGCCTGCCGTTAATATTCGTCCCCGCTGTCGCCCTGACAGCGTGTTGCGCTCTTAGCTCAGTTGGTTAGAGCACCACCTTGACATGGTGGGGGTCGATGGTTCGAGTCCATTAGAGCGCACCAAGTGCGTCCGTAGCTCAGTTGGTTAGAGCACCACCTTGACATGGTGGGGGTCGGTGGTTCGAGTCCACTCGGACGCACCAATTTGTGAATTTCCTCAATGCGCTCTTAGCTCAGTTGGTTAGAGCACCACCTTGACATGGTGGGGGTCGATGGTTCGAGTCCATTAGAGCGCACCACTCTGGTTTTATCTCCTTGCGCAACACCTTTTTCTTGATCTGCATCGTCTATATCGCGCCGCTTTTATATTGGTTTTCGCATACTTAGCGACTATACTATGCCGCGTTGTTCCACCTGAAAGGTTTCAGCGCTAACGTGCCTATGCAAACAACTCCAATGATTTGCGCAACACTGATCACTCAGTTCCCTCGCGTACTGCATAACTTCTCTGCACGCTTTGCTTTCGTCTCCTATTCTTATTTCTGTGAAATCCGATCCAACACCATAAATATTCTCACTTCGGTGCCGTGCGCATCGAATCCCGACCTTTATCATCCATCACAACTTATAGAAAACCTGACATGAAAAAGACCAAAATCGTTTGTACTATCGGTCCAAAAACCGAATCCGAAGAAATGCTGACCCAACTGCTGGAAGCGGGCATGAACGTGATGCGCCTTAACTTCTCGCACGGGGATTACGCTGAACATGGCCAACGCATCACCAACATGCGTGCCGTTATGGAAAAAACCGGTCGTCAGGCCGCTATTCTGCTGGACACCAAAGGTCCGGAAATTCGTACCATGAAACTGGAAGGCGGCAACGATGTGTCGTTGAAAGCCGGCCAGACCTTCACCTTCACCACCGATCAGTCAGTCATTGGTAACAGCGAACGTGTTGCCGTGACCTACGCCGGCTTCACTGAAGACCTGAAAATTGGTAACACCGTTCTGGTCGACGATGGTTTGATCGGTATGCAGGTCACAGAAGTGACTGAGAATTCAGTAATCTGTAATGTCCTGAACAATGGCGATCTGGGTGAGAACAAGGGCGTTAACCTGCCAGGTGTCTCCATTCAGCTGCCTGCATTGGCGGAAAAAGATAAGCGCGACCTGATCTTTGGTTGCGAGCAGAACGTTGATTTCGTCGCCGCTTCGTTTATCCGTAAGCGTTCTGACGTGCTGGAAATCCGTGAGCACCTGAAAGCGCATGGCGGCGAGCATATCCAGATCATCTCGAAAATCGAGAACCAGGAAGGCCTGAACAACTTTGATGAGATCCTCGAAGCCTCAGACGGCATCATGGTTGCTCGTGGCGACCTCGGCGTTGAGATCCCGGTTGAGGAAGTGATCTTCGCGCAGAAGATGATGATTAAGAAATGTAATAAAGCACGCAAAGTGGTCATCACCGCGACGCAGATGCTGGATTCCATGATCAAGAACCCACGCCCTACCCGCGCGGAAGCCGGCGACGTGGCGAACGCCATCCTCGACGGTACCGATGCGGTCATGCTGTCTGGTGAGAGTGCTAAAGGTCGTTATCCACTGGAGTCGGTCACCATCATGGCGACCATCTGTGAGCGTACCGATCGCGTGATGAAATCGCGCATTGACTCGCTGCAGGACTCACGCAAGCTGCGCATCACCGAAGCGGTATGCCGCGGTGCCGTTGAGACTGCAGAGAAGCTGGAAGCACCACTGATTGTTGTAGCCACCGAAGGTGGTAAATCTGCTAAAGCTATCCGTAAGTATTTCCCGGATGCCACCATTCTGGCGCTCACCACCAACGAAACCACCGCTCGTCAGCTGATTCTGAGCAAAGGTATCGAAACTCATCTGGTGAGAGAAATTGCCTCAACTGATGATTTCTACCGCATTGGTAAAGAAATGGCGCTGGAAAGCGGATATGCGCAGAAAGGCGATGTGGTGGTAATGGTTTCAGGTGCATTAGTACCAAGCGGAACGACAAACACCGCGTCTGTACATGTAATCTGATTAGCAACTGAATTTTTATTTAAAAGCGCCTTTTAAAGGCGCTTTTTTTATTGCAGAGGTAATACAAAAGCCAGAAATTTCCAATCGAAATTAACTATTCAAAATCTCGTATGATTAAGGTTAGTCCGATTAAATCTCTCTGTTTTAGCTAATTATTTTCATCATCTTCTGTTAAATGCTGTTTCTTTGAGCGAACGATCAAATTTAAGCATGTTCTCATCAAAAATTTATTCTCAACTCAAAAAGCTTTGTGTAATACTTGTAACGCTACATGGAGATTAACTCAATCTAGAGGGTATAAAGAATGAATCGCACTAAACTGGTACTGGGCGCTGTAATCCTGGCTTCAACTATGCTGGCTGGTTGCTCAAGCAACGCTAAAATCGACCAACTGTCTTCAGACGTTCAGACTCTGAACGCTAAAGTTGATCAGCTGAGCAACGACGTGAACGCAATCCGTTCTGACGTTCAGGCTGCTAAAGATGACGCAGCTCGTGCTAACCAGCGTCTGGACAACCAGGCTCACTCTTACCGTAAGTAAGAGTTCTGGTTTGAAAAATGGTGCCCATGTGGCACCATTTTTTTTGTCCTGATTCTGCGATTCTCTGGTCCGAATTCAGGGCTGCGCCACGGCCTCACCACGCTGCTCCATTGGTACTGCGCTTTCATCTGTCACCGGCTCACCGCTGCTCACTAATACCGGCATCCCGGAACGTCGGGCTATCGCTTCCTTGATCAACGCCGTATCACTCTTCTCGCTCTTCGAGAAGGCTTTCAGCTGCGCTGACTGCGCAATCGGCATGGTTTGCGGATCGTCCTTATCATTACGTGATAACGGCTGATGCACTTCAACGTAGCGCTTACCGTCGGGTTCAATCGCATATTTGATGGGCTGATTGATCACCTGCACCCGCGTCCCTTTCGGCACGCTATTGAACAGCGCTTCAATATCATCCGGTCGCAGGCGAATGCAGCCGGAACTCACGCGCATGCCAATACCAAAGTCAGCATTGGTGCCGTGAATCAAATACTGACCGGTCCCACGCGCCAGACGCATCGCAAACAGCCCCATTGGGTTATCAGGCCCGGCTGGCACCACGCCCGGCAAAGTAATGCCCTCTTTGGCGTAGCGCTTGCGGATATTGGTGGTTGGCGTCCAGGTAGGATTCGGGATTTTCTGGCTGATGCTGGTGACCATGGTTGGCGTCATAGCGCCTAACTGACCGATCCCGATCGGATAGACGACCACACGATCTTCACCTTTCGGATAATAGTAAAGTCGCAGTTCCGCGAGGTTAATCACGATACCTTCCCGCGGTGCATCGGGTAGCAGCATCTGCAGTGGCACGGTTAATTGTGTGCCAGCCTTGGGGAGCCAGGGATCAACGCCTGGATTAGCTTCAAGCATGCCGAGCATGCCTATCTTATAACGTGCGGCAATGCTCTCCAGCGGCCGCTTGTCATCCGGCACGGTGGTCAGGGTGTTTTCGCCAATCAAACGGCTGTTATCGGCCGGTAGGGGATATTCCGTAGCAAATGCAGGTGCAGAGAGTCCGCAACAGGACAACAGCAATGCACCGGCTAAACGTAAGGCTGGTTTCATGCAATTTTCTCTTTGTCGGATAGAACAGACCCCGGTCAAGCCGGGGTCTGGAGAGTGTAACTTAGCTGAGGGTCTGAGCGTTATGCCGGATCGCGCGGATCATCGCTTCCAGCCCCTGCGAACGCGAGGGAGTGAGATGTGAGGTCAGCGCCAATTCGCCGAACCAGTGGCGCACATCGAGATCGAGAATCTCTGACGCCTTAAGCCCTTGATACAGGCTAAATACCACTGCAATCAACCCTTTAACGATGGCGGCATCGCTGTCGCCTTCGAGGGCAATGGTGCCATCGGCCTGCGGGGTCATGCGTATCCACACCTGGCTCTGACAACCTGAAATCACGTGTTCCGGCTGCTGTAAGCTTTCGGAGGATTCTGGTAATTTCCCACCGAGTTCAATGATGTAGAGGTACTTCTCTTCCCAGTTAGCGCAACGATTAAAGTTACGCACTAATCTCTCTTTATCTGGCAAATTCGCCATGAATCACTCCTGAAGTCTGCTCAACCGCCCAGCAGACGATGAATACGGGTCAAACCTGCGGCCAGACGATCGGCTTCTTCTTCGGTGTTATACAGCGCGAAGGAGGCACGACACATGGCCGGCACCGCATAATGACGCATCAGCGGCATCGCACAGTGATGGCCGGTGCGGATCGCAATACCGTATTGATCAAGGAAACTACCGACATCAAAGGCGTGATGGTTACCGAGGTTGAAGGCCACTACGCCGCTGCGGCTTTCCGGGCCGTAAATCACCAGATCCGGCACCGAAGCCAGTTTGTCCAGCGCATAACGCATCAGCATCGATTCGCGCTGATGAATCACGTCCAGGCCCAGTTCGCTGATCCACGTTAACGCCGCACCCAAACCAATGATGCCGCCGGTATTTGGCGTGCCCGCTTCGAAACGCCATGGTGTAGTGTTAAAGGTGGTGCCGGTTGGCAGCACAACCTCCGAAATCATCGAACCGCCGCCTTCCCAGGGTGGCATGATCTCCTGCAACGCTTTACGCGCATACAACACACCAATGCCGGTCGGACCATAAATTTTATGGCCGGAGAAAGCGTAGAAATCGCAGTCGATATCCTGCACATCCACCGTGTGATGCATCACCGCCTGCGCGCCATCCACCAACGTAATCACACCAGCGGCTTTCGCTTGTGCCACGATAGTTTTTACGGGATTGACGGTGCCGAGCACGTTAGAAACGTGGGTGACCGCCAGCAAACGGGTGCGGCTATCAATCAAGCCGCTCAGCTGTTCCAGCGCCAGCTCGCCCTGCGCATTCAGCGGCAAAACGCGAATTTCTGCGCCGGTACGCTGCGCCACTATTTGCCACGGCACGATGTTAGCGTGATGCTCCATCTCGGTGACGATGATGTTGTCGCCCGGCTGCAACTGACTGCCGCCCCAACTGTTCGCCACCAGATTGATGGCTTCCGTGGTGCCTTTGACGAAAATAATCTCTTCTGGCGAAGCGGTGTTAAGAAAACGCGCGGCCTGATGACGTACGTTCTCCATGTCGGTGGTCGCCTGCGCGCTCAACGAATGGATACCACGGTGCACGGCCGCATAGCCGTGCTGGTAGAAATAACTTTCCGCATTGATGACCGCGAGCGGGCGCTGTGCGCTGGCCGCGCTATCAAGGTAGGCCAGCGGATGTCCGTTGACCTCACGTTTCAGAATCGGAAATTCCGCTCTGATGCGTTCGAGATCGAAACTCATGACTCAACTCCCGGGATACGCGCGGCAATGCGCTGCAGCACCACCTGACGCAGTACCGGATTCTCCAGCGTTTCGGTGAGTTCAGCGGCAAAGGCATGGATGATCATACGCTGTGCGGCAGTCTCATCGATGCCGCGCGAGCGCAGGTAGAACATCTGCTCTTCATCAATACGACCAATGGTCGCACCGTGGCTGCACTTCACGTCATCCGCATAGATTTCCAGCTGCGGCTTGGTGTCCACTTCAGCCAGACGGCCCAGCAACAGGTTGTTGTTGGTCATCTGTCCATCGGTTTTCAGCGCGTGCTGCGCCACTTTGATCATGCCGTTGAACACCGCACGACCTTTATCGCGCGCGATGACTTTATGCATCTGACGGCTGGTGCAGTAGCCTTTGTTGTGTTCCAGATAGCTGCGGGTATCGCACACTTCCTGATTCACCGGCAACGACAAGCTGTTGATCGCCAGATTGGTATTTTCGCCATTCAGCTGCGCGCTGGTGTTATGACGCGATAAGCCGGCACCCAGCAGGAAGCTGGTAGTGGCCACATTCGCATCGCGGCCCATCACCACATCATTGTGCGCGAAGTGGTAAGCTTTCTCGCTCTCAAATGACAGTTTGATGTGCTGCAGTTTGGCATTGTCGGCCACGTCGAAAGTGAAACGCGCGCCGGTAAAGTGCGCCACGTCATTCAGCGTGACATAGTGCTCAATCACTTCCGCTTCTGCGCTGGCTTCCAGCTGCAGATGGTGGCGATGGTGCACGGTGTTAGTGCCCGCATCCTGACCGCTGGTGATGTGCAACAGATAAAGCGGTTTAGCCGCTGATTTACCACGCGCCAGACGAATTGTCGTGGCTTCTTCTGCCAGACTTTCAGTCAGATGCAGGAACACTTCCGGCTGAATCGGTGCCGGTAGCGGACGACGCTCAGAAGCCTGCGCATGCTGAATTTCAAACAGGCCGGTATCACGGCTGCTCAATTCAGCCTGAAAACGACCGTCAACAAACACCAAACGCACCGCATCAACCGGCAGCGCCAGCGCTTCAACTTGTTCCGCGCTCACTTCCTGCGGCTGCGGCAGCACAAACTGCTGCGCCAACAGGCCATCAAGCGGCGTGTATTTCCAGTTTTCATGCTTACGCGTCGGCAGGCCGACACGCATCAGTTGCTGCCAGTGCTGCTGCGCCTGCAAAGAACGTACGTCACCGCGCAATTCAAACAGATGATGCCACTGCTGCAGGGCGTTATCACTCCTGGTCGGTAAGCCAGCCATAGCCTTGCTCCTCCAACTGTTTCACCAGCGAGAAGTCGCCAGATTTAACGATCTTGCCCTGATACAGCACATGTACGTGGTCCGGCTTGATGTAATCCAGAATACGCTGGTAGTGCGTCACGATGATGAATGAACGCTTACCGTCGCGCAGGCTGTTTACGCCTTCTGCCACGATTTTCAGCGCATCGATATCCAGACCGGAGTCGGTTTCATCAAGGATGCACAGCTCAGGTTCCAGTGCCGCCATCTGCAGGATGTCGTTGCGCTTCTTCTCACCACCAGAGAAGCCCACGTTCACTGAACGGGTCAGCAAATCTTCTGGCATCTTCAGCAGCTGGATTTTATCTTCGATGAAATCCTGGAAGTCGAAACGGTCCAGCGGCTCCTGCTCACGGTATTTACGTACCGCGTTGACCGAGGTCTGCAGGAAAAACTGGTTGCTGACGCCCGGAATTTCTACCGGATACTGGAACGCCATGAAGATGCCTTCACCGGCACGCTCTTCTGGCTCAAGCTCCAGCAGATCTTTGCCCTTGAAGGTGACAGAACCGCCAGTGACTTCGTAATCTTCACGGCCAGCCAGCGTTGCAGACAGGGTACTTTTACCTGAACCGTTCGGTCCCATGATGGCGTGGACTTCGCCCGGTTTCACTTCAAGGTTCAGACCGCGCAAAATCTCTTTGTCTTCAACGCTAACCTGCAAATCTTTAATGCTTAACATACTCTTTCCTTCACATTGCTTCCGGCAACGGGCATCAGCCCACACTGTGCTCAAGGCTGATAGCTAACAATTTTTGCGCTTCCACGGCGAATTCCAGTGGCAGCTCGGAGAAAACGTCTTTGCAGAAGCCGTTGACGATCATTGAGATCGCATCTTCTTCGCTGATGCCACGCTGCAGGCAGTAGAACATCTGATCTTCACCGATGCGCGAGGTGGTGGCTTCGTGCTCCAGATGGGCGGTGTTGTTGCGCGTTTCCACATACGGGAAGGTGTGCGCACCGCACTCGGCACCAATCAGCATCGAATCACACTGGGTGAAGTTACGCGCGTTGGTCGCGGTTGGCATGATTTTCACCAGGCCACGATAGGTGTTCTGACTCTTACCGGCAGAGATACCTTTGGAGATGATGGTCGACTTGGTGTTTTTACCGATGTGAATCATCTTGGTACCGGTATCCGCCTGCTGGCGGCCTGCGGTCAGTGCGACCGAGTAGAACTCACCGATCGAGTAATCACCGCGCAGAATGCAGCTAGGATATTTCCAGGTGATCGCCGAACCCGTCTCAGACTGCGTCCAGGACATCTTGCTGTGATCGCCTTCGCACAGAGCACGTTTGGTCACGAAGTTGAGGATACCGCCCTCGCCTTCGCCGCCTGGGAACCAGTTCTGTACGGTGGAGTATTTCACTTCAGCGTTTTTATGGATGATCACTTCTACCACTGCGGCGTGCAGCTGATAGGTGTCACGCACAGGCGCAGAGCAACCTTCGATGTAGCTGACGTAGCTGTCTTCATCGGCGATCAAAATGGTGCGCTCGAACTGACCGGTTTTTGCCGCGTTGATGCGGAAATAGGTCGACAGCTCCATCGGGCAACGTACACCTTTCGGGATATAAACGAAGGTACCGTCAGAGGCCACAGCGGAGTTCAGCGCAGCGAAGAAGTTATCGTTTGGCGGCACGACGGTGCCGAGATACTTCTGCACCAGCTCAGGGTGATCGTGAATCGCTTCGCCGAACGAGCAGAAGATGATGCCCTGCTCCGCCAGCTTGCCGCGATAGGTGGTTGAAACCGAGACGGAGTCGAAAATCGCATCCACCGCCACTTCACGACCTTCACGCACCGGAACGCCTAACTGGTTGAACGCGTCTTCCACTTCCTTCGTCAGGTAGTCACTGGACGCGACGCTGCCGGAGGTTTGCGTGGCACCGGGTTCAGAAGCACAGCTGTCATCACAGTTGCCGCAGGACGGCGCGGAATAGTAGCTGTAATCCTGATAATCCAGTTTCTCGTAATGCGCTTTCAGCCAGTGCGGCTCTTCCATTTGCTCCCAGGCGCGGAACGCCTTGAGACGGAATTCAAGCATCCATTCAGGTTCGTTACGTTTAGCCGAAATGGCGCGCACCACATCTTCATTGATGCCGTGGGCAAATTCTTCAGTTTGTAACTGGGTAAAGAAGCCCTCTTTATAGTTGAGCTTACCTTCCCACATTTGTACATCGTCAGATGCTTCGCTGTGTCGTGACATATTTCACTTACTCGACGCCAAAGCTTTCACCGCACCCGCAGGCGTGTTGAGCTTTAGGGTTGTTGAATTTAAAAATCTGGTTAAGACCTTCGCGGACATAATCCAGCTCGGTACCGTCAACAAACGGCATCGCCTGAAGTGGCACAAACAGTTTTGCGCCGAATTGCTCAAACTGCAGGTCGTCATCGGCAGGATCTTTCACCAGGTCCATAACGTACCCAAAACCGGCACAGCCGGACGTTTTCACACCCAGTTTCAAGCCCTTGACTTCAGGGTCTTGTTCTACCAGGTTAAGAATCTGTTTCGCTGCCGATTCGGTCAGCGTGAGCCCTTTCCAGACGAAATCTTCGGGTGAAAAAGAGTCGGCATTTACTGATGACATTGTGCTACCTCGTATGTCTGAGCCTTTTCAGGCTATCCCCCTATGGTAGTGATATCAGATATCACTTCAACCTCTTGTTTTGCAGGGATAATCATCTCGTGCTGTTTTTTACTGCTGCTTTATTAAGCATAGTCGCTTCAAAGCAGATTGACGGCAGCATTCCCGTGCGCGCCTGACCAACGTAACCCGTTAAATTGTCGTAAAATTTCCAAAATCAATTTTACGTTTCCATCCTGATTGATAGGTTACGCCTTTCCACTATGTAAAGAAATTGTTATTACCGATTTTAGTAACAGGCAGAGGAAATCAATAAAATTTCACAGCGGGAATTGCATTCCTGACGCGGTTTAATATGATAATGATTATCATTAACCTAAAAAGGTGGCGATATGACGCTTACCGTCTCAGCCTGGTTACAACATAAAATCGACGAATATAAGTTTTCGGTGCGTGATATCACCGTTGACTTCTACATGGCTCAGGCAAAGCTCAACCGCACTGATTGCACGCTCGACCAACTGCGTCGCTTTAACGACACCTGTCTTGATATGGCAGAAATCTGCGAAATCAACGGCGACGATCACAGCTTTCTGCATGCCATGGGCAAGCTCCATCACCGCTTAGTGCAGGAGATGGGCAATGCCGATCGTGACCGTTTGTTCCGGATTCAGGCCTATCAACTGGCGCGCCTGTCATTAACACGCTTGTGTCATCAACTGGCGCTCAGCGGCGAGTGGGATCAAGCCACCCGCCTGCAGAGTGATTTTGTTCGCCACGCAGGCTGGATATTCTAATCCAGCTTTGTGACGTCTCCTACAATTTGTTTACATCATTTCCAGTAATGCTTGCAGTGGATGACGCATGCCATTGCCTTCTGCGCGTTTTACCTGGCTACGACACGAAAAACCGGTTGCCAGACAGCGCTGACGCGGCAGCTTTTGCAATTGCGGATGCCAGGACAGCTCATAAATCCCCAGCGAATTCTCCAGGTTTACGCTTTCATGGCCGTAGGTTCCCGCCATTCCGCAGCAGCCCACATTGACGTTTTCCAGCTTCGCACCAAAGCGCGCAAAAATGCTCTGCCACTGATTCGGCGTGGACGGTAGCGCGGTCACTTCGGTGCAGTGCGCAAACAGATACCAGGCTTCGCCGCTGGCGGTTTGCTCCGCACGTGCCGACAAGGCGGTTTGCAGCCACTCATGCACCAGCTGCACGTTAAACTCGCCGCGCTGCTCGCCCAGCACCTGATGGTACTCATCGCGGTAACAGAGCACTGTCGCCGGATCGACACCGACCATCGGCATGCCCAGTTTTGCCACGCGATTGAGAAAATCAGCGGTTTTGCTGGCGGTGCGCGCAAAGCGCTGCAGGAAGCCTTTCACATGCTGCGCCTTGCCATTCGGTGAGAACGGCAGTAGCACCGGACGATAACCGAGTTTCTCAATCAGCTTGACGAAATCGGTGACCAGCTGTGCCTCGTAATAGCTGGTAAAGGGATCTTGCACCACCAGCACGCAGTTTTCGCGTTGCGCCGCATCCAGCGCTTCTAACTGCTCCAGCGTCAGGTTCATCGCTGGATGGCCGCCTAACTGCTGCTTGAGGCTCGGCGATGACAGCAGCGGCAAATCCACCATGCCGATATGCTTTTTGCTCAGTTCGCGCATCCACGGCTGCTTGAGGAAAAAGTTGAACACCTTAGGCGCTTTGGCCATCAGCGGCGCATAACTCTCCACAGTGGCCACCAGATGATCGCTCATCGGGCGCAGATAGCGGGTGTGATACAGCTGCAGGAAGCGTGAACGGAAGTTCGGCACATCGATCTTGATTGGGCACTGCGTCGAGCAGGCTTTACACGCCAGGCAGCCCGACATCGCCTCTTTCACTTCGTGTGAGAAGTCATATTCGCCCTGATTTGCGTGCCAGGTATTACGCGTGCGCTGAATCAGCGTACGCAAGCTGGCGCCCTGTTTCGGCAGCGCCTGCTCAAGTTGGGTAGGATCCACGCCCTGCTCGGAGAGCAAACGCAGCCATTCACGCGTGAGTGTGGCGCGCGCTTTCGGCGAGTGAATGCGGTTGCGGGTAATTTTCATCGACGGGCACATTGGGCTACGTGCATCGAAGTTGAAGCACAAACCGTTGCCATTACACTCCATCGCACCGCGCCACTCGTTGCGCACCGTAACCGGAATCTGCCGATCGTAGGTGCCGCGTTTCACCGCATCAACCTGCATCATCGGTTCATCACTGCCGAGCGGCGTACAGATTTTGCCGGGATTCATGCGGTTGTCAGGATCGAACGCGGCTTTGATGCGGCGCAGCTCATTGAATAACGTTTCGCCAAAGAACTCCGGGCTGTACTGCGCGCGGAAACCTTTGCCGTGCTCGCCCCACAATAAACCGCCGTAGCGCGCGGTCAGCGCCACCACTTCATCGGAGATCTGCTTCATCAGCAGCTCCTGCTGCGGATCGCACATATCCAGCGCCGGACGCACATGCAGCACGCCCGCATCCACGTGCCCAAACATGCCGTAGCTCAGGCCGTGGCTGTCAAGCAGCGCGCGAAAATCGACGATGTAATCCGCCAGCTGTTCTGGTGGCACCGCGGTATCTTCCACAAACGGAATCGGCTTGGCGCGCCCTTTGGCGTTCCCCAACAGGCCAACCGCTTTTTTGCGCATATTATAGATGCGCTCGATACCGCCTAAATCGTCACACAGTTGATAGCCGATGACGCCGCCCATCTGCTGCTGCATCAGCTCTTCTAAGCGCTGACATAGCGTGCTGATCTGCTGCTCAATCAGTTCGCCATCGTCACCGGCAAACTCCACGATGTTGAGCCCCAGCATCTGTTTATCTGGCACATCGGTAATCAATTCATTTACCGAATGCCAGACGATATCTTCTCGCGCCAGATTCAGGACTTTCGAGTCAACGGTTTCCACCGACAGCGCTTTGGCTTCCACCATAAAAGGGGCGTTACGCAGGGCCGAGTCGAATGAATCGTATTTGATGTTGACCAGACGGCGCACTTTAGGGATGGGCGTGATGTCGAGGCGTGCTTCGGTAATAAAGGCCAATGTGCCTTCCGCGCCGCACAGCAAACGCGTCAAATCAAACGTCTGCAAATCGTCGCTGAACACATGACGCAAATCGTAGCCGGTCAGGAAGCGATTGAGCTTGGGGAATTTCTCCAGAATCAGATCGCGCTGTTCGCGGCAGCGACTCAACACCTGCTGGTAAATGCGCCCTTCCGCGGTCGGCGTGCTGGCCAGCTGTTCCGCCAGTTCAGTCGGCATGGCGCGCGTATCAAGGATATCGCCACCCAGCAGCACCGCGCGCAGGCCTTCCACGTGATCGGAGGTTTTGCCATACACCAGCGAACCCTGGCCTGAAGCATCGGTGTTGATCATGCCGCCGAGCGTGGCGCGGTTGCTGGTGGAGAGCTCCGGCGAGAAGAAGAAGCCATACGGCTTGAGCCACGCATTGAGCTGATCTTTCACCACGCCCGCTTCAACCCGCACCCAACCTTGCTCGGTGTTGATTTCCAGGATGCGGTTCATGTAGCGCGACAGATCTACCACGATGCCCTGATTCAGCGACTGTCCGTTGGTGCCGGTGCCGCCACCGCGTGGCGTAAACACCAGGCTGGTAAAACGGGTTTCACCGGCAAGGCGCGCAATCAACGCCACATCCGCCGTCGAGCGCGGAAACAGCGCCGCATCAGGCAGCAGCTGATAAATACTGTTGTCGGTGGCAAGCGAGAGGCGATCGGCATAGCTGGTGGCGGTATCGCCGGTAAAGCCTTGCTCTTTCAAGGACTGCAGGAATGTCAGCACCAGTTGAACGAGGCCCGGTGCCTGAGAAATCTGTGGGATCATTATTGAGTGACCGAGATGTTGTAAACGTTTGCGTCGTGATTTTTTTCAGCCCTTGGTTTTATCATACTTTTCTGCTGGCTGCTGTTTTTTCAGGAAAGCGCGCCGCCGTCGCTGCTTTTCCTGTTTAATTTTCAGGAAATAGATCATCATTAATCAGGGCTGTTCAGCCCCACTCTGAAGGATTCAATCGAGGTTAACCGTTGTGATGAAAGACCTGCAACGCGGTATGGATTTACCGCAAATGCTGTTTTCACTGATGTTCATTCTAATCATGATCATCGCCAGTCTGTGGGTGGTGCAGCCCTTTATTCTAGGCTTCGCCTGGGCCAGCATGGTGGTGATCGCCACCTGGCCGTTGATGATTCGTCTACAGCACATGTTGTGGGGACGCCGCTCGCTGGCGGTGATCGCCATGACCATTTTGCTATTACTGCTGTTTATTATTCCTATCGCCCTGCTGGTCAGCAGCCTGATTGATAACAGTGCGCCGGTGATCGCCTGGGCAACGCAGCGCCATCTGGTAATGCCTGACTTCGATTGGTTGCGACAGATTCCCTACGTCGGCAGGAAACTCTACTCGAGCTACCACAAATTAGTGGATGGCGGCGGCGCGGCGATGCTGAATCAGGTGCAGCCTTATATTGGTCGCACCACCGGCTTCTTTGTGGCGCAGGCCGGCCACTTCGGCCGCTTTATGATGCACCTCATCGTGATGCTGTTGTTCAGCGTGCTGCTCTACTGGCGCGGCGAGCAGGTGGGCCACGGCATTCGTCATTTTGCCTATCGCATGAGTGGACGCCGTGGCGATGCCGCAGTGCTGCTGGCCGGTCAGGCGATTCGTGCTGTGGCGCTAGGCGTGGTGGTCACCGCGCTGGTTCAGGGCGTGCTCGGCGGTATTGGTTTAGCCATTTCCGGCATTCCTTACGCCACGCTGTTAACCGTGTTGATGATTCTGACCTGCCTGGTGCAGCTCGGGCCGCTGGTAGTGTTAGTGCCAGCGATTATCTGGCTGTACTGGAGCGGCGATACCACGTGGGGCACGGTGCTGCTGGTGTGGAGTTGCGTGGTCGGTACGCTGGACAGCGTGTTGCGTCCGGTGTTGATTCGCATGGGTGCCGATTTACCGATGATCCTGATTCTTTCCGGCGTTATTGGCGGATTGATTGCTTTCGGTATGATTGGGCTGTTTATCGGTCCGGTGGTCCTGGCGGTGTCTTATCGTCTGGTTTCAGTGTGGATGCATGAAGCGCCCGAACCGGATGACGATGTGCAGACCGCCATCGAAGCGTTGGCCGATCACGAAGAAGAACTACATTAAGCGTTCCCCGCCGGGTCGCCGTTCATGGCGACCTCATTCACATTAACGCCCACTCAGTGAAGATACACGTTCTCTCAGTTTTACATTGGCCTTACTTTAACCCGCCTAATGCCCCAACATCGCCACCGCGCATTTCTTACTGATAATAATTTTTTTTCATAAGCGGTTTTTAAGAAAAAACGCAGTTTTAGGCGCTTTAGGCGGAATTCTCTTACGGAATGATTATTTTTACAGCTGAATTGCCTCTTAACAGGGAAGAAAAAGGCCACGAAAGGTTATCAGCTTTAAACTAATAAGAGGATTCTTAAAGACGCCAGCGAGCCTGATCAATAACATGTTTCCTATGTTTTGAATCAAGCTACTGATTTCTAAACAACCTTATTCCCCTGAGTAAAGTGAAGAATTGCTGTGTGTAGTCTTTGCCCATCCCCTGTGATGGGCTTTTTTTTGGCTTTTTTTCAGACAAAAAAACAAGGCCAGCAGCGCTGACCTTGATAATTACATTAATGACACGTCAAATTCTCATCTGATGCATCAAATTACCGCCTGGTTAATGTTTGGATGCGTTCAGCTCTGCCAAACTCAACCAGGTTTCAACCACGGTATCCGGATTAAGCGACAGGCTATCAATGCCCTGCTCCATTAACCATGCCGCAAAGTCCTGATGATCCGACGGTCCCTGACCGCAAATACCGACGTATTTGCCCTGTTTTTTCGCCGCTTTGATCGACATCGATAACAGCGCTTTCACGGCATCATTACGTTCATCAAACAGCGCGGACACCACGCCAGAGTCACGATCGAGGCCCAGCGCCAACTGCGTCATGTCGTTAGAGCCGATGGAGAAGCCATCGAAGTGCTCGAGGAACTGCTCAGCCAGCAAGGCGTTGGACGGGATCTCACACATCATGATCACTTTCAGGCCATTCTCGCCGCGCTTCAGACCGTTTTTCGCCAGCTCGGCGACCACCGCTTCGGCTTGATCGACGGTACGCACGAACGGAATCATGATTTCAACGTTGGTCAGCCCCATTTCGTTACGCACGCGCTTCACCGCTTCGCACTCCAGCCTGAAGCAGTCGCGGAAGTTGTCAGCAACGTAGCGACCGGCGCCACGGAAACCGAGCATCGGGTTCTCTTCTTCCGGCTCATAACGCTCGCCACCCACCAGGTTGGCGTATTCGTTGGTTTTGAAATCGGAAAGACGCACAATCACGCGCTTCGGCGCAAATGCGGCACCCAGCGTCGCAATCCCTTCGGTCAGACGGCCGATGTAGAACTCAATCGGGTCATCAAAGCCTTTCATCATCTGACGAATCTGCTGCTGCAATTCCGGCGTTTGCTGATCAAACTCCAGCAACGCTTTGGGATGCACGCCAATCATACGGTTGATAATGAACTCCAGACGCGCCAGGCCAACACCTTCGTTCGGCAAGCAGGCGAAATCGAACGCACGATCCGGATTACCGATGTTCATCATGATCTTCAGCGGCAGTTCCGGCATGGTATCGACCTGCGAGCTGGTCACTTCGAAGTCCAGCAGTTCGTCATAGACATAACCGGTATCACCTTCGGCGCAGGAAACCGTGACTTTGTGGCCATCTTTCAGGTGATCGGTGGCATCGCCACAGCCCACCACCGCCGGAATGCCCAGCTCACGCGCGATGATCGCTGCGTGGCAAGTACGACCGCCGCGATTGGTGACGATGGCTGAGGCTTTCTTCATGATCGGTTCCCAATCGGGATCGGTCATGTCAGTTACCAGCACATCGCCTTTTTCAATGCGATGCATCTCGCTGATGTCGTGGATGACTTTGACTTCACCGGCGCCGATGCGATGACCAATGGCGCGGCCTTCGACCACCACGTTGCCTTTGCCCTGCAGCGTATAACGTTCCATCACCTGACCGTTGGAGCGCACCGTTTCCGGACGCGCCTGCACGATGAACAGTTTGCCGGTGTGGCCATCTTTCGCCCATTCAATGTCCATTGGGCGTTTGTAGTGCTGCTCAATCAGCACCGCCTGACGCGCCAGCGCCTGCGCTTCGTCATCGGTTAAGCTGAAGCGATCGCGCTGTTCCTGCTCGACATCTTCAATCCGCACCTGCTCGCCATGCTCCTGCGAATCCGCATACACCATGCGCAGCTTTTTTGAGCCCATGGTGCGGCGCACAATCGCCGGACGATTGGCGGCCAGCGTGGGTTTATGCACGTAGAACTCGTCGGGGTTTACCGCGCCCTGCACCACCATTTCGCCCAAACCAAAGGCGGAGGTGATAAACACCACTTGATCAAAGCCCGATTCGGTATCAATGGTGAACATCACGCCCGACGAGGCGAGGTCCGATCGCACCATGCGCTGAATACCGGCCGAGAGCGCCACGCCGCGATGGTCGTAGCCCTGATGCACACGGTAAGAGATGGCACGATCGTTAAATAAGGAGGCATAAACGTGCTTCACTGCGATGATGACCGCGTCATAACCCTGCACGTTAAGGAAAGTCTCCTGCTGGCCGGCAAACGAGGCGTCGGGCATATCCTCGGCGGTGGCTGACGAGCGCACCGCAAAGGAGGCGTCGGCATCATCAGCAGAGAGTTGTTCGTAGGCGCTACGAATTGCCGCTTCCAGTTCAGGCTGGAATGGCGTATCGATCACCCATTGACGAATCTGTTTACCCGCTTGCGCGAGCTCAGCAACATCATCAACATCCGTTTTATCCAGCAAATCATAGATCCGCTGGTTCAGTCCGCTTTGATCGAGGAACAGATTAAACGCGTAAGATGTGGTCGCATAACCGTTTGGTACGGAAACACCCAGCGACGACAAATTCGTAATCATTTCTCCAAGGGAAGCATTCTTGCCTCCCACCCGATCAACATCATGCATGCCAAGCTGGTTGTACCAGAGCACTAGCGACTGTTGGTCTTGATTGGACATTGAGATTATCCTTTTAAATGATGTGAATACACATGGAACATTTTGCTATTCGCCAAACCAGCCTGGCACAACCGATTAATAAAGACTAAGTGTTGAATCGTTAAAGCAGGAAAAGAAAGACAAAATCGGATTAGTACTTAGAATTAATTGTGTTGCGCAACCGCCCTATTTCACGCTAATAGATTGCTGTAGCGATATTTTTCCCCTTTTCAGAGGGTTAGCGATTGATTTTTGTTGCGCAACGCCTTCACACTTTATTTCATGCGCGAAAAGGAAAATGCGCGAAAATAATGCTTTTCAAAACAGCATTTCATCTAATATTGATTATTCGCTGATTCATCTTTGTGAGCGCAATAGCGGACAATATGGATATTTCATTTTAATATTATTTAAAATGAAATATTGTCATCGACAACTTGGGCATTGCCAGGCAAGAGGATATTTGCACTATGAACACTGAACGCAGCGTATTCTACATCTCTGATGGCACCGCCATTACCGCCGAAGTGCTGGGCCATGCGGTGTTATCCCAGTTCCCGGTAATAACCCACAGCGTGACGCTGCCATTTGTCGAGAATGTGCAACGCGCTCAGGCGGTTAAAGCGCAGATCAACGCGCTCTACCAGCAGAGCGGCGTGCGCCCGCTGGTGTTCTTCTCCATCGTCACACCCGACGTCCGTGAAATTATTCTCGAAAGCGAAGGCTTTTGTCAGGACATCGTGCAGGCGCTGGTAGCACCGTTGCAGAGCGAACTCGGCGTGGCGTCAATGCCGGTGGCGCACCGCACGCACGGTTTGACCGCCAGCAACCTCGGCAAATATGACGCGCGCATCGCCGCCATCGATTACACCCTTGCGCATGATGATGGCATTTCCCTGCGCGGCCTCGAAGATGCGCAGGTGATTCTGCTCGGCGTATCTCGCTGCGGGAAGACGCCCACCAGCTTGTATCTGGCAATGCAGTTTGGCGTGCGTGCCGCTAACTATCCGTTTATCGCCGATGATATGGATAACCTGAAACTGCCGCCGGCGCTGCGTGCACATCAGCATAAGTTGTTTGGTTTAACCATCGACCCGGAACGCCTGGCGGCGATTCGCCAGGAGCGCGCGGAAAATACCCGCTACGCTTCGTTGCGCCAGTGCCGTCTCGAAGTAGGCGAAGTGGAAGCGCTGTTCCGCACCAACCAGATTCGTTATCTCAACAGCACCAACTATTCGGTGGAAGAGATCGCAACCAAAATTCTCGATATCATGGGTCTGAGCCGCAGCATGTATTAGGTTTCTCTGCCGGTCGCCATAAATGGCGACCTCCCGCCACATACCTGGCCTGTATTGCAATCGTAAAGTCTGGCTTCCGTCTGGTTTTAAGACCTTTGTTTTTAGCAGGTTGAATTCGCAGGCTATTAGTTTATTGTGATCACCATCACTTCCCGGTATTTCACCGCTGCGAAGAACAAATTTTTGAGAATCTCAATGAACAAGACTGATGAACTGCGTACCGCGCGCATCGGTAGCCTGCTGACTCCGGCTGCGCTCGCGCATGAACACCCTATTTCGGCAGAGATTGCCGCCAACGTCACCGCTTCCCGCCAGCGCATCGCGCGCATTCTGACCGGTGAAGATCCGCGTCTGCTGGTGATTATTGGTCCTTGCTCGTTGCACGATCCTAAAGCGGCGATTGAGTATGCTGAACGTCTGAACGTGCTGCGTGAGCGCCATAAAGATCGTCTGGAAATCGTGATGCGTGCCTATTTCGAAAAACCGCGCACCGTGATTGGCTGGAAAGGTCTGATCTCCGATCCCGATCTGGATGGCAGCTACGATGTAAACCGCGGCATCGCCATTGCGCGCAAACTGCTGCTGGATATCAACGCGCTGGGCATGCCAACCGCCACTGAATTCCTCGATATGGTGATCGGCCAGTTTATTGCCGACTTGATCAGCTGGGGCGCGATTGGCGCGCGTACCACCGAAAGCCAGATTCATCGTGAAATGGCGTCAGCGCTCTCCTGCCCGGTCGGTTTCAAAAACGGCACCGACGGTAACGTGCAGATCGCGGTCGATGCGATTCGCGCCGCGCGTGCCAGCCACATGTTCCTGTCACCGGATAAAAACGGTCAGATGACCATCTATCAAACCAGCGGTAATCCGCATGGTCACGTGATCCTGCGCGGCGGTCGACAGCCGAACTATCACGCCGAAGATGTGGCGGCGGCAGCGGCCAATCTGCGCGACTTCAATCTGCCGGAGCAATTGGTGATCGACTTCAGCCACGGCAACTGCCTGAAGCAGCACGGTCGTCAGCGTGACGTTGCCGATGATGTGGCGGCGCAAATCCGTGCCGGATCGCGCGCGGTTGCGGGCGTGATGATCGAGAGTTTCCTGCAGGAAGGGAATCAGAAAGTGGTGAGCGGTGCGGCGCTGACCTATGGTCAGTCAATCACCGATCCGTGCCTCGGCTGGGAAGACAGCGCCGAGGTGCTGGCAAAACTGGCTGCCGCGGTCGACAGCCGTTTTTAATTCTGACCTAGCTGGAACAACTCACTTCCAGCGATTTGCCCCACTCTGGTGGCCGTTGGCGCAACTCTGCGCTGACGGCCGCATCGCTATACGGTTGCTGTAACGCGCTATGCAGCTTCGCTAACGCCTTGGTCTCGCCGTTCTCGACCTTTTCAATCACCTGCTGTGCCAGATAGTTGCGTAACACCAGCGCCGGATTCGCCGCCTTCATCACCGCCTGACGCTGCGCATCGCTGGCGTGGTCTTGCAACAAACGCTGGCGATAATCGCTGTACCAGCGATCAAAGGCCTCACGATCAATAAACTCATCACGCAACGGCGAACGGCTTTCATCTTGCTGCGTGTCGCTCAGCATGCGGAAGGTCAGCGTGTAATCACTGTGTTCCGCCGTCATCATCGACAGCAAGCCAGTCAGAAGCGTGTTGTCATTAGCATCCGCCGTCAGCAAGCCGAGTTTGGCACGCATTTTCTCCCCCCAAACGCGCATCAGTTCACCTTCATAATGACCCAGCGCCTGCTTAAGCTGCTCGGTGGTCATCAATCCCGACAAGGCATGCGCCAGGCGATTAAGGTTCCACAAGCCAATCATCGGCTGATTTTCGAAAGCGTAGCGGCCCTGATAGTCACTGTGATTGCAAATGTAATCCGGCTGATAGTCGTCGAGGAAACCGTAAGGACCGTAATCCAGCGTTAAGCCCAGAATCGACATGTTATCGGTGTTCATCACGCCGTGCGCAAAGCCAACGCTCTGCCAATGGGCGATCAGGCTCGCCGTGCGTTTAACGATATCGGTGAACCACAGCAGGTAACGATCCGCTTCATCCTTGAGCTGCGGCCAGTGATGGCGAATGGCGTAATCCGCCAGCTGGCGCACTTTGTCTTGTTCACCGCCGTAATAGAAATGCTCAAAATGACCGAAACGCAGATGGCTGTCGGCAATGCGCATCAGCATCGCACCGCGTTCCTGGGTTTCGCGTAGCACCGGCTCATCGCCAATGGCTAACGCCAGCGCGCGCGTGGTGGGAATGCCAAGATGGTGCAGCGCTTCAGACGCGAGGAATTCGCGTACGCTGGAGCGGATCACCGCGCGACCGTCGCCCATACGTGAATAAGGGGTTAATCCGGCCCCTTTTAAGTGCCAGTCGAGCTTGCGACCGTTGGCCAGCTGCTGTTCACCCAGCAGAATGCCGCGCCCATCGCCCAGCTGTCCGGCCCAGACGCCAAACTGATGGCCGCTATAAACCTGCGCCAGCGGCGACATGCCGGGCAGCATTTCGCGTCCTGACCACACGCCATGCCCGCTGCCGGCGAACAGCGCATCATCTAAACCCATCTCTTGTGCCAGCGGCGCGTTGTGATAAAACAGCCGTCCACCCGCTAATGGCGTTGGGTCCAGCGCGGTATAGAATCCGGGTAATTCTTGCTGCCAGCTATTGGTAAATTGCATCGACACTCCGGAAGGTGCGCTTAAATCAGGCACCCGCAATAAGTTATAAGATTACAGAGAGTGTAACGCCGACGCGGCGCGGAAGACAGGCGAAAGGGTTACTGCTGCGAAGGGGTGTGTAAATTCAGGTCGGAATAGATGAGATCGTCAAGACGTTCAGCTTTCACCACCGGGAACAGGCTGCCCTGTAGCTGCGCACCACTCAACGTGGTCATCTTTTCCATCATGTGGTTATCGTCAATACCACAAATAATGATCTGGTCCGCAAAATCGGAAAAATTATTGATAACTGTCTGAATAAAAGGCGTAAACGAGGCGCGCTTGGCCAGGTTGTGAATAAAGGCTTTATCCAGTTTTAACACGCTAAACAGATTATCGTACACCGCGGTTGCCGGTGCTTTTCCTGCGCCAAATTGTGAAAGCGATAAACGAAACTCACTTTGTAATGCTGCAAGCAATGGATGGGATTTACCCAAAGATAATTGCGGAAACGTTTCGCTGATATCTAAAACAATAAAAGGGATTTGTCGGAATTTCCTTAACAGAAATTCGCTGGCTAAAAGTGTATTGGCCATAGAATCATCAATACGTACCAACGCGGTAATTTGATTAATCTCAAAAAAGTCGCGGTACTTTTCCAGCAATGAAAGCTGGCTCTGCAGCAAACGTAATTGCTGCGCATCGTCCAATTGCGGCAACAGCAAATCCTGCGGCAGCGTAATAGGTGCGCTGTCGTGGACAAATTGCGTCACCAGCTCGACCGCAGTCAGCTGGCCCGCCAGAGAGTAAACTGGATAAAACCAGGTTTCCGACTGATAGTCGGCAGACAAATGGACTTTCATTTTTCAAGCCAGAAGCAATGGCAATTGGCGCATCGTATATCAACGAATTCTACCAGGCAATAGGACCAAACGTTTGAAGAGGTGCCGTTTTAGGTCTTATTACGCTGATTTAAGCCGCAAATAATACTTAAGCCAAATAAGCCGGGGTTAATGTCCATACCAATTAAATAAATTTAGCTTTATTATTAGTATTAAATCGATGGCGGGTAAAGTGCCATTTTAAATGATAGTTAAATATCGGCAGAATTCAGATTTAATTCAGGGTGAGATACCCTTTCTTTTTTCGCGTCTTTATTAAGCGATAACAACGCTATTTAGATGCGACGCGCCTGCCAAAATACTTTACGCCAGTAAACATTATCCAGCGACGAGCGGATCACACCCTGGCTGGTCGAGGCGTGAATAAAGGTGTTGTCGGTATCGTAAATACCGACGTGCAAACCGTTTTCTCCGCTGCCGGTTTTGAAGAACACCAGATCGCCAGGCAGCAGATCGCCCTTGTCGATGCGAGTACCAATGTCGGTTTGATCAATGGTCGAGCGTGGCAGCTGCATATCGAATTTATCGCGGAAGGTGAGATAGACGAAGCCGGAACAATCTACGCCACCGCGGCTTAATCCGCCATAGCGATACGGCGTTCCCCGCCAGCGGCTCAGCTGATCGTTGAGTTGGGCAATCACGGTGATAGAGTCAGACAAACGGCCATTCGGCGGCGGTGCATGATGGCTACAGCCCGCCAGCAACAGTGCCAAAATCAAAATTGTCAGCCGCATCCGCCTTTTCCTCTCTCCCTTGTCCGGCAGACACTGTAGCGGCAAAGCGCTACGGCACGCAATCCTCTGTCAGGGAATAAACAGCAGCGGGCCTTGTGCGGTATCAATTTGTTCAAACGGGGTTTGGTAAAGCGGGGTTAAATGCGCAGCGGTCAGCACCTCGCAGGCCCTGCCCTGACGGACAACCGCGCCTTGATGCATTAACCACACGCGCTCGGCATGGCGCAGGCTGTGGTTGAGGTCGTGCCCGCTGGCAACAATCGCCAGACCGCTGCAACACAGTTCAGCCAGCAGCTTATCGACCGAACGCTGCTGCGCTACGTCGAGTGCACTCATCGGCTCATCCAGTAGCAGCAGTTTGCCGCGTGGATTGATCGCCGGATGAACCTGCAACACCACGGCAGCCAACCGCACGCGTTGCCATTCGCCACCAGAAAGCTGCGTAAGACTGCGCGTCAGTTTGTCCTGCAGCGCTAACTGCGCGAGCACCTCTTGTAACACGCAGTCTGTTTTCGCCGTTTGTGCGCTGATATGCATGCGTAAGTAATGCCACACCGGCATTTGTCCCGGTGCCATCTGCTGTTGCGGCAGCCAGCCGCGCAGCGGGGCCAATGCCGCACCGTTTAACGTGGGCAGCGGTGCGCCATCCAGCAGAATGCTGCCCTGACTCGGCAACAAACCGGACAGCGCGTTGAGCAAGGTACTTTTGCCGGCGCCGTTCGGCCCCACCAGATGCACTAATTCACCGGCGTTAATGCTCAGTTCAACGGGAGCCAGCCGCCCTGTGACGCTGACTCCCTGACACTGCAATAGCATTTATTCGGCCAGCGCCTGCTCTACACTTTTCAGGATGATGGGATCGTCTGGCGTCATATCCGGTGAGAAGCGCGCAATGACTTTGCCCTGCTTATTAATAAGGAATTTTTCGAAGTTCCACAGGATATCGCCTGGCGCTTTCGGCGCGCGCCCTTTGCTCTCCATGCGCTCGAGGAAACCGCTGCCTTCCGGGCATTGCGCCACTGGCTGCGCCGCCGTCAGCTGCGCATAGAGAGGGTGACGATGCTCGCCGTTGACATCGGTTTTATCGAACATCGGGAAAGTGACGCCGTAAGTGGTGCTGCAAAAGGTTTTGATCTCTTCGTTACTGCCCGGCTCTTGCTCGAGGAACTGATTGCATGGGAAGCCAAGCACGCTGAACGGCTTATCCTGCCAGGCTTTCTGCAGCGATTCTAACTGCTCATACTGCGCCGTCAGGCCACATTTAGATGCCACATTGACTACCAGTAGCACCTTGCCCTCATAGGCCGCCAGCGTGGTTTTTTCACCGTCCAGCGTAACCAGTTCTGTCTGATAAATGCTCATAGTCGATTCCTGTTGTTGATAACACGTTGCCAGCCAAAGCTAGCGCGAAGACTTCACTAATAACATGATAAACAGCGGCGCGCCGAGCGTGGCCGTTACCACGCCAATCGGCAGTTCGGCAGAGGTTAACACCAGCCGCGCAATGATATCCGCGCCAAGCAGCACTGCGGCACCGGCTAACGCCGCCGCAGGCAACAAATAACGATGATCGCTAAAACCGCTGAGACGCAATAGATGCGGGATAACCAGACCAATAAAACCGATCGCACCCGCCATCGCTACGCTCACGCCCACCAGCCAGCCCATCGCCAGCACCAGCAGGTTGCGCCACAGCAGCAGCGGTAATCCGAGCTGACGTGCCGAGGTTTCGCCCAGCGCCAGCAAATTCAACGTGCGTGCGGTGGCGATCAGCAGCAGCGTTACCGGCAGCAGCGCCAACATCATCCAGCCATAGCGCCAGTCGATGCCGCTAAAGCCGCCCATCATCCAGTACATCAGCTGACGCAGATCGAGGCTGGTGCTAAAGTACACTGCCCACGTCATGATGGCGCTACAGATAATGCCAAGCGCCACGCCAGTCAGCAGTAAGCGGCTCACTGAGAGTTGTTTGTGAGCGAAGTGCAGCAGCATCAGCGTGATCAGCAGCGCACCGGCCATGGCCGCCAGCGCTAAGCTCCATAGCGAACCGTTACCGAGCATCACGCCTAATACCAGACCAATCCCCGCCCCGTTAGACACGCCAAGTAAGCCGGGTTCCGCCAGCGGATTGTTGAACAGCGCCTGCATCACCACGCCGCACACCGCCAGCGCCGCACCCACCAGCAGCACCGCCAGCGTGCGCGGCATGCGCAGCTGCCAGACGAACAGATCGCCTTCCGCCGAAAACCATTGTGTGGGGGAGATCCAGCTGTCGCCGGCACACAGGCTAAGCCCGATGAGCAGCAATAGCAGCGCAATGAGTGCGATGAGCCAGCGCTGGCTGCGGCGATTTGCCTGGGAAGCAAGCTGATCCAGCAGAGTCATAGATAAGATTGGCTGAGAAAACAGAGATTTGATTGTAGTGGGATTACAGCAAAAAGAAAGCGGCGCTGTGGAGGCGCCGCTGGAGAAGCCTTACTGATGCGGAGGGAGCGGCTGACCATGATTATCACGCTTCTGCTGATTGTCACGCTGGTCGTGATGCTGCGGTTGCGGCTGACGCTGTGGCTGACGTTTGTCGTCGCGGTGCGGTCCATTACCCGGATGCTGCGCCTGCCAGCCGTTACCGTTCCAGTAACCGTGCGGACCTTTGGTGCCGATGCGCTGGTTATGGTGCTGTTTCCACCACGTTGGCGCACGCCAGTCGTAACCATCCCAATAGTAGCCGCGCTTATCCTGATCGCCGATATGCACCGAAACGCCCGGCGTGTTGATGTTGACGGAAACATTGGCGCTAGCCAGCAGCGGCATGCCTAACAAGACACTTAATAAAATTGCTGTCTTTTTCATTATTCAAACCCTTTGCTCTGTGATGGCGCTGTTATAACAAAAGTGTTGATGCCGTCACTATCGGTGAGGACCGATTTTCGCCTTATTTTCCGGATACTTACTAAATCCTTACATCATGAATAAATCTTGCAGAGCGGCCAGATTTAAGGCAAAAAAAAAGGCCGCTAAGCGGCCTTTTTGTCGTACTGAAATTAGTCAGCATCCTTGGGTGTCGCGTTCTCGACGCGACTTTTCAACTTCTGTCCCGGACGGAATGTCACCACTCGGCGCGCGGTGATAGGAATATCTTCCCCCGTCTTCGGGTTACGGCCCGGACGCTGGTTTTTGTCACGCAGATCAAAATTACCAAATCCGGACAGTTTTACCTGTTCTCCGTTTTCCAACGCGCGGCGAACCTCTTCAAAAAAAAGTTCTACCAACTCTTTGGCATCGCGTTTGCTCAACCCGAGTTTTTCAAACAGGTACTCTGACATTTCAGCTTTTGTAAGCGCCATAGGTTCAATCCCTCAAGGTTGCCTGGAATCGCTCTTTTAATGCCGCAACGCATTTGGCAACGGTCGCGGCAATCTCCTCTTCTTCGAGTGTCCGGCTGGTATCCTGCAAAATCAGGCTAATCGCTAGGCTCTTTTCACCTTCGTTTACGCCCTTACCACGGTACACGTCAAACAAGTTTACGCCAACTACCTGATTTACGCCAACTTTCTTACACTCCGCAATGATATCTGCTGCAGGCACATTTTCAGCCACCACAACGGCGATATCACGACGGTTTGCCGGGAAGCGAGAAATCTCGCGCGCATCAGGCAGGACGCGGTCTGCGACCTTATTCCAAAGCAGTTCAAACACTAAGGTGCGACCATTCAGATCCAGCTTACGTTCCAGCTCTGGATGAACCACCCCGATAAATCCGATTCGTTCGCCGCGTAAATAAATTGCGGCGCTTTGTCCTGGATGCAGCGCCGGATTGGCTTCCGCACGGAAGGAAATCTCATCAAGTTTACCGGTCAAATCCAGCAGCGATTCTAAATCGCCTTTCAAATCATAGAAGTCAACCGTCTGACGCGCCAGATCCCAATGCTCTTCATAGCGATTGCCGCTTAAAACGCCGGCCAGCATAAGATCCTGGCGGATACCCAGATCGGCCTGTGTATCAGGAACAAAGCGTAAACCGCTTTCAAACAGGCGTACGCGGCCCTGCTGACGGTTTTGGTTATACACCACCGCGCCCAGCAAACCGGTCCACAGCGACAGGCGCATTGCCGACATATCGCTGGAGATTGGGCTGGGCAGGATCAGCGCCTCTTCGCCCGGATGCAGCAACTGCTGCAGTTTGGGATCAACGAAGCTGTAGGTAATCGCTTCCTGATAACCTTTATCTACCAACAGATTTTTCGCACGCTTCAGCGACAGGTCGGCTTCACGATGCTGCGTCATGATCAGGCTGGCTTTCACCGGCACATCAGGGATGTTGTTATAGCCGTAAACGCGCGCCACTTCTTCGACCAGATCTTCTTCGATAGCCATATCGAAACGCCAGCTTGGCGCAACGGCTTGCCACTCTCCTGCACTCACTTTCACTTCGCAACCCAAACGCGTCAGGATTTCAGTAACCTGTTCGTCAGCAATCACATGGCCAATCAGGCGATCGAGCTTTTCACGGCGCAGCGTGATGGTGGCGCGTGGCGGCAGCGCGCTCGCGTCAGTTTGGTCAATGACCGGGCCCGCTTCGCCGCCACAGATGTCGAGCAACAGTTGCGTCGCGCGTTCAATCGCTTTGTGCTGCAGCGCTGGATCGACGCCACGCTCGTAACGATGTGACGCGTCGGTATGCAGGCCCTGACGGCGAGCGCGGCCGGTGATCGCCAGCGGATCAAAGTAGGCGCATTCGAACAGCACATTTTGCGTCTCCTCATTGACACCGGAATGCTCGCCACCAAAGATGCCGCCCAACGCCAGCGCTTTGTGGTGATCGGCAATCACCAGCGTGTCGCTGCTGAGTTTAGCTTCGGTACCATCCAGCAGCGTCAGCACTTCGCCCTCTTCTGCCATACGCACCACGATGCCGCCGTAGATGCGGTCGAGATCGAAGGCATGCATCGGCTGGCCAAGCTCCAGCAGTACAAAGTTGGTGATATCGACCACCGGATCGATTGAGCGAATACCGCAACGACGCAGCTTCTCACGCATCCACAATGGCGTATCGGCTTTGACGTTGACACCTTTCACCACGCGGCCAAGGTAGCGCGGGCACGCGGCGGTGGCATCAACGCGAATCGGGAAGGTATCGTTGATGGTGGCCTTTACCGGTTCAATCGCGGGTGCCGTCAGCGGCAAACCGTTCAATACTGCTACATCACGCGCAATCCCGATGATGCCCAGACAATCGGCGCGGTTTGGCGTGACGCTGATTTCAATGGTGTTGTCATCCAGCTGCAGATAGCTGCGGATGTCGGTGCCAATTGGCGCATCGGCTGGCAGCTCGATGATGCCGTTGTGATCGTCGGAAATACCCAGCTCAGAGAAGGAGCACAGCATGCCTTCAGACGGCTCGCCACGCAGTTTTGCCGCTTTGATTTTGAAATCGCCCGGCAGCACAGCGCCAACGGTCGCTACCGCCACTTTCAGGCCCTGACGGCAGTTTGGCGCGCCGCAGACGATATCCAACAGGCGATCGCCACCGACGTTGATTTTGGTGACGCGCAGTTTGTCGGCGTTCGGATGCTGGCCGCACTCAACCACTTCACCCACCACAACACCGTGGAACGCACCGGCAACCGGATCCACGCCGTCCACTTCAAGGCCGGCCATGGTGATTTGCTCAGACAGCGCAGCGCTGTCCAGGGCTGGATTTACCCATTCGCGTAACCAGAGTTCACTGAATTTCATTGGATAACCTGCCCTTATTTAAATTGTTTGAGGAAACGTAAATCATTTTCGAAGAAGGCGCGCAGATCGGTCACACCGTAGCGCAGCATGGTGAGACGCTCCATGCCCATGCCAAACGCAAAGCCCGAATAAATTTCCGGATCGATGCCAACATTGCGCAATACGTTCGGGTGCACCATGCCGCAACCCAGCACTTCCAACCACTTGCCGTTTTTACCCATCACGTCCACTTCTGCGGACGGTTCGGTGAACGGGAAGTAAGAAGGACGGAAGCGAATTTGCAGATTCTCTTCGAAGAAGTTGTTGAGGAAATCGTGCAGTGTGCCTTTCAGGTTGGTAAAGCTAATGTCTTTATCGACAATCAAACCTTCCATCTGGTGGAACATTGGCGTGTGCGTCTGATCGTAATCGTTACGATAAACACGGCCTGGCGCGATGATGCGGATTGGCGGCTGCTGGTTTTTCATGGTACGGATCTGCACGCCTGAAGTTTGGGTGCGCAGCAGACGCGTGGCATCAAACCAGAACGTGTCGTGATCGGCACGCGCCGGGTGATGGCCGGGAATGTTCAGCGCATCAAAGTTGTGGTAATCGTCTTCAATTTCCGGACCTGTTACCACCGCGAAACCCAGTTCGCCGAAGAAGGTTTCGATACGATCGATAGTGCGGGTCACCGGATGCAAGCCACCATTCTCAACGCGGCGGCCAGGCAGCGACACGTCGATGGTTTCCGCAGCCAGACGCGCATTCAGCTCCGCACTTTCCAGCGTCTCTTTGCGCGCGGTAAGGCGGTCCTGCACTTGCTGTTTGGCCTCGTTGATGACCGCACCCGCAGCCGGGCGCTCTTCTGCCGGCAGTTCACGCAGGGTGGTCATTTGCAGCGTCAGATGCCCTTTCTTACCCAGAAATTCGACGCGCACGGCGTCCAGAGCAGCGATATCCGCCGCCTCGTCGATGGCGGCCGTGGCACGAGCCACCAGGTCTGCGAGTTGGGACATGATTTCCTCTTCTTCCAGCCGGGCTGGTCAGTTCTCGTTGGGATCAGATGATCCGATTAAGTGTCGCCAGAAACAAAAAAGCCTCCACGAGGGAGGCTTTCAGCGCGATTTTTCGTTTCTTTTCTTATGCGCAAAAGCCCCTGATGTTCAGGCGCTAAAGTAAAAAAAGAAACGGAAAATAGCAGCATTCATGCTTGCGTTACCTTGTCATATTTAGAAACCGCACTATTGAAATGCGCAGCGGCCAAAATGTCAATCTTTTGCGTGAGTTGCGGGTAATAAAAAAGGGAGCAAGCTCCCTTTTTCAACTGACTTACGCCAGAGCTGATTTTGCTTTTTCAACAAGTGCAGTAAATGTCACTTTGTCGAATACAGCGATGTCAGCCAGAATCTTACGGTCGATTTCAATAGAGGCTTTTTTCAGGCCATTGATGAAACGGCTGTAAGAGATACCGTTCTGACGAGCCGCAGCGTTGATACGCGCGATCCACAGTTGACGGAACTGACGCTTACGTTGACGACGGTCACGGTAAGCATACTGACCAGCTTTGATAACAGCCTGGAAGGCAACGCGGTATACACGTGAACGTGCACCATAGTAGCCTTTAGCTTGTTTTAAGATTTTCTTGTGACGTGCGCGAGCAATTACACCACGTTTAACGCGAGCCATGTGAGCTCTCCTATATCATATTCTGTGATTTCCCTTCATCTTTCGTGCCGCAGCGGCGTTGGCTGTCTTCATTCATCCCAGTCACTTACTGATGTAAGTTAAGGGATTCATTCAGTTGCCGCCTTGCTGCAATCCGAAATCTTTCGGGAATTAAACTAAAAAAAATTTACTTATGCGTACGGCAGGCAGGCAATAACCAGACCCAGATCGCCTTTAGACACCATGCCTTTCGGACGCAGGTGACGTTTACGCTTAGTAGACTTTTTAGTCAGAATATGACGCAGGTTCGCGTGCTTACGCTTGAAGCCGCCAGAAGCGGTCTTCTTGAAGCGCTTAGCGGCGCCACGTACAGTTTTAATCTTTGGCATTTTTACAAATATCCACTTCGCATTGTTAATAAAATGAATCAGACAGGCGAATAAAAATCCGCACAACGCAAGCGCTGCGCGGCATTATTACTTGAAGGCCTACTGTTTCTTCTTAGGAGCGAGCACCATGATCATCTGACGACCTTCGATCTTCGAAGGGAAGGATTCGACAATCGCCAGATCCATGTCTTCACACAGATCTTTACGGACGCGGTTAAGCACTTCCATACCGATCTGCTGGTGCGCCATCTCACGACCGCGGAAACGCAGCGTGATTTTGGCTTTATCACCCTCTTCCAGAAAGCGAATCAGGTTGCGTAGTTTGACCTGATAGTCGCCATCATCGGTACCAGGACGGAATTTGATTTCCTTAACCTGGATAACTTTCTGCTTCTTCTTCTGTTCCTTAGAAGACTTGCTTTTTTCATAAAGGAACTTGCCGTAATCCATGATACGGCAAACCGGCGGTTCGGCGTTCGGGCTGATTTCAACTAAATCTACGCCGGCTTCTTCAGCTTTCTCAATGGCTTCACGCAGGGTGACAATGCCAAGTTGCTCGCCGTCTACGCCAGTTAAGCGCACTTCGGTGGCACGGATTTCGCCGTTGATACGGTTCGGACGTGTTGGTTGTACTCGTTTTCCGCCTTTAATAACCTGTTTCCTCTAATTGGTGAAGATGTCGGCTGCGAATCTCTTGTTGCAGCTTCTCAACAAACACATCTACGTCCATGCTCCCAAGGTCTTTACCACGGCGGGTGCGCACGGCAACTTTGCCTGCTTCCACCTCTTTGTCACCGCAAACCAGCATATAAGGGACGCGACGTAATGTGTGCTCGCGGATTTTAAAGCCTATCTTCTCGTTTCTCAAGTCTGCTTTGACACGAATGCCAGCATTCTGCAATTTCTTCGTCAATTCACTGACGTATTCTGACTGACTGTCGGTGATATTCATCACCACAGCCTGCACCGGCGCCAGCCAACTCGGGAAGAATCCAGCGAATTCTTCGGTCAGGATGCCGATAAAGCGCTCCATTGAACCGAGAATTGCGCGATGGATCATTACCGGTGTCTGGCGGTCGTTGTTTTCGCCGACAAAAGTCGCGTCCAGACGCTTCGGCAGGGAGAAGTCTAGCTGAACGGTACCACACTGCCAGGCGCGGTCGAGACAATCGTACAGGGTAAACTCAATTTTAGGGCCGTAGAAGGCACCTTCTCCCGGCTGATATTCGAATGGAATATCATTCTCTTTCAGCGCTTCTGCCAAATCCACTTCCGCACGATCCCACATTTCGTCGGTACCGATACGTTTTTCCGGACGGGTCGACAGCTTCACCACGATTTTTTCAAAACCGAAGGTGCTGTACATGTCGTATACCATGCGGATACAGCTGTTCACCTCATCACGTACCTGATCTTCGGTACAGAAGACGTGAGCATCATCCTGGGTAAAGCCGCGCACGCGCATCAGACCATGCAAGGCACCTGATGGCTCGTTACGATGGCAGCTACCAAACTCCGCCATACGCAGCGGCAGGTCGCGGTAGGATTTCAGACCCTGATTAAAGATCTGAACGTGGCCTGGGCAGTTCATCGGCTTGATGCAATATTCACGGTTCTCTGAAGAGGTGGTGAACATGGCTTCTTTATAGTTCTCCCAGTGCCCGGTTTTCTCCCACAGCACGCGGTCCATCATGAACGGACCTTTCACTTCCTGATAGTCGTATTCTTTCAGCTTGGTACGCACAAACACTTCCAGCTCGCGGAAGATGGTCCAGCCGTCATTGTGCCAGAACACCATGCCCGGTGCTTCTTCCTGCATGTGGTAGAGATCGAGCTGCTTACCGATTTTACGGTGATCGCGCTTCGCCGCTTCTTCCAGACGCTGCAGATAGGCAGCCAACTGCTTTTTATCCGCCCAGGCCGTACCGTAAATACGCTGCAGCATTTTGTTGTCGCTGTTGCCGCGCCAGTAAGCCCCGGAGATTTTCTGCAGTTTGAAGTGATGGCAGAAACGCATATTCGGCACGTGCGGACCGCGGCACATGTCGATGTATTCTTCATGTTGATACAGGCCAGGACGATCGTCGTGGCTGATGTTCTCGTCAAGAATGGTGGTTTTGTAGCTTTCGCCACGCTCAGCAAACACGTCACGTGCTTCCTGCCAGCTCACCTTTTTCTTCACCACATCGTAGTTGGTTTCAGCCAGCTGGTGCATACGCTTTTCCAGCAGCTCAAGATCTTCCTGGGTTAAGGTATGTTCCAGGTCAACGTCATAATAGAAACCGTTATCAATCACCGGGCCGATCGCCATTTTGGTGTTTGGCCACAGCTGCTTAATCGCATGCCCTAACAGGTGCGCGCAAGAGTGACGAATGATTTCTAAACCGGCGTCGTCTTTAGCGGTAATAATCGCGACCTGAGCGTCCTCGGTGATCGGATCAACCGCATCAACCAATTCGCCATTCACGCGACCCGCGATGCAGGCTTTCGCCAAACCCGGTCCAATATCCAACGCAATATCCATCACGCTGACCGGACGGTCAAAGCTGCGCTGGCTGCCATCAGGAAGAGTAATTACTGGCATTTCATATCCTTAATTGCAGTGGTAAGCCACACGAAAGCCTACATGCAAAAATGAGTTTCATAGTGTGTAACCCGGCGTGATGTCAGACCCACGTTGTCGGAATGACGCCAGGAATGTAAAGCGGCGATGATAATAGCAGCTTTCGCCGCCGATCAAAACCCGTGCAGAGATTCGCTAAGCTAAAGAGAAATAAAAAAAACCGCTGCGAGGCACAGGCCTGGCAGCGGTGATTCACATCCGTCTCGCTTACATTGAGTATGAGAGCTGGATCGTGGTTTTGGTATCGGTACGATCCGGCGCAGATTCTGGCGGATTATTGTTCCAGGTCACGTTGTAGCCCAGCTTCAGCGCGAAATGGGCATTGATGGCCACCTGCAGCGCGGTTTCTGAGTTCAGCGTGGTGTCTTCACCGAAGCTGCTCAGCACAGAAACACCCTGGATAAATTTGGTGGTATCTGTCAGCTGCCATTGATAGCTCACTGCACCATAACCCAATGCTTTGGTTTCATGGCCGCCATCGTGGAAATCGTCGTAACGCACACCCGGACCGAATTCAGCACGCAGTGAGTGAACCGGGCCGCTGAGAATCTGACGACCGTAACCGGCGGTCAGCACATCGCGTGAGTCATAACCGTTGAAACGGTCGCTTAACCAGCTTGCCTGACCAAACAGGTAGTCAGCGCTGTTGAGGTTATAACGGCTACGGCCACCAATGTTGTAAGTCTCAGATGAACGCTCATCGTTTGAGGAGTTGTTTGCGGCGTTGCCCCACAGACTCAATGCGGTATTGGTTTGATACCACGTCATATTGGTAGACGCACTCAGCGAAGAACTGGTGGTGTTTCCAGTTTGAGCCAGGTAACCCGCTGACGCGCTGCCTTCAAACGGCTTTTTCGCCGTTGCAGGGTCATCCATGGAGGTGAAAACGGCGTTATCTGCAAAGGCCTGGTGACAAAATGCTCCAGCAGAGAGCAATAAAACAGCGGACAGCTTGTTAAAGGCTTTCATTAAAAGTAACCCGTACGACAGTTTAAAAAACGAAGAGTCTGAAGCGTTTCTCCGGCCAATCAATGCAATTTACCGTAAGTTTTGTAAAAAAGTATGTATCCGCATAAAAAACCAGGAAAGCCGCTGGACCGCTCTTTTAATGGGACTTTTCCCATTTTCGCTGCGCATTATAGGGGGCAAATACTCAAATTGCAGCCTGAAGGCCACAAGATTTTTCTGAACTCTTTTGACAAAGCTTTACCTGCTATTTTCACTAATGAATTGGCTAAAATTCGCTCTATACTGCGCGCTGGTCTACGCTGAAATCTGTTCGATAACAATGAGGTGAATAATGAGTGACCATGATGTCAAACGTTACATTGTCACGTTGAAATATCAGGAAAGTGGACTCGGCGACGTGCAGTCAGTGAACAGTGCCATGATCAATGGCGGTTACAGCACCACCTTCAGCGATGATGAAGGTCATCCGCATGAGTTGGGCACCAATAACTTCGGCATTGTCAGCGCGTTAGAGGAGCATGAAATAGCAGAGCAAGCCGCGGGATATGCCCAAATCGCGCTCGATCATAAACCTGAGGTCACCGTCATCACGTTAGAGGCATTTCTGAAACAACAATCCTGACGCAGTGCAAAAAACGGCATCGACGCCAGGTTTGCTCAGGTTTTGCGCGTTACAATCGAACTCACGCAGCGAACAAAGAGGATTACCCGATGTGGTCAGCCATTAGTCGTCTGTTAAGCGAGTACGCCGGTGATGCCGAAATCACCGACCGTCAGGAACTTCCCGGTGGCGATGTCCATCCCGCCTGGCGCATCCGCTATGGCGAGTTGGATGTGTTCGTCAAATGTAACACCCGCGATATGCTCACCTTGTTCAGTTGGGAAGCCGATCAACTCGACCTGCTGGCGCGCACGCAAACCGTTCGCGTCCCGAAAGTTTATGGCGTTGGCAATGATCGTGATACCAGCTTCCTGCTGCTGGAATATATTCCGCCTCATCCCTTTACCGCACAGAGCGCTTTCCAGCTCGGCCAGCAGTTGGCGCATCTACACCAATGGAGCGAGCAACCGCAATTTGGTCTCGATTTCGACAACAACATCACCACCTCACCTCAGCCGAATAGCTGGTTACGCCGCTGGTCAGTGTTCTTCGCTGAGCAGCGCATCGGCTGGCAGCTGCAACTGGCCGCGGAAAAAGGCGTGCACTATGGCGATACCGAACTGATTGTTGATTGTGTGCAGCGCACGTTAGCCAACCACCATCCGCAACCTTCTTTATTACACGGCGATTTGTGGCCCGCCAACTGCGCCGGCAGCGCAGAGGGTCCGTGGTTGTTTGATCCCGCCTGCTATTGGGGTGATCGCGAATGCGATTTAGCGATGCTGAGTTACTACGCCGATTTGCCGCGCCAGATCTATGATGGCTACCAGGCTGTTTGGCCACTGGAAGACGGATTCTCGCAGCGTCAGCCGGTGTATCAGCTCTATTACCTGCTGAATCGCGCCAATGTTTTCGGCGGCAACTGGACGGGCGAAGCGCAGTTCGCCATCGGCCAGTTGTTAGATGAAGATGTGTTGGGCGGACGTCAGGCCAGACCGGCCTGACGTGTTACAGCATGCCGAGCAGTTTCAGCACAAAGTAGCCCGCGATAGCGATAATGATCGGCAGGATATAGAGCGGGAAAATCTGCAAGAAAATGGTGTGACGCGGGATGTGGATTTTCTCTTCCAGCTGCGCTCGCGTGCGCCCTTCACTGCCTTTGGCCTGTTCCATGATCAGCTGATCTTCAATGCCCTCTTTAATATGGCGCGACTGACGCCACATGCGCGCACCTGAAGCCTGCAGCGCTATGCCGATAAAGATCAGGATGTAGATCAGCCAAAACCCGATATTCGCGCCACCGTTAAATTCCGGCACCGGAGAGTTCTGCCAAAACACATTGAGAAACGGCGTATTGAACTTCACCATGTCGACCATGACATGCACAAAATCGAGCATCACGGCATCAATGCCCGGCTGCTTTTCACTGTGCTTAAACATAAAGCCCAGCAGCGAAATCATCGTGGATAACAATGCGGGTATAAAAATCACCCAGCCAGCCACTCGCTTAAGGATGCTGATGCGGCCAGCCTGTTGGTAAGTCATGGTGTCTCCCTGAACCAAAAATAGTTTTGCCTAAGTCTACCTGCACTACTGCAATTTTTCCTGAAAAATGCGTGGCCTGCCGCAAGTCGGCTTTATCCGGCTCTCGTGCTATGGTAAGCCAAATTTCTAAGGGAGCAGTTATATGTCATATCGTCGTCCTGTATTGGCCGCCATCTTTGATATGGATGGATTGTTGATCGACTCAGAACCGCTGTGGGATCGCGCGGAACTGGATATTTTCGCCAGCCTTGGCGTGGATATCACCCGCCGCCACGAGTTGCCCGATACGCTGGGTCTGCGCATCGATCAAACCGTGCGCATGTGGTTTGAAGCGCTGCCGTGGAGCGGCCCGGATCAACAGGAAGTGACGCAACGCATCATCGCCCGCGCGCTGGCGCTGGTGGAAGAGACGCGTCCGCTGCTGCCTGGCGTGGAGCAGGCGCTGCAACTGTGCCAGCAGCAAGGTTTGAAAATCGGCCTCGCCTCCGCCTCGCCGCTGCACATGCTGGAGCGCGTGCTGGAGATGTTTGACCTACGCAAATACTTTGATGTGCTGGCGTCCGCGGAAGCGCTGTCGTACAGCAAGCCGCATCCGCAGGTCTATCTCGACGCCGCAGCCAAACTGGGTATCGATCCGCTTAACTGCGTCACGCTGGAAGATTCCTTCAACGGCATGATCGCCACCAAAGCCGCACGCATGCGTTCAATTGTGGTGCCGGCGGCCGAGCATCGTGAAGATGCGCGTTGGGCGCTGGCCAATGTGATTCTTGATGATTTAACCCAGCTCAAACCCGAACATCTGCACGGTTAATCGCAGCCCGCTTAACGCGGGCTTTTTTATGCAACTTGATCGCGCACGCAAATAAATAAAACATCGTTTCATTTTTATTGAATTCACATCTCATCCTGCCTAAGATGCCCAAAGACCCGCATCGGGACCACTTCCTTTGACTCTTAAGAGGCCTGAGATGGACATTCGTCAAAGCATTCATAGCGAGCATGCCAAAACCCTGGACACGGACGGCTTACGCCGTGAGTTTCTGATCGACAAGATTTTCGACGCCGACAATTACACCCTCACTTACAGCCATATCGATCGCATCATTATCGGCGGCGTGATGCCGGTGCAGAAACCGGTGACTATCGGCCATGAAGTGGGTAAGCAGCTGGGCGTAAGTTACTTTCTCGAACGCCGCGAACTCGGCGTAATCAACATCGGTGGACCCGGGGTGATTGAAGTGGATGGTAAATCCTGGGAGATTGGTCAGCAGGAAGCGTTGTATGTCGGACAAGGCGCGCAGAGCGTGATTTTCCGCAGCAGCGATGCCAGCCGCCCGGCGAAGTTTTACTACAATAGCGCGCCGGCACACGCCCATTATCCAGACAAAAAAATCACCCTCGACGAGGCAGTGAAAGCCACGCTCGGCGACGCGGCCACCTCGAACCGCCGCACCATTAACAAATTCATCGTGCCCGACGTGTTGCCAACCTGCCAGTTAACCATGGGATTAACCCGCCTTGATGACGGCAACTTGTGGAACACCATGCCGTGTCACACCCACGAACGTCGCATGGAAGTCTATTTCTATTTCGATATGGCCGACGACAGCGCCGTGTTCCACATGATGGGCCAGCCGCAGGAGACGCGTCATCTATTGGTCCATAACGAGCAAGCGGTGATTTCACCGAGCTGGTCGATTCATGCGGGCGTGGGAACGCAGCGCTATACCTTTATCTGGGGCATGGTGGGTGAAAACCAGGTATTTGATGACATGGACCACGTCAACATCAGCGCACTGCGCTAACAAGGAGCGAATCATGATACTCAACGCATTTAATCTTGCAGGCAAAATCGCGCTGGTCACCGGCTGCAATACCGGTTTAGGACAAGGTATGGCGCTGGGTCTGGCGCAGGCGGGATGTGACATTATTGGCGTTAACCGCGCCGGACCGGATGATACGCAGGCCAAAGTTGAGGCGTTAGGCCGCCGTTTTTGGTCAATTCAGGCCGATCTGACCAAGCCGTCCATCGTGCCGCAAATTGTTGAACAGGCGGTGGCGCAGGCCGGTCGCATCGATATCCTGGTGAATAACGCCGGCATCATTCGCCGCGAAGATGCACTCAACTTCAGCGAGCAGGATTGGGATGATGTGATGAACATCAACAGCAAAAGTCTGTTCTTCCTGTCACAGCAGGTCGCCCGGCAGTTTATCGCGCAAGGCAATGGCGGCAAGATCATTAATATCGCCTCGATGCTGTCGTTCCAGGGCGGCATTCGCGTGCCTTCTTATACGGCATCAAAAAGCGCAGTGATGGGGTTAACCCGTTTGATGGCCAACGAATGGGCGAAGCACGGCATCAACGTTAACGCCATTGCGCCGGGCTACATGGCCACCAATAACACGGAACAGCTGCGCAGCGATGAGTCACGCAACGAGGAGATTTTAGGCCGCATTCCATCAGGTCGCTGGGGTATTCCGGACGACATGATGGGCCCAATTGTGTTCCTCGCCTCCAGCGCCTCCGACTATGTGCAAGGTTATACGTTGGCCGTCGATGGCGGATGGTTAGCGCGCTAGGCTAACCCGTTCTTTTCCCGCGTCATTGTGACGCGGGAAAGTGAAAAATATTAACGCTTCGTTACAGCGTCACCATTCTCATTCACTGGATAAATCCCTATACTGGATGCATCGACAGTTTTATGCAGCCAGGTTCCATCATGACGGCCGAAGGCCATATCATTTTTGCCATTGCCAGCGCCATTTTTGCCAAGCGCGCGGAGCTGACGCCAGTATTGGCCAGCGCCGACTGGTGGCATTTAGTGCCTGCTGCGCTGTTAACCTGCCTGCTGCCCGATATCGATCACCCTAAATCCGTGTTAGGCCAGCGCTTAAAGTGGCTATCGCATCCCATCGCCCGCATCTTTGGTCATCGCGGTTTTACCCACAGTTTGCTGGCGGTGGCGGTGAGTTTGTGGCTATTCCAGATCAATGTGCCCGCAGACTGGTTTCTTCCCGCCGACGTGCTGCAAGGCATGACGCTCGGCTATCTCAGCCATATTGTCGCCGATATGCTCACGCCCGCCGGCGTGCCGCTGCTGTGGCCCTGCCGCTGGCGCTTCCGTTTGCCCATCCTGAATAGTCAAAAAGGTAACCAGCTGGAGCGAGCACTTTGCCTGGCGCTGGTCGGTTATGCGTTGTGGTTCCCGCCCGGCATGCCCTCTTTTGGTGCCAACGGCTGGCCGGAGCAACTGTTCAATACGCTACAAAATGGCGTCGGTCGGTTGGTTAATGGTCAAAACGGTCAATAAGCAGTCGAATCAAGCGTTAAAGTTATAAAGCATTCTTTTTGGGTATAAGCCCGCCCCACGCTGAACTGATAACATTCCAAATATTCCCTAACCGGGACTTACTGTTTTTCGTGCCATCCCAGGATGGCGCGTCACACTCTGGAGTTGAGCATGGATTTTCCCCTCATTATTAATATCGTGGCGTTTATCGCACTACTGATTCTGCTGAATCGGATTGGCAACCAAAGCTGGAGCCTGTCCAAACGCGTGCTGACCGGTTTGGTTTTCGGTGTGGCCTTTGGTCTGGCGCTGCAAACCATCTATGGCGAAAACAGCCCAACCGTGAAAGCGTCGATTGGCTGGTTCAATATCGTCGGCAACGGCTACGTGCAATTGTTGCAGATGATCGTGATGCCGCTGGTGTTCGCCTCGATCCTGAGCGCGGTCGCACGTCTGCACAATGCCTCATCGCTGGGTAAAATCAGCGTGCTGACCATTGGCGTGCTGCTGTTTACCACCGCAATTTCCGCGCTGGTCGGCGTGCTGGTGACCGGCCTGTTTGGCCTGAGCGCTGAAGGTCTGGTGCAAGGTGCGCAGGAAACCGCGCGTCTGAGCGCGATTCAGAGCAACTACGTGGGCAAAGTGGCTGACCTCAGCACGCCGCAGCTGCTGCTCTCCTTCATTCCGAAAAACCCGTTTGCCGATCTGGCGGGCGCCAATCCCACCTCGATCATCAGCGTAGTGATTTTCGCCGCCTTCCTCGGTGTGGCGGCGCTGCAACTGCTGAAAGATGACAAGGTCAAAGGCGAGCGCGTGATGGTGGCGATCGATACCCTGCAATCCTGGGTCATGAAGCTGGTGCGTTTGATCATGAAGCTGACGCCGTACGGTGTGCTGGCGCTGATGACCAAAGTAGTAGCAGGTTCCAACCTGCAGGACATCATCAAGCTGGGTGGCTTCGTGGTGGCCTCTTATCTCGGTCTGGCGATCATGTTTGCCGTACACGCACTGCTGCTGTCGGTTAACGGCATCAACCCAATGCGCTTCTTCCGTAAAGTATGGCCGGTGATCACCTTCGCCTTCACCAGCCGTTCCAGCGCCGCCAGTATTCCACTGAACGTGGAAACCCAGACGCGTCGCCTGGGCGTGCCAGAATCGATCGCCAGCTTCTCGGCGTCATTCGGTGCCACCATCGGCCAGAACGGCTGTGCCGGTCTCTATCCCACCATGCTGGCGGTGATGGTTGCGCCAACCGTGGGCATCAACCCGTTTGATCCAATGTGGATTGCAACGCTGGTAGGTATCGTGACGCTGAGTTCTGCCGGTGTGGCTGGCGTCGGCGGCGGCGCCACCTTCGCCGCGCTGATCGTGCTGCCGGCGATGGGCCTGCCGGTCACGCTGGTCGCGCTGCTGATCTCCATCGAACCGCTGATCGATATGGGGCGTACCGCGCTCAACGTTAATGGTTCAATGACCGCCGGTTCACTCACCAGCCGCTGGCTCGGATTGACCGACAAGAAAGTGCTGGAGAGCGACGAACACGCCGAACTGGCACACCGCTAAATTGATGAGTTGCAACAACGGCAGATCGCAAGGCCTGCCGTTTTTTTATGCCTGCGATATGCTCCATAAGGTCGCCGTTTATGACGACCTTACCCGCTTTCCTCCCCAATTCAACCCAATCATGGCGCTAGCGTCAGGAAAGCGTTAAGCATGGTAAACAGAGGAAAAATCAGCCGCTTTTCGCTTGAGTTTTCGCTCAGTAAAGCCAATTCTGCTGTTAATCACAGCAGGAGAATCACCGATGAAAACAGTTATCGCCTCGGTGCTGGCGTTAACCTTATTAACACCAGCCATCAGTTTTGCCCATCCCGGCGGTTGGGGCCCCGGCCCAGGCCCGCATTGGGGTGGAGGTCCACGTTGGGGCGGTCCCGGCCCGCTGCGTTTCCTACCCGAAGCAGCAACCGCCGTGTTGCTGGGCGGTCTGACCTATTACATGCTGAACGGTAACTACTATCAGCGTCAGGGCGACACCTATGTAGTGGTGCAGCCGCCTGAAGCCCCGCCGGGCGGCGGTATGCGCGTGCTGGATTTCAACGGCAAGCGTTATTACGTGCAGGAAGGTCATTACTACCAGCGCGAGATCGGCGGCGAGTATATCGAAGTGCCGCGTCCTTACGGTTTATAAGCGCCACAACGAAAAACGGCCCGTCAATGACGGGCCGTTTCTTATTCTGCTGCGATTACTGAGCCGCTTGCGGATCGGTATCGTAGTCTTTACAGCTCTGGAAACCGTAGTTCATGACGCGACCGGTATCGTTATAGCTCACGAAGTAGGTCTGCGGTTTGCCGTCGCGCTCGCCAATCACGTAAGTCTGGCAAGTGCCGCGAGCGTGAACCATGGTGATTTCAGTAGACGCTGGGCCGGCAATCTGGCGAACCTGATCGCGCGTCATGCCTTTCTTAACATCCTTCACTACCGGCTTGGTTACGTAGCTTTCGGCTTTGTCATAAGTCGTACAACCAGACAGGGCTGCCAGCGTCATAGCGGCAGCGATACATCCCATCACTTTATTCATGTTGTTGTTCCTCGTTTTTTTGTCCGTGTGAAATTAGCCTGGAACATAAATCCAGATTTATCAACTTTATGGGATAAATTTAGCTAAATTCCGAAGCGTTAGGATTTGGTAAAAATGCTGTGTTGATGCGCTACGGTTCGTATAATCACCCGCGAAAAAATACCTATAGCAATGAATAAAGACAGAGGATTAATGACACCTGCACCTTCTCATCGGCTGGTTTATGCCATCACGCTGGGCCTGCTCGCTGCGCTCGGGCCACTTTGTATCGACCTTTACCTGCCGGCGCTGCCGGAGCTGGCGCGCGATCTGCACACCGAAACCGCCACGGCGCAGCTGAGGCTCACCGCTGGCTTGCTGGGTTTGGGTGCGGGTCAATTGCTGTTTGGGCCAATGAGCGACAAGTTTGGTCGCCTCCGTCCGCTGCTGTTATCACTGGTGCTGCTGTTTATTGCCTCGATTGGCTGTGCGCTGGCAAAAGACATCCACTCGCTGCTGGTGGCGCGTCTGTTTGAAGGTTTGGCAGGCGCCGGCGGCGCGGTGCTGTCGCGTGCCATTGCCCGAGATATGTACAGCGGCCATGAGCTGACGCGTTTCTTTGCACTGCTGATGCTGGTCAACGGTTTAGCGCCGATTGGTGCGCCGGTGCTGGGCGGCGCCTTGATGACGCTGCTTAACTGGCGCGGCATTTTCGTGGTGCTCGGCTGCATTGCCGTCCTGCTGATCTTCCTTGCCCGCTGGAAATTGCACGAAACTTTACCACCAGCGCGCCGCAGTCAGGGCTCGATCTTTTCCGCCTGGGCAGCGCTCGGCCAGGTCGTCACGCATCGGCAGTTTATGGGCTTCTGCCTGACGCAAGGTTTTATGATGTCCGGCATGTTTGCCTATATCGGCGCCTCGCCGTTTGTACTGCAACAGCTGTATGGCCTGACGCCGCAAGCCTTTAGCTTCTGCTTCGCTGCCAACGGCTTCGGCCTGATTATTGCATCACAAACCAGTGCGCGCCTCTGTCCGCTGTGGGGAGAATATCGCGTACTGAAAGGGGGCCTGACGCTGGCGTTTGTTGCGTCGAGCTGCTTGCTGCTGGCGGGACTTACCGACGCAGCGCTGCCAGTTCTGCTGGTCGCGCTGTTCTTCACCATCGCCAGTAACGGCGTGATCGCCACCACCGCTTCTTCGCTGGCGATGCAAAGCCAGGGCCAGCGCGCAGGCAGCGCCTCGGCGGTGATTGGCGTCGGCATGTTCACCTTTGGTGCCATTAGCGTACCCATTACCGGCCTGGGCGGCACCTCGGTCGCGAGCATGACCGGCACCATCTTTGGCTGCTTTATGCTGGCGATTGTGTCGTTCAATCTGCTGGTGCAGAAGGCAAAAAACGTCTGATTTGCCAGCAAATAACCTGAACAACCAGCCGTGCGGCTTGTTGTTTGTGGGGAGAGGCGTTAGCTTTAGCAGATGATTCGCATTGTGCCGTCAGGCTACTGACTTGAGGAGAGGTTCATGTCACTGCAACAGGAAATCATTGAAGCCCTTGGTGTAAAACCGGTTATCGACCCGCAGCAGGAGATCCGCGTCAGCGTTGATTTTCTGAAGTCTTACCTGAAAGCCCATCCCTTTTTGAAAACGCTGGTACTCGGCATCAGCGGCGGCCAGGATTCGACACTGACCGGCATTTTGTCGCAAACCGCGATTCGCGAACTGCGTGAAGAGAGCGGCGATAACGATTACACCTTTATTGCCGTGCGTTTGCCGTATGGCGTGCAGGCCGATGAGCAGGATTGTCAGGATGCGCTGGCATTTATCCAACCCGATCGCACGCTGGTGGTGAACATCAAAGAAGCGATCCTGGCCAGCGAACGTGCGTTGAAAGATGCGGGTATTACGGTATCGGATTTCGTGCGCGGCAATGAAAAAGCGCGTGAGCGCATGAAAGCGCAGTACAGCATCGCCGGCATGACCAAAGGCGTGGTGGTCGGTACTGACCATGCGGCAGAGGCGATCACCGGATTCTTCACCAAGTACGGTGACGGCGGCAGCGACATCAACCCGATCTTCCGCCTGCATAAAGGCCAGGGCAAACAGCTGCTGAAAACGCTGGGCTGCCCGGAACACCTCTATCTCAAGCATCCTACTGCCGATTTGGAAGATGATCGTCCTGGCTTGCAGGATGAAGTGGCGCTCGGCGTGACTTATCAGCAAATCGATGCCTATCTGGAAGGCAAGACCATCGATGCCGCCGCAGCAAAAACCATCGAAGGCTGGTATCTGAAAACTGAGCACAAACGTCGTCCACCGATCACCGTGTTCGACGACTTCTGGAAGAAGTAAGTGCATGGCGTTTCCCGCCGTCCGGGCGGGAAACTTTCTCATCGCCGCTGACTGGCGAGAAAAAGCACAGTTTGATACACTGGATGGACAACCAGTAATTGGAGTGTGCTTTGGTCAGACGTGCAGCCAGCCACCGCCTCGATTTCGATGCGGCAGCCATCTATCAATATCCCGAACATCTACGTCAGTGGCTGGAAGGTTTACCCAACCAGCCGGGCGTCTATACCTTTCACGGTGAAAGCGAAAATCTGCCGCTGTATATCGGCAAAAGCGTCAACCTGCGCAGTCGGGTGATGGCGCATTTCCGGGCGCCGGATGAAGCCAAGATGCTGCGTCAGGCGCGGCGCGTCACCTGGATCCCCACCGCTGGCGACGTCGGCGCGCAGCTGCTGGAAGCGCAGATGATCAAAACGCAACAGCCGCTGTTTAATAAGCGCCTGCGTAAGAACCGCCAGCTCTGTTCGCTGCAGCTGGGCGACGGTGCGCCGCAGGTGGTGTATGCAAAGGATCTCGACTTCTCCCGCTCGCCCAATCTTTATGGCCTGTTTCGCAGTCGCTTTGCCGCGCTGGAGAAGCTAAAAGCCATCGCCGATGAGCAGCGCTTGTGCCACGGCTTGCTGGGGCTGGAGTCGTTGCGTCCGGGACGCGGCTGTTTTCGCGCTGCACTAAAACGCTGCGCCGGTGCCTGCTGTGGTAACGAGTCGGTTGCTGAGCATCAGCAGCGCCTGCATGCGGCATTAGAGCAGATGCGCATTCAATGCTGGCCGTGGCAAGGCCCGGTTGGCATGGTGGAAACGGGGACAAACATTACGCAAATCCATGTGATCGATCACTGGTTCTGGCTGGGATCGGTCAGCAGCGAGGCCGAAGCGCGCCAGCTGCAGCGCGCCTCGCACGGCTTTGATCATGACGGCTACAAAATTCTCTGCCGTCCGCTGCTTTCTGGTGTGTTTCCGCTGATCGAGCTGTAAAACAAAACCGCCGAGGTTGCCCAAAGCATCAGATGCGATGGACAACCCCGGCGGTCTCTATTCCGTTAGCGAAAGAACTTATTCAGCATCAGCCGGCGGTGGTGGCGTTTTGCCATCGTGCGGGCCTTTCTCGGTTAAGCGCTTCTCAAAGTTCGCGTTGTACTGTTTCTTCTGCTCTGGTGTCAGCACGTTGTAGATCTTGTTCTGGGTTTCCATCATCTGCAGCGCACGATCTTTGGCATTCGCCGTCATCTTCTCAGCCTGCGCTTCGGCTTTCGCACGGTCAAAGGTATCGGAAGCGATGATGGCATGGTCGGCACGACGCTCTTCCAGCGACGGGCGTTTCATCTCTTTATGTCCATCACGCAGAATCGTTTTGATCTGCGCTTTCTGCGCATCGGTCAGGTTCAGACCTTTAAACATCATCTCCATACCGTGGTGGCGCATCGGCGGCTTATGCATCGGTTTTTCGCTGCCTGCTGGCGGCGGAGTCAGGTTGTCTGCCGCTGCATGGACGATATTTGCAGCACCAAAAGCCATTGCGGTAGCCAGGAACACAGAAGTTAATTTACGCATAATATTGTCCTTACTTATCAGTTTAATGACGACAGCCTGTGTCGCGTCTTCGGAAACAAGCATACGACGCTGAACGTCAACTACTCAGAGGCTGAGTAAAGCCCTGAAAGCATAAAAGACAGAGATCAGGCAATCATGGAGAGAAAGAGAAGAAATGCGTGAGGAATTGAAAAAGTTTATGACAATCAAGGGAAAAACGCAGGAATCAAGGAGGAGTGTAACGGTATTGTCGGTTTTCAGGAAGGGAAATGTCGGCGCGTTGATGCCCTCATCCTGGCCCTCTCCCACAGGGAGAGGGAAACGCTGCCACATGTCACTCAATCCAAATATTCGCTCGTTCGGTTCCCTCTCCGCCTGCGGGAGAGGGTTAGGGTGAGGGAAAATCACAACGCCAACGCCTGCGTCTGTTCATTCTCCTCCACCAGCATCAGCCCCGCGCGCAATCCTGGCGCGACATTCGGATTGGGAAACAGCACATACTCGCGCGCCTGCTGCACGTAGTAACGCCGGTCACCCTCCTCCGCCAGCAGCGTGCCCTGCGGGAAAGCGGTGAAGTTCAGCGTCTCCGGCCCCATGTGCAACACAAACTTATCGCCGTGCCGGGTCAGCTGTTGCGCCACGCGATAATGGCGTGGCTGTTCACGCACCTCCGGTAAGGCATCGCCATACAGCAACGCCGCCAGCGCCCGCTGCACGCCGGCAAACTGACTTAAATCGTTCTCACCAAACGGCAAAGCCTTGCCCAGCTCCAGCGTGCAGCTCGCCGCATTATGGTGCTCGCAGCTGTAATGGGTGAAGGTGCCGCCCGGTGAACGATGGAACACCAGCGCCTCCATTTCTGCCGCCGCCAGCCAGTGCATAAACGCCTCGGGCCACGGATTGGGATTCAGCGGCATCACGCCAAAACGCGCATGATACGAGCCGCGAATCGCGGTATGCAGATCGAGGTGCCAGCGCACTTCATGATCGAGACAGGCGCGCCAGAAACTCTCCAGCTCCTGCTCCAGCTGCAGCACGCGCTGCGCTTCGGGTACATCGGCCACCTGCTGCCAGCGTCCACCAAACAGGCGATTGATATCATGTTGCTGATAGCGCTTGCCGCTGCGCAACGCGGCGGGATTACCCAAAATCACCAGTAAGCGCACTGCCAGCGGCTTCTCGCCTTTTAAGAGTGGCGTCAGCAACAGATTGAGAATCTCAACCGGCGCGGTTTCATTGCCGTGAATGCCCGCAGAGAGCACCAGCGCCTGCTGTGTGGGCGTATGCGGCGTGAGGGACATCAGTCCCTCGTTATGCCATTGCCAACTGAGATGATCGTTGCTGCCCTCTCTTTGCTGTGGCGGCTCACCAGACAAGGTCTGCTGTAAAAAATCCTGCATGTTCACTCCTTTTTAACGACGTGGGGCGAACCTCTCACCCCGGCGTTAACGCTGAAACGCGTAGACACTGCCTAAGTCTAGCAGCTTCGTCAGCTCATCCAGCGCGGTGCGCCCTTCACGCAGCAGTTGCGGGTCGGCTAAATCGGCCTGAGTTAAGCGATCGCGGTAGTGGCGATCCACCCAATCGTTGAGCGTAGCAAACAGGCGATCGTTCATCAGTACCGCCGGATTCAGCGCCTGACGCTCGGTTTCGGTTAACACCACGCGCAGACGCAAACAGGCCGGACCGCCACCGTTAAACATGCTTTCACGCAGATCGAAAACTTTCAGTTCACGGATTGGCCCGCCGCTCTCCACCAGCTCAGTGAGATAACGCCACACGCCCGCATGCTGGCGTGACTCTTCTGGCAGCACCAGCAGCATACCGCCGTCGGCGCGCTGCAACAGCTGGCTGTTAAACAGATAGGTATTGACCGCATCGGTTACCGATACTTTATCGCGCGGCACTTCAATCGGCTGGAAACCGCTAACGCGGGCGGCGATGTCACTCAGCAACTGCGGCTGGTTCACAAAGGCATCCTGATGGCAGAACAGCACCTGCTGATTGCTCACCGCAATCACATCGTTATGAAACACGCCCTGATCAATCACCGCTGGATTTTGCTGAGCAAACAGCGTGCGTTGCGCATCGAGCTGATGCAACCGCGCCACCGCTTCGCTGGCTTCCCGCGTTTGACGCGCTGGATAACGTGCTGGCGTTGCGCCCTGCTGCTGACCATCACGGCCATAAATAAACAGCTGCACGCCCGCATCACCGTAATCACTGCCGAAACGATTGTGATTGGCCGCGCCCTCATCACCAAACTGCGCCACCTGCGGCAGCGCATCGTGCACGCAGAAGTGCTGCGGATGACGGAAAATCGCGCGCAGCAGATCGGCAGTTTCCGGCGCCTCAATGGCGCGATGGAATTTGTTATTCAGATTGGCGACGGTGAAATGCACGCGACCATCGGCGCTATCCGCCGACGGTGACACCGTGGCGGCATTCGCCACCCACATCGCTGAGGCTGAGCTGGCCGCCGACAGCAGCTGCGGCGCGTGCTTCGCCGCCTGCGCCAGCACCTGCTCATCGCTGCCGCCAAAGCCGAGCTGGCGCAGCAGCGGCAGATTAGGACGTTCGTGCGGCGGGATCACGCCCTGTACGTAGCCCATATCCGCCAGCGCTTTCATCTTCAGCAAACCCTGCTTCGCCGCCAGACGCGGGTTTGAGGGCTGCAGCTGATTGCGCGTCGAGGCTTCGTTACCAAACGACAATCCCGCGTAATGATGTGTCAGGCCGACCAGCCCATCAAAGTTCGCTTCAAATGCTTGCATTATTTCGCCCCCTGCACGGAGAAATCGAGGCCCGGCGCTAAGCTGCCCGGCAGCGCCAGGCTTGGGCTCTCCAGCGACGCCATTGGCCATGCACAGTAATCGGCGGCGTACCACGCGCTGGCACGATGATTCCCGGATGCGCCAATGCCACCAAAGGGGGCGGTGCTGGCCGCGCCGGTCAGCGGTTTGTTCCAGTTAACGATACCGGCGCGCGCCTCCAGCAATAGCTGATCAAACTGCGCGCGCTGCGGCGAAATCAGACCGCACGACAAGCCATAGCGGGTATTATTGGCGATAGCAATCGCCTGCTCGAAGCTGTCGTAACGAATCACCTGCAGCAACGGACCAAAGACTTCTTCATCCGCTAAATCTTTCACTTCGGTCACATCAATGATGCCCGGCGTGATGATGGCACTGTCGCGGTCCGGCCAGTGCATGCCGAGCAACACTTTCCCGCCCTTTTCCACCTGCTGCTGCCAGGCGGCAAAAATATGTCCAGCGGCGGCAGGGGAAATCACGCTGCCCATAAACGGCTGCGGTTCGGCATCCCACGCGCCAGGCTGCAAGCGCGCACTGACCTCAACCAAACGCTGCAGGAAGGCATCGCCCGCCGCACCGCGCTTCACCAGCAGACGACGCGCACAGGTGCAGCGCTGTCCAGCGGTAATAAAGGCCGACTGAATGGCGATGTGTACCGCACCATCAAGATCAGAAGGATCTTCAACAATCAACGCATTGTTGCCGCCCATCTCCAGCGCCAGCATTTTTTCTGGCTGCCCGGCAAACTGACGATGCAGGTGATAGCCGGTGGCGGCGCTGCCGGTAAACAGCAGGCCATCAATTTGCGACGCATTGGCCAGCGCCTGGCCGGTTTCACGACCGCCTTGCAGCAGCGCCATTACGCCCGCTGGTAAACCGGCTTGCTGCCACAGCTGCACGGTTTTCTCCGCCGTCAGCGGCGTCAGCTCGCTCGGCTTAAACACCACGCAGTTACCCGCCAGCAGAGCTGGCACGATATGGCCGTTCGGCAGATGGCCGGGAAAATTATACGGACCAAACACCGCCAACACGCCGTGCGGACGATGGCGCAGCGAGCTCTCTCCATCGGCCTGTTCGCCGGTGCGGCTGTGATAGGCCTTAATCGAGATGGCGATTTTGTTGATCATCGCCTGCACTTCGGTCAGCGTTTCCCAGCGCGGCTTGCCGGTTTCCTGGGCGATGGTTTCCGCCAGCGCGTTTTTGTGGCTTTCAAGTAAACGGGCAAACCCTTCCACCAGCGCCTGACGCTCCGCAAACGGTTTTCTCGCCCACTGCGGGAACGCCGCGCGCGCCGCTTCGCAGGCCGCAGCCACTTGTGCTGCCGATGCCGCTTTGCCCTGCCACAGCGTTTCGCCGGTTACCGGATTGTGTTTGCTCAGGGCGTCAGCGCCGCCGGTCACCCATTGACCTTGAATAAAATGCGTCATGCTTTTTTCTCCTCGCGACACAGCGTGACCACACGCAGTTGATCGCCAATGTTGCAATGCAGCGCCGCGCGCTGGCTTTCAGTCAGTTTTACCGTGCCGGATGTCATATCCACCGGCAGCAGCGCCACGCGGAAATGCTGGTAATCCGCGTTGGCCACCAGACACAGCGGCCAGCTTTCATCGGCTGCACCGCTCTCAGCGGTTAACTGGCGACTCTTGCGAATGGCACGAATGCGATCGATTTCGCACTCCAGCGTCGGGCCGCCGTCGAAGATGTCGACATAGTTGAGATAGCGGAAACCTTCCGCCTCCAGCACCGCACGCGCGGGCGCAGTTTTCGGATGGACTTCGCCAATCACTTTTTGCGCCGCTTCAGACAGGTAATGAATGTAGAGCGGATGTTTGGGCATCAGCTCGGCGATAAAGGCTTTTTGCCCGGTGCCGCTCAGAAAGTCGGCTTTGCTGAACTCCATCGAGAAGAAGCGGCTGCCGACGCTGTCCCAGAATGGCGAGTGGCCATTGTCATCACTGACGCCACGCATCTCCGCCACCACATGTTGCATAAAGCGGTCGCGGAAGTTGGCCATAAACAGAAAGCGCGATTTCGACAGCAGATGGCCATTTTTTCCATCGCGGTAACCGGGATCGAGGAACAGCGTGCAGAGTTCGCTGCTGCCGGTGTGATCGTTGCTCAGCGACAGCGTCGGCAGGCTGGCATACACGTTCAGCTCTTTCGAAGCGTGCACCTGTGTGCCAACGCGGAAGTTGTACCAGGGATCCTGCAAACCCACCGCCGCTTCGATGGCGCAAATGCCGACGGCGCGATTATCCTCGCTGTCGGCCAGCACAAACACATAGCCTTGTTCGGCAGGCGGTAACGCGCCTTGCCAGGTGAGCAGCGAACGCTCAATACGGGCTTTAAGCGTTTCGCTATCCGCGGGCAGCGAGGTTAAGCCACCCCCGGTTTTGCCCGCCAGCGACAACAACTGCGAGAGATCGTCACGTTCGACGGGGCGAATCACCATCATGATGTGGCTCCTTTGAGCACGCGTTCACAGGCACGTTCGAAACGCGCCAAACCTTCTTTAACTTCGCGCTCGCTGATGTTCAGCGCTGGCGCAAAACGTACCACGTTGGCACCTGCTATCAGCACCATTACGCCCTCTTCGGCCGCGGTGAGGTTGAACTGTTTGGCTTTACCGGCGAAATCGTCGTTTAGCACGGCGCCAATCAATAGACCCAACCCGCGCACTTCTTTAAATACCGGCAGACGCTTGTTCAGTTCCTGCAACGCCGTAACAAACCATTGATGACGCTCGGCCACGCCGGCCATAAATTCCGGCTGATTAATCAGCTCCATCACTTTACCCGCGACTGCGCCCGCCAGCGGGTTGCCGCCGTAGGTGGTGCCGTGTGTGCCCACGCCCATCACCTGCGCCAGATCTTCACGCGTCAGCATTGCGCCAATCGGGAAGCCGCCACCCAGCGCTTTGGCGGTGGTCAATACATCCGGCGTCACGCCGTAATGCATATAGGCATACAGCGAACCGGTGCGACCCACGCCGCTTTGCACTTCATCAAAAATCAGCAGCGCATGATGTTTGTCGCAGAGTTCACGCAGTCCGCGCAGGAAAGCGGGATCGGCTGGCAGGACGCCGCCTTCACCCTGAATCGGCTCGACGATCACCGCGCAGGTTCGGTCATTGATCAGCCCGGCCGCCGAGGCCAGATCGTTGAAATTAGCGTGTTCGACCGCCGGTGGCAGCGGCGCAAAATCCCGGGAATAGGCCGGTTGTCCGCCTGCTGTCACGGTAAACAGCGTGCGACCGTGGAAAGCATTATTAAAAGCAACGATGCCATTTTTCTCAGCACCGAAACGGTCGTGTGCGGTTTTACGTGCCAGTTTCAGCGCCGCTTCATTCGCTTCAGCGCCGGAGTTACAGAAGAACACGCGATCGGCAAAAGTGGCATCAATCAACTGCTTGGCGAGACGCAGGATCGGTTCATTGGTGTAGCCGTTACCGGTATGCCACAGTTTGCCGGCCTGTTCGATTAGCGCCTGCTGCAACGCCGGATGCGCATGTCCCAATGCGTTAACCGCAATGCCACCGGCAAAATCGATATACTCTTTGCCTTGCTGATCCCACAGCGTTGAACCTTCCGCGCGGACCGGAATAAAAGCCGCGGGTGCATAAACTGGCATCATCCATTGATCGAAATTCTGACGTGAAACCTGCAGTGACATAGCCCTTTCTCCTGCTCCACACCCGGTGAAGCCTTTTGTTTTGAAATTGTTAAAAATGTTAAGTGGCAGCTCTACTGTATATTGCAGATAGCGTGCCAGCCAGCCGCAAAAATGCATAACCGTCTTATCACTACGTAATATCAATAACTTAACAGGTACTGATATTCACTTTAATTGCATAAAAAGTGAATATCAGTCTGATGCAGGCTGAATAGCAGTAATTTATTTAGCGGATTTATGCATCGGCAAAATGAAATATTGCTTTTGTGATCGGGCAGGAAATATTTCGCCAAATTAATGCGATAAACGCACTTTTTTGGGGCGCAATGTGCCTGATTGGTGCAGGAAAGTGATAGCGCGGTGCAAATTTAGCATGGCGCGAATTAATCGGGTTTTAACATTTCCCTCACTGAATTGAATATTATTTCGCCAGTTCATTGTTAAGCGAAAAGCTAAATAACATTTTGTGACCAGGGTTATTATCAGAACAGAAATAAAAGGACACAAAGCCATGAAGCCGATAATTACTCTGCTAATGATTAGCTGGATTCAGATATTTGTTATTGAACAATAATGCATAGGCTTGTGCTATTTCACGAACAAGCTACTGATTTTATTTACGCATCTTTAAATTTAAAGTTATTCAATAAAATCATAGGCATAAATATTAAAATCATCATTACACATGTTGTCTTATGGATAAGTTTAACCAATACAAAATTCCACATAATGGAATTTAAGATTAAAAATCACACAAAAAGTTAACGAGAAATATTTAGTTACATATATTGCACTGTCGATCTTGAACCTTTTGTGTCATTTTCTTTTCACCCCGCAGATGGGGACAAAATTAAAAAATATCACAGGGTAAAAATTAAATGATGAAGCGCTCCTTACTGGCAGCAGTGATGCCTTTACTGCTGGGACTTTCTTCGGCTCAGGCCGCCGAAATCTATAACAAAGATGGCAACAAGCTGGACCTGACTGGCAAAATTAACGTCTCGCATCTGTTCTCCGATAACGAAGGGTCAAATGGTGATACCTCGTCTTATACCCGTATTGGTTTTAAAGGCGAAACCAAGATCAACGATCAACTGACCGGCTACGGTCAATGGCAGTACCAGTACAGCCTGAGCAACTCTGAAGGCAGCGATGCCAACAGCGGTAACAGAACCCGCCTGGGCTTTGCTGGCCTGAAGTTTGGTCAGTTCGGCTCGATCGATTACGGTCGTAACTACGGTTTGATTTATGACGTGCTGGGTTACACCGATATGCTGCCCTTCTTTGGTGGCGATCAAGGTTACTCTGATGGGTTCCTGTCTAGCCGCTCAGGTGGCGTGTTGACCTGGCGCAACAAAGATTTCTTCGGTCTGGTGAAAGGCTGGAACGTTGCTGCACAGTACGAAGGTAAAAACGATCGTAACGATGCAAACGTTGCCGTACGCCGTTCGAATGGTGATGGCTTCGCGCTCTCCACTTCTTATGATTTCGATTTCGGTCTGAGCGTGGTTGGCGCTTACGCGAGCCTGGATCGTACCAATACGCAGAACCAGGCCTTACGTGGCGAAGGCGAGAAAGCACAGCACTGGACCACGGGCCTGAAATACGATGCTAACCAGATTTACCTGGCAACCATGTACGGCGAAACGCTCAACGCAACCCCAATCACTGGTGGCTTTGCTAACAAAGCCGTCAACTTTGAAGCCGTTGCGCAGTATCAGTTCATTAACGGACTGCGTCCTTCAATCGGCTATGTTTCATCGAAAGGCAAAGAGATTGAAAATATTGGTGATGTCGATCTCACCAAATACGTCGCTGTCGGTGGAACCTACTACTTCAACAAAAACATGTCTGTTTATGCTGAATACAAGATCAACCTGTTAAAAGATAACAATGCGTTGGGCATCGCTTCTGATGATGTCACCGCTGTGGGTCTGATTTACCAGTTCTAAGTGGCAATACCCTCATGGCTGTTCGGCTAGTGTCGGCTGAATATGCGCAAAGGGCAGCGAAAGCTGCCCTTTTTTATTGGTGCGAGGCGATTACGGCGCCATCAGATCAAAGCGATCATCATCGCCCTGATCCAGTGAGAACGGCGGTTGCAATTGCAGGACGATTTCGTTTGAAGTAACGCGATTCTGTTTACTGTCTTCTAACACCACCGACAAGCGATAGCTGTTATGCGCACCCGGCGAGCTATCCCACGCGGGCAGGATCACGCTCCAACCCTGTGGATCGTTGGGATTGGCACCCGGCGTCAGGCTCAGCGCCTGGGTATCGCCCTGCCACATCACTTTAGCGATCGGATTGGTGCTACGGATTTGCAGTTTCAGCGGCAAACTTTCTCCGCCATTCAGCTGCCACGGCGGCGTAGCGAGAAACACCGACAGCGTTTTACGCTGGCGATATTCCAGCACCGGCGTATAGCTGCGCGTCACGTTATCGTAGCGACTGCCGCGCAGTGAGTGCGCAGCCGCTACGTTATCCGGACTCAGCTGCTGGCTGAGCGCCACGCCAAAGCGATAGTTAAGACGCAAGCCGAGCTGATCCTGGCTCTCACCGCTGTCGCTGGTTTTATGGCTGGCGGATAAGGTTACCAGCGGCACCGGCGTGTAGGTGACGCCAAAGGTCAACGCCGATGGGTTATGGTAGCGGTTGCCGGAGCTAAACAAATCGACGTTATCGCCCAGATATTGCTGCCAGCTTACTGACGCACCGAGTTGGCGATAGTGCGGCAAATAGCCTTGCGTGGTGAAATCATAGCCGCGCGCCATGCGCTGCTGCTGGAAGGGATTGCGATCCTGCCAACCTGAGAGCGGCGTATAGTAGTTGGCGGAGAAGCGCAGATAATCGCCCCACGCTTCGGTACCCAGCGAAGCGCGCTGTAGGCCACTGCTGAACATGCGATCGACAAAACCGTTATAGCCCAGCAGCCATTTTCCTGCCACCCAACGTTGCCCGAGGCCAGCATTGCCGACCAGCCCATCATCAGTTTGATGAAAGCCGACCTGACTGAAGGTCAGATAGCGATAGTTATCCGCCCAGGGTGTCAGCAGCGACGCACCGCTGCCGGCAAAATTGCCCTCCATATCCACATTGAAATCGATTTGAGCATTGCCATACGGTGACAACAGCGACTGACCTTCATCAACCAGTCGATTACCCACTTCATCGCGGAAATGGTTAAAGGCCCACAGCCCAGCCTGCTGGCCAAGGGCATTGTCGTCCGTACTGTTCTGGCTGGCTTCACCAATGCTTTTGGCAATGGTCGCCAGTTTTTTGTTGAACGCTTCCGTTTCATCCTGGTAACCCAATGCAGGCAACTGATCGGCCATTTTCTGGAAACGTGTGGGATCGCTAAACGGCGCATCGGCGAGTTTAGTGTCAGAGATCAACGCCAGCGCAGGCGCGGATGCGGCAAGTAGTGAAAAACCAGAGAGATAACGCACGCTTTTAGGTGATAACAAAGTAAATAACATAGCTAAAAATAGGGTTCGACCCGGTTCAGAATTAGAGGTGGCTCACAAAACTGCATAAGTCTACCCTAGCATATTCTGATGCAAGTGCCGGACATGTCTGGTTTCGATTAAGGCAGAAAACGAAAAAATCAGAATGTAGGTAAGCAGGCGACGCAATATGTTGTGCCCTGCTTGCCCATCAAGAGATGACCTCTCAAATCATTGAGCGCGCACATTGTAGCGGCGCAATGCATTGCGTAATGCTCGTCAGTTAAAATATGAAACCCCTAATTACCGAGAGCATATGTTGTAGCGGCGCAATTCATTGCGCGATAAATCGCGCCGCTACTGAAGGTGCGGAGATTTGATACAGCGCTTTAGTGATCGGCATTGCGCGATGAATCACGCCGCTACGGAAGGTGCGACCATGAGGCTTAGTGTTTAGCATGACGCCATCAATGGCGACCCAAAAGCGAACTATCAGGAGAAAATCAAACCGCCATCCACATTGATGGTCTGCCCGGTGATATAGCGCGCATCGTCAGAGGCGAGGAAAGCCACCAAGCCAGCGACATCTTCCGGCTGCCCTGCGCGTTTAAGCGGGATGTTTTCCACCCATTCGGCCATCAGTTCGCCTTTGCCATACTGCTTTTTATCGCTGCTGAGGATCTCGCCCCACACGCGATCGTTGTAGTCCCACATTTCACTCTCGATGATGCCCGGACAGAAGGCATTCACCGTGATATGCCACGGCGCCAACTCCAGCGCCAGGCTTTGAGTAATACCGATCACGCCCATCTTGCTGGCGGCATAGTGCGGCGTATAAATGAAACCCTGCCGTCCCTGACCGGACGAGGTGTTGATCAGGCTGCCACTGCCCTGTTTCACCATATATTTCGCCGCTTCCCGGCAGCACAGCCACACGCCCGTGGTGTTCACCGCAAGGATCTTCTCGAAGTCACTTTTGGGCATCGCATCGAAACGATCGATGGTAATCACCCCCGCATTCTGAATCGACACATCAATGCTGCCAAAGCGCTCAGCCGCCTGCTGATAAAGCTGCTGCACCTCCGTTTCATCGGTAACATCGACCTGCAGCGCCAGAACCTCACTGCCAAACTGCTGTTCGATGGCTTGCGCGGTACTGAAGACGCGTTCCGAATTCGACACCATCACCAAACGCGCCGCGTCGCGGGCAAAACGCGCTGCAATGCCCGCGCCAATGCCGCGGCAGGCGCCGGTTATCACCACCGTCTTTCCACTAAAATCGCGTGTCATATTGCCTCCTGTTATCCATGTGTCGCTTCAGGCAGGGCGGCCGATTGCTGCTTTTTTTCATGTCTGCGCAGCAGCACCACCTTACTTTGTAATTTTTGCTGGAACTGATCGATCACCACCGCAGTGACAATCACCAGGCCTTTAATCACCATTTGCCAGAAATCGCTGACGCCCATCATCACCATGCCATCGGCGAGGAACACGATGACAAAAGCACCGATAATCGAGCCTGAAACGCGACCGCGTCCGCCCGCCAGCGCCGTGCCGCCCAGCACCGTGGCACCGATGGCGTCCATCTCGAACATGTTGCCGGTCATCGGGTGCGCGGTTTGCAACTGCGACGCCACAATCAAACCGACCAGCGCGGCGCACAAGCCGGAAAAGGCGTAGACAAACACTTTGACCTTAATAATCGGCACACCCGCCAGGCGCGCCGCCGATTCGTTGCCACCGGTGGCATAGATGTAACGACCCAGCGGTGTTTTACGCGTCAGATACAACCCCAGCAGCAGGAAGCCGAGCATCATCCATATTGGGATATACACGCCCAATATCGAACCCGAACCGAGCAAGGCGAAGCCGGTATTACCCAGTGCTGGCGTGCCGACAAGGTTGGCGTAGGTGCTGCCATCGTTGAACAGCAGCGCGGCGCCGCGTGCCACGTACATCATGCCGAGCGTACAGATAAACGGCGCTACGCCGAGTCGCGTCACCACCGCGCCATTAATCAATCCCAGCGCCACGCCGAACAGCGCCACCACCAGAATCACTTCGGGCACGTTGAAAAACAGTACGTTGCCGCCCCATAGCGGTACGCCGTTGGTGAGCAGCGCACCCGCCACCATGCCGCATATGCCCGCCACCGCCCCGACCGAAAGATCGATGCCACCAGTCAAGATCACCAGCGTCATGCCAATCGCCAGCAAGCCGGTAATTGCCACATGCTGCGTCATGATCAGCAGGTTGGAGGTGGTGAGAAAGTTAGGCACCATAAAGCTGAAGAAACTCACCACGATCAGCAAGGCAATAAAGGTACGCGCCTTAAGCAGGTACATATAGATCAGGTATTTTTGATTCATCGTTTTACTCTCCAGCGGGCTCAATCATGTGGCGTTGAGGCGCTAATCAGGGCTTCGCGCGTCGCCGCCGCGCGCGGTAAATCGGCGGTGATGCGACCATCCGCCATCACCAGAATACGGTCAGCCAGCGCCATCACTTCATCCAGTTCGGAGGAGGAGAACATCACCGCCAATCCCTGCTGCGCCAGGTTGCCAATCAGGTGATAAACATCGGTTTTTGCCCCCACATCAATGCCGCGCGTGGGCTCATCCAGCAGCACCACCTGCGGCCCGGTCATCAGGGCTTTGCCCAGCACCACTTTTTGCTGATTGCCGCCGCTTAAGGAGGTGATCGGCAGCTCGGGATCACTGACCTTGATGGCGAGATGGCCAATCATTTCATCCACACGGCGCTGCTCGTTGTGCGGATTGAGCTTGCGCCAGCAGCGGCGGAAACCCCGCAGGCTGAGATCGCTGAGCGTCATGTTGGCGGTGATCGACATCAGCTGTACCACGCCTTCGGTTTGACGATCTTCCGGCACCAGCGCGATGCCTTTTTTCAGTCGCTGCTGGAAACTGCGCTTCTCCAGTGCTTCGCCGTTCAGACTGACGCTGCCCGACTGACAATGCATCATGCCAATCAACCCTTTGAACAACTCAGTGCGCCCGGCGCCCAGCAAACCGTAGATGCCAATCACTTCGCCTTTTCGCAGCGAGAAAGAGACATCATTGAGCTTGTAACCGCCGTTTTGATGCAGCGCGGTCAGCCCGTTGACGCTGAGTACCGTTTCACCCTGCGTCGCCGGTTGATAATCGAAGTGTTTCTTCTTGTCGCCCACCATCTGCTCGATGATCCACGGAATCGAGGCGTCGCGGACTTCGCGTTCGCTGATGAAGCGTCCGTCGCGGAAGATGGTGATGTGATCGCCAATCTCCATCAGCTCTTCCAGCCGATGTGAGATATAGATAATGGTGACGCCGCGCCGTTTAAGCTGGTCGATGACGTTGAACAGCACTTTCACTTCTGACTGGCTGAGCGCGCTGGTCGGTTCATCCATGATCAATACACGCGTGTCCTTGGACAGCGCGCGGGCGATCTCCACCAGCTGCTGATGGCCGATACCGAGTTCAGCCAGCGGCGCGTAGGGATCGACATCCAGCTCCAGCCGTTCCAGCAGCGCTTTGGCGAGCGAATATTGATACTTCTCGTTGATCACGCCGCGCTGGAAAAACTCATTGGCCATGAAGATGTTGTCCATCACGTTCATATTGGGAAACAGGTTCAGCTCCTGAAAAATAATGCTGATGCCCTGTTTTTCCGCCTGATGCGTGGAGCTCAGCGACACCGCTGCGCCGTCCAGCAGAATCTCGCCGGATGACGGGATCTCCACGCCCGCCAGCATTTTCATCATGGTTGATTTGCCGGCACCGTTTTCGCCAATCAGCACGTTAACTTTGTTGCGATAAACGCGGTAATTGACCTGATCCAGCGCGGTGACGCCGGGATAGATGCGCGACACGTTACGGGTTTCAATGATCACGTCATGTTGAGGCTGTTGCATATCCGCTCCTTACTGACGTGTAATCGCCGCAGGTGTCACATTCGGCACCTGCTCCGGCGTATCAAAGCTGCTAAACACGCCAGCCAACTGCACCTTGTCACCCACTTTGGGCTTGAAAGCACTCATCATGTTCGCCGCTTGCTGATTGATCGCGCGACTGTAATCGCCGAACAGCACCTGATCGTTAAAGTCCTGATAGCTGGCACCTTTGTAGGCATCACGCAACACCGTGCCGGGAAAAATCGGGCCAACCTGCACCGTGACAGTGTCACCGGACACATCTTTCACTGTCATCCGACCGTTACGCGACGTGGTGTTAACCGCCGTGATTTCACCGCTCACGTTGACACTGAACACGCACGGGTTCTCTTCCTGACTGCGATAGCCATAAGTTTTACAAGCGCTATCAAAATCTTTGGCGGATTTCAGCGCATTCAACAACTCAGCCACCGGCTTCGCATCATGTTGAACTTGCGGTACCAGTTTCTGTTGCCATGTTTGGGCAATATTGCCCATTTTGGGATTGGGAGGATTTTTCAGGTCGGCCAGCTCCTGCTGCGACACAATGCGGCAACCGCTAAGGATCACGACAGGAAGCAGTAACCAGAGTCGTCTGTGCATCACATTCTCCTGGGCGCCCGATCTACGGGCGCACCGCATTGATTACGACTTGAAGTTAAAGTCCTGCACGCCTTTGGCGTTTTCTGGCGTAATGAGAATGCCGCGGAACATCACGCGCTGCTTCTCAGGCTTGGTGCCTTTCTGAATAAAGTTGTCGAGGTCGGTCACGCCCTGTGCGGCGATGGCTTGTGCCTGCAGCATCACCGTGGCTTTCAGATCCCCTTTTTCCACCGCGTCACGTTCATCATTGCTGCCGTCAATGCCGACCACGATGACGTCGTTACGGCCTGCCGCTTTCAGAGCTGCAATCGCACCCAGCGCCACGGGGCCGTTACCGCAGATCACGCCTTTCACATCCGGATGCGCCTGCAGAATGCTGTCCATGATGCGTTTGCCGTCAATCAGCGTGCCTTTGGCATCCTGACGCGCCACGCTTTTCATATCGGGATATTGGTCGAGCACCTGATGGAAGGATTTGGAGCGTGTGACGCAGTTGTTGTCAGCAAGGTTACAGGTGAGTTCCGCGTAGCTGCCCTTTTCCCCCATCTTCTCCACAAACACGTTTGCCACGTCGGAGCCGGCCTGGAAGTTGTTGTGGGTGATCTGCGCCAGCGCCACGTCATCCACCGGGATTTCGCGGTTGATCAGCACCACCGGAATGCCGGCATCTTTGGCTTTTTTAATCGCGGCGACGCTGGCGGTGGAGTCGGCGTTATCCAGCACGATGCCCTGCACCTTTTTGCCGATGGCGGCATCAATCAGTTCACTTTGCTTTTTCACATCTTCGCCATGCGACAGCACGCTGGTTTTATAGCCCAGCTCCTGCGCTTTGAGGTTGGCACCTTTGGCTTCGGAGGCGTAATACGGGTTATCCAGCGAGTTCACCAGGATCATGATGGTGCCTTTATCGGCAGCGAAACTGGCTTGGGAGATCAGGCAACTGGCAATAGCAGTTAACAGCAGGGTACGTTTTTTCATGGTGAGGTTCTCTCATTGTTATAGTGGGTCACGCAGGGTCAGCCGTTCTGGTGTTGGCGCGGCTTACCAGATGGTAAAGCCACCGTCGATCATTAAATCTGCGCCGGTGATCATGTCGCTGCCGTTGCTGGCGAAGAACAGCACCGCGGCGGCGATTTCGTCGGTATAGGCAAAGCGTCCCAGCGGGATCAGCTTTTTCATCTGCTCGCCCTTCTCACCGCGCCAGGCTTTTTCACCCATCGGCGTCAGCACCACGGTGGGCGATAAGGTATTGACGTTAATGCGATAGGGAGCGAACTCTTTGGCCATCACTTTGGTCATGCCGAGCAGACCGGCTTTGGCGGAGGTGTAAGCAACGTGGTTGTCGATAGCGATGGAGGCGGCCTGCGACGCAATGTTGATGATTTTGCCGCCGTTACCGGCGCGCACCATGCGTTTACCGGCCTCCTGCGAGCAGAGGAAAGGACCGGTGAGATTGACGTCGATCTGCTTCTGCCACTCGGCAAAATCGGTTTCTAACACCGGTTGCAACATCACGTAGCCCGCGCAGTTCACCAGGATATCAATCTGACCGTAATGCTGTTCGACGCGATCAAATGCCGCTTCAACCGAGGCCGGATCGGTCACGTCGCAGCACACCAGCAGCACGCGATCGGCAGCAAATTGATCCTGCACGCCCGCCACTTTGTCACTTTCGAAGGGCGGATAAAGCAGCGCCAGCCGTGCGCCCTTCTCCAGCAGCATGGCATTACTCGCCATCGCAATCCCGCCCAGCCCGCCGGTGACTACCGCCACTTTGCCGGTTAAATCCTGCTCAATGTTCACGCCGTAGCGCAGGTTAACGTCATATTCCCCACTCATCGTCTCTCTCCATAATGGTGTACGGCGGCGCTGGTTATTACTGGCCGGGTTATCGTTTTTACAAACATCATTTTCGAACAAAAATATAAGCTATCGATTAATAATGGTTTGTGGAGGAGATCAAATTTCATACAAATTGCAGCAATAAAATTATCTTGATGATTTTGTTGAATTTGCACAATTCACCGCCTTCAGGACATGGAGCGAGCTGCTGACGGCTTTCTGCGAAATCAATCGCATAGCAAATGATGATTTTCATTCGAAAACGAATGTTTCTGGAAGCTATCTCGCAAATGGCCAAATCGCAGAGTAAAATCAGCTCGGGTTTCCTTATTGGCGAAACCAGACCGTGATTGGAAAGAGGGAGCATTTCGATTGAAAAGCAAAACTGAGCAGCTGGCAGATATGCAGCAGCGCCGTGAGAAGATTCTGGAGATGATCCGCGAAGACGGCACCGTCACGGTTAAAGCGCTGACCGATACCTTCGGCCTGACCGAAGCCACCATTCGCACCGACTTGCGCATATTGCAGCAAGAGGGGCACGTACAGCGTTATCACGGCGGCGCCACGCTGATGACCGGCAAGCAGAATACCGGCGCGATGTTGCTGGAGCGCCAAACACATCTTGAAGAAAAACAGGCGATTGGCCGCCTTGCCGCGCAGCATGTGGAAAATGGCGACACGGTGATTTTCGATTCCGGTACCACCACCACGGCGATTGCCGAGGCGATCAGCCATATCCGTCGTTTATCGGTAATTACCACGGCGGTGAATATCGCGCTGAAGCTGGGCGGCGAGCCGGGTATCAATATTTTGCTGACCGGCGGCACTTTTAAGTTCCCGACGCTTTCGACTTCAGGTGAGAAAGCCGCCTCGTTTTTCGAAAACGTGCTGGCGGAGAAGCTGTTTCTTGCCACGGCCTGTATCTCACCGCGTCTCGGTTTGAGCTTTCCCAGCGAGACCGATATCAAGGTGAAAATGGCGATGATCAAGTCAGCCAACAGCGTGTATGTGGTGGCGGATTCCAGCAAGATCGATAAGGTGTCGATGTTCGCGCTGCCGTGCGACTGGAGCCATATTCACTATCTGATTACCGATAGCGGCATTTCGCCGGCGCAGGTCGCGGCGTTTGAGGCGTTAGGCGTGCAGGTGTTGGTGGCGTAGTCGGCGTTGGCGCAGAAGCGCGCGGTGTAAGGTGCGGTGCGCGCTGTCCCTCACCCCGGCCCTCTCCCGCAAGCGGGCGAGGGAGACGCTGCCATATGCAGGCCCGAACGGTTCCCTCTCCCACCTGTGGGAGAGGGTTAGGGTGAGGACAAACGTGTTTAAAACCCTAAGCTATCCAGCAGGTCATCAACCTGATCCTGGTTCGCCACCACGCCGGGTGCATTGGCGTGGATCTGCGGACCGTTCAGCAGGCTGTTGCCCTCTTTACGCGCCGCGGCGTTGGCTTCTGGCATATTCTCCAGTAGCACCATCAACAGCTGACGCTCGATCTCCTGGATCACATCCATCATGCGCTTGATCACCTGACCGGTCAGGTCCTGGAAATCCTGTGCCATCATGATTTCGAGCAACTGCTTATTGGTGTACGACGTGTGTCCCGGAACGTCAGTCAGGAACTGGCGCGTATCCGAAACCAACTCGCGCGCATCTGTCAGTTCAATCGGATTTTCAAACCACGCATCCCAACGGCCTTTCAGCTGGTTGGCGCCGGCTTCCATTTGGTCCTGGTGTGGCTGCGCTGCTTCAACGCAGTTCAACGCACGTTCTGCCGCTTGCGCCGTCATTTGCACAACATAATCCAGACGATCGCGCGCATCAGGAATCGCTTCCGCCGCTTCAGCAATTGCCTGGTCTAACCCCAGCTCACGCAAACTGTCACGCAACATGCGCGTCAGTGAGCCGATGCGGGTAATAATGTCGTGTGCCGAGGCTTCTTCAGTTGATTTCGGAAGGTCGCTCATCACATCTCCTTACATACCCAGTTTTTCGAATATTTTGCCTAACTTCTCTTCCAGCGTGGCCGCCGTGAACGGCTTCACCACGTAGCCGCTGGCGCCCGCCTGCGCGGCCGCGATGATATTCTCTTTCTTCGCTTCCGCGGTCACCATCAGCACCGGCAGTTTGTTCAGCGTGGCGTCAGCACGGATGGTTTGCAGCAGCTCCAGACCGTCCATGTTCGGCATGTTCCAGTCGGAAACTACGAAATCAAAGCCACCGGCACGCAGTTTGGTCAGCGCATCGACGCCATCTTCTGCTTCTTCAACGTTATTGAATCCAAGCTCTTTCAGCAGGTTACGGACAATACGACGCATCGTATTGAAGTCATCCACCACCAAAAAGCGCATATTTTTATCAGCCATATCTACTCCCGTGTTGTCTCGTCCAGCAGGACGGGCTCGTTAAATTCGCAATGCCTGTCCGGCGCTAATTTTCGCCAGCATGTGCTGACTGATGTGGCCTAAATCGACCACTTCACTGGTGCCGCCCATCGCAATCGCTTCGCGCGGCATACCAAATACCACGCAGCTGGCTTCATCCTGCGCGATGGTCCAGGCGCCCGCGCGATGCATTTCCAGCATCCCGGCCGCGCCGTCGTTACCCATCCCGGTCAGAATCACACCCACCGCATTTCGTCCTGCGTGCACCGCCACCGAACGGAACAGCACATCCACCGATGGCTTGTGTCGGTTCACTGGCGGACCGTCATTCAGTTTCACCACATAGTTGGCCCCGCTGCGGCCCAGCTCCATGTGCATGGCGCCCGGCGCGATATAGGCGTGGCCGGGCAGAATACGCTCGCCGTCTTCCGCTTCTTTCACGGTGATTTGGCACAATTTATTCAGACGCTCGGCAAACGAGCGCGTAAAGCCTGGCGGCATATGCTGGGTAATCAGCAGCGCCGGGCTGGTCGCCGGCAGCGGCTGCAGCACATGGCGAATCGCCTCGGTGCCGCCGGTGGAAGAGCCGATGGCGATCAGCTTTTCACTGCTCAGCAACGGGCCGGCTTTCAACGTGACCGGCATCGGCGTGGAGGCACGCACATGCAGCTTGGCGCGCGCGGCGGCGCGGATCTTGTCAGCAATCATCTGGCTATACGCCAGCATGCCTTCGCGGATGCCCAGCTGTGGCTTGGTGACAAAATCCACCGCACCCAACTCCAGCGCGCGCAGCGTCACTTCTGAACCTTTACCGGTCAGCGAGGAGACCATCACCACCGGCATCGGACGCAGGCGCATCAGCTTCTCGAGGAAATCGAGGCCATCCATGCGCGGCATCTCCACATCCAGCGTCAATACCTGCGGGTTGTACTGTTTGATTAAATCCCGCGCCACCAGCGGATCGGGCGCACTCGCGACCATCTCCATATCGGGATGGCTGTTGATGATTTCGGTCATCAACTGTCGCATCAGCGCAGAGTCATCCACGCACATCACGGTGATTTTGCTCATCGTCTTTCCTTGCTCAGTCCATAGACTGTCTGTCCACGCAGCCAGAACTCTTTGCTGATCTGACTAAAGTTCTCTGAATGCCCGGCAAACAGCAGACCGCCGGGTTTCAGCAGAGGCACGAAACGGCGCAGAATCTGTTCCTGCGTCTCTTTATCGAAATAGATCATCACGTTGCGACAGAAAATAGCGTCGAACGGACCCGGCAACGCCCAGTCGTGTGCCAGTAAATTCAGTTGCGTATAGTTCACCATGTTGGCGAGGTCGGAACGCACACGCACCATGCCTTCATGTGGACCGGTGCCGCGCAGGAAAAAGCGCTGCAGCTGCGACTGCGATAGCGTACGTAGCTCTTCCTGGCGATACACGCCGGCCACGGCTTTCTCTAGCACCTGGGTATCGATATCGCTGGCGTGGACCTGGAATTTACCCGGGCCGGTGCCCAGCGTTTCCGCCAGCGTCATGGCGATGGAGTACGGCTCTTCGCCGGTGGAGGCGGCGGTGCTCCACACGCTGTAGTTACCCGTGCGCTTACGCGCATGATCCGCGAGGATCGGAAAGTGATGCGCCTCGCGGAAGAAAGAGGTCAGATTGGTGGTCAGCGCGTTAATAAACGCCTGCCACTCCGCACTGTTTTGGTCTTGCTCCAGCAGCGCCAGATAGCGGCCAAAGTCATCAATATTCAGCATGCGCAGACGACGCACTAAACGGTTGTAAACCATCTCGCGTTTGTGGTCGGCCAGCACAATGCCCGCGCGCTGATAGATCAGCTGGCTAATGCGACGAAAATGCGTATCTGAGAGCGGTAACCGCTGCACCATTTGCGAGAGCAGCGTGGTCGCTTCACTTTGATCCAATAACGTCGATTTCTTCATTTCAGGTCACCCGGCAACAAACTGTTTAAATTGTGATACTGCGGTTGCTACTGTGCTGCCAGTCGCGCCATTCTCATGGGCCGCCTTGCGGCGGCCACAAGGATTAAAAGGTTTCCCAGTTATCGTCAGTGCTACGTGCGCCTGCCGGTGCCAGTGCTTTTGGCGTGCCGGAACGCAAATTTTTTGCCGCTGTAGATACGTTAACGGCCTGAACGACAAATTCTTTACCGATATTGAACACCGCAACCGACTGTTTCAGTCGGCTGGCCTGATCTTCCAGCGCGGCCGCCGCCGTTGCCGACTCTTCGACCAGCGCGGCGTTCTGCTGCGTCACGCGATCCATCTCGTTCACCGCCAGACCGACCTGATCGATACCACGGCTCTGCTCGTCCGACGCCGACGCAATTTCGCCCATGATGTCGGTGACGCGCGTGACCGCATTCACGATGTTGGTCATGGTTTCCCCGGCGCTCTCCACCAGCACGGAACCGGTGTTGACGCGGCTGACCGAATCCTCTATCAATCCTTTAATCTCTTTCGCCGCCTGCGCGCTGCGCTGTGCCAGACTGCGCACCTCGCCCGCTACCACGGCAAATCCACGTCCCTGCTCACCGGCGCGCGCTGCTTCTACCGCAGCGTTCAGTGCGAGGATATTGGTCTGGAAGGCAATGCCATCGATCACGCTAATGATGTCAGCGATTTTCTTCGAACTGCCGGTGATCTCTTTCATGGTAGTCACCACGCCATCCACCACTTTGCCGCCCTGCTGCGCGGTCTCCGAGGCGGTGAGCGCCAGCTGTGACGCCTGACGGGCATTTTCGGCGTTCTGCTTCACGGTGGCGGTTAACTGCTCCATGCTGGCAGCGGTCTCTTCCAGCGAAGCCGCTTGCTGCTCGGTACGCGAGGAGAGATCGTTGTTGCCCATGGCGATTTCACTCGCACCGGTGTAGATCGCATCGGAACCGTCACGCACGGTACGCACCGTCCGCGCCAGCTCTTGCTGCATCTCTTGCACCGAGGTGAGCAGCTCGCCCATCTCGTTGCGCACCGTGATCTCCACCTGCTGCGTCAAATCGCCACGCGCGATGTGACGAATGTGCTCGATGCTGTGCTTTAGCGGACGGATCAGCACCGTACGCATGCCGCTCCACACCAGCGCAATCACCAGCAAGGTCACCAGCAGCGTGCCGACCACCAGCATGATGGATTGGTTGTACGCCGCCTCATTGGCTGCAATGCCCTGATTGGCGAGCACAATGTTGTAGCTCAACCATTCGTTGTAATCCTTAGCAAACTTGTCCTGGAATCCCTGCGTCGGCTGATCGACAAATCCTTTGAAATTTCCACTACTGAGGAAATCGATCAACTCACCCAATGCTCCGCGATAGGCGTTGTAGTTGGCCTGTAACGTCAGCACGTTCTCGGCCTTTTTGCCCTTTTCAGACAGGTTGGCGTTAAATTCGGCAAAACCCTCATCAGCGTGCTTCAACTCCTCACTCGCCAGCGCCACCAGATCTTTCACGGTTGCGCCTGAGCCAGCCTGCTGACTGTCCAGCAGGTAACGGATCCCCGCACGGTTCAGCGTGTTACGCGCCTGAACCAGCGATACCCATGAGGTGCCCATTGCCCGCTGCAGCGTGCTAAGACGCTGGTTATAGGCAAAATTTTCTTTATCGGCTTTGACCGTGGAGTAGAACACTCCACCGGAGAACAGCTGCAGTAAGGCAAACAGCGCCAGCACGCACAGCAGACCGGATACAACACGAATACGACTAAACATAAACACCTCATTGGTTGGCGGATCGCCTCTGTTATCGGCTTTTCTGAGGGGATCTTTATGTGTGTTCGCAGGGGTTGGACCAGCGGGGGGTTGATGGGTGCTCGCTGTCCCTCACCCCGGCCCTCTCCCGCAGGCGGGAGAGGGAGACGCTGCCACATGCAGGCTCGATCGGTTCCCTCTCCCACTTGTGGGAGAGGGTTAGGGTGAGGGGCAAACAACTCAAAACTTAAAACGTCTCCCAGTTACCCTCACTCACCGGCGCGGCAGCCGCTTTGCGCGGTGCGCTGGCGATCTGGCGCACCGTGCTCGCCTTTGGTTGCGCCTGTGCGGCGCGCGGAATGCGGAACACCGATACCGACTGGCTCAGGCGGCTCGCCTGCTCTTCCAGTGATGCGGCGGCGGCGGCGGACTCTTCCACCAGCGAGGCGTTCTGCTGGGTGACGCGGTCCATCTCGGTAACCGCTTGTCCCACCTGATCGATACCACGGCTCTGCTCATCCGATGCCGAGGCGATTTCGCCCATAATATCGGTGACGCGCGTGACGGCGCCGACGATATCGTTCATGGTTTCTCCGGCGGTGCCGACCAGTTGCGAGCCGTTGTTGACGCGGTTCACCGAATCTTCGATCAAGCCTTTGATCTCTTTCGCCGCCTGCGCACTGCGCTGCGCCAGGTTGCGCACTTCACCAGCCACTACAGCAAAACCACGGCCCTGTTCACCGGCGCGTGCTGCTTCTACCGCCGCGTTCAGCGCCAGGATATTGGTCTGGAAGGCGATGCCATCGATCACGCTGATAATGTCGGCGATCTTCTTCGAGCTGCCGGCGATATCCTGCATGGTACGCACCACGCCATCGACCACCTCGCCACCTTTGCGTGCGGTATCGGACGCGCTGAGTGCCAGCTGCGACGCCTGACGCGCATTCTCGGCGTTCTGTTTCACCGTCGCGGTGAGCTGCTCCATGCTGGCCGCTGTCTGCTCCAGCGAGGCGGCCTGCTCTTCGGTACGCGCCGACAGATCGTTATTCCCGGCGGCGATTTCGCTGGCGCCGGTGAAAATCGCATCGGAACCGTCACGTACATTGCCCACGGTGCTGACCAGCGACTGCTGCATTTCATGCAGGCTTCCCGCCAGCTGGCTCATTTCGTTGCGCCCTTCTACCACGATATTTTGCGTGAGATCGCCCGCAGCAATATGGCGAATATGCGCCAGCAGCTGGTGCAGCGGCTGAATCAGCACGCTACGCAGGCCGAACCAGCAGCCAACGATCACCGCAATCACCACCAGCGCCACCGACGCCAGCAGCCACATCATGGTGTGGAAGGCGCGCTGATTCTGCGCCACGCCTTCTGCCGCCAATATGCTTTGCTCCGTCCGCCACTCTTCGTAAGTGGCTTTCATCGCTACCTGTTTAGCTTCGATGTTCTGCGCAAACATGCCTTGCAGATCGTTGGCTTTCAGGCGATCCAGCATCGCTTTCAACCCGTCGTTGAAAGCGGCGTAGTTCGCTTCCAGCTTATCGCGCAACGCGTCTGGCAAGCCTGGCGTGGCCGGCAAGTCGTAGTAGCGTTGATAGTGGCCGGCAGCCACATTGAGCTGTTTTTCCGTCTGGGCGATTAAGGCACTCAGCTGACCGCCATTCGACTGCGCGGCCATGGTGCCCTGCATACGCAACATGGCGCGGTTGAGTACGGTGCGGGTTTGGTTCAGTTCAATCCAGGCGTCTGACATCGCGCCAACGTTGTTGGAGGAGATCTGCGCTACCGCAAACGCCTCTTTATCTTTTTGTAAGGCGGACCAGAACAGGCCACCCGACAGTAATTGTAAAGCGCCAAACACCAGTAATACGGCGATTAAACTGGTCACTACATTGATTCGTTTTAACATGGGATCTCCAGGGATGCGTTTCGGCTCCCCCAGTTATCGACCGGCAATCTGAATTTTTCAGGGTGCTTAAGCTACTTTACGAATTAAAACTCTGCGTTTGCGCATGATTGCAGTGTTTTATAACTAAAGAAATTAACAGTAAAAAAAATGCGCCTTTATCGGCTGAGCGATGAAGGCGCATTGGGTGGTGCGGGTTGTCCCTCACCCTAACCCTCTCCCACAAGTGGGAGAGGGAACCGATCGAGCCTGCACGGGGCAGCGTCTCCCTCTCCCGCGTGCGGGAGAGGGCCGGGGTGAGGGACCGACCACTCCGAAACTTAAAACGTTTCCCAGTTGCTGTCCCCAGCCGCGGCGGTCAGCGCTTTACGCGGTGCGCCGATCGTGGGTGGTGCGATCTGCGGATGACGCACGCCGCTTCTGGCCTGCGGCTGCGTTTGCGCCGCGCGCGGTACGCGGAACACCGCCACCGACTGGCTCAGGCGACTCGCCTGCTCTTCCAGCGAGGCCGCCGCCGCCGCAGACTCTTCCACCAGCGAGGCGTTCTGCTGCGTCACGCGATCCATCTCCGTCACCGCCTGGCCGACCTGATCGATACCACGGCTCTGCTCATCCGATGCCGAGGCAATTTCGCCCATGATGTCGGTGACGCGCGTTACCGCATTAACGATATCGCTCATGGTCTCACCGGCGGTGCCCACCAGTTCAGATCCGCTGTTCACGCGGCTGACGGAGTCTTCAATCAACCCTTTAATCTCTTTCGCCGCCTGCGCGCTGCGCTGGGCCAGATTACGGACTTCACCCGCGACCACCGCAAAGCCACGGCCTTGCTCACCGGCGCGCGCCGCTTCTACCGCCGCGTTCAACGCCAGAATATTGGTCTGGAAGGCAATGCCATCGATAACGCTGGTGATGTCGGCGATCTTCTTCGAACTGCCGGCGATGTCGCTCATGGTGCGCACCACGCCTTGCACCACATCACCGCCCTTCTGCGCGGTTTCGGAAGCACTCAACGCCAGCTGCGACGCCTGACGCGCGTTTTCGGCGTTCTGCTTCACGGTGGCGGTCAGCTGTTCCATGCTGGCGGCGGTCTGCTCCAGTGAAGCCGCCTGCTCTTCGGTACGTGCCGAGAGATCGTTGTTGCCCGCAGAGATTTCGCTCGCTCCGGTAAAGATGGCATCCGAACCGTCACGCACATCACTCACCGTGCGCACCAGCGACTGCTGCATCTCATGCAGGCTTTCCGCCAGCTGGCTCATTTCGTTGCGTCCTTCGACCGCGATGCGCTGCGTCAAATCGCCCTGCGCAATGTGCTGAATATGCTGGATATTCTCATTAAGCGGCTTGATGAGGATTTTGCGCATGCCAAACCAGCACAGCACAATCACCGCCACCACAATCGCCAGCACCGCGCCTAACAGCCAGATCATGTGATCGTAGGCTGAGCTGTTGGCTTCGACGCCCGCCGCAGTCAGGCGATCCTGATCGGCACGCCACTGGCGGTACTCTTTCAGGAAGGCGTTTTGGCTTGGCGCAACCGGCGCTTTGGCTGCCTGATCGAGATCTTTTGCGACCAACGCGTCCTGCAACTGGCCTAGCGCGCTGGCATAGGCGGTATAGGTTTGATCGAGACGTTTGTTGAGCGCGGCATCCTGTCCCGGCGTGTCCGGCGTTGCTTTAAACAGCTGGTAGTTATCGGCGGCCTCTTTCTGGAAGGCTTTGCTGTCGCCGTACAAACCGGCGATGTCCGCTTCGGTACCGTTCAGTTTGCTGGTTGCCATGCGCAGCTGAATGCGGGTTAACACTACACGGCTCTGATGGAGGCTCATGTAGGCGTCGTTGATGGCGGCGGTGTTTTTGCTCGCCAGTTGTGAAACGTTAAAACTGTTTTTGTCATCGCTTAGCGCTTTAAAAAACAGTGAGCCGGATGCCAGCTGTAAAAAGCCAAACACTAACAACACCAGCAATAAGCTGGTGACAACGCGAATTCTCGTAAACATAGTTTGCCCTGGAAAATGAAGGAAAAATTCGTACCGATCGGTTATCGACCAGGGGCGGAGAAGATTGAGGGATATTACAGCGATTTTTTGCGGATTTATTGTTGATTTGTAAGGAATTAATTAATGTGTGTAATGATAACGGGCCGCAGCAGCGCGGCCCGTTGCGGGGATTAGGCAGTACGCAGGTTATCCACCAGCGCCATCTCTTCGCTGCTCAGCAGCTTTTCGATGTCGACCAGAATCAGCATACGTTCACCCAGCGCACCCAGACCAGTCAGGTACTCGGTGGACATGGTGACCGCGAACTCCGGTGAAGGACGAATCTGCTCTTGCGTCAGCGACAGCACATCAGAAACGCCATCCACCACAATGCCCACCACGCGATGCTCAAGATTCAGCACGATCACCACGGTGTTCTCGTTGTACACCACATCCGGCTGCGAGAACTTCACGCGCAGGTCGATGATCGGCACGATCACGCCGCGCAGGTTGGTGACGCCTTTGATGAATTCCGGCGTGTTGGCGATGCGGGTTACCTGATCGTAACCGCGAATCTCCTGCACTTTCAGAATGTCGATGCCGTACTCTTCGTCACCCAGTGTGAAAACTAAGAATTCCTGGCCCACGGTTTCGCCAGCGATTTTGGTCACGGTTGCCATGTCAGTCATTTTTTTACCCTTTCGTTATCTATTACGCTGCGGCACCGGCCACACGCTTTTCACGGTTCAACGATTGCAGTGCTGAGACATCCACAATCAGCGCCACGCTACCATCGCCTAAGATGGTGGCGGCAGAGATGCCCGGCACTTTGCGATAGTTGCTTTCAAGGTTTTTCACTACCACCTGATGCTGACCAATCAGCTGATCGACCAGCAGCGCATAGCGACGGCCTGCGCTTTGCAGAATCACCACAATGCCTTGCGTGGCGTCGGTTTTGGCGTTCTGCACCTCAAACACATTCCACAGTTCTACCAGCGGCAGATATTCGCCACGCACTTCCAGCACGCGCTCGCCACCGGCCAGCGGTTTCAGCTCTTCTGCGGTTGGCTGCAGCGATTCCATTACCGCGTTGAGCGGCAGAATGAACACTTCGTTAGCGACGCGTACTGACATGCCGTCGAGGATCGCCAGCGTCAGCGGCAGCAGGATGCGAATGGTGGTGCCTTTGCCCTGCTTCGAGGAGATTTCGACGTGACCGCCCATCTCCTGAATATTCCGTTTCACCACGTCCATGCCCACGCCACGGCCCGACACGTCGGTGACCTGCTCAGCGGTGGAGAAGCCCGGCGCGAAGATCAGCATGCCGACTTCTTCATCGCTCATACTGTCGCTGACCGGCAGGCCAGACGACAGCGCTTTAGCCAGAATACGTTCGCGGTTCAGACCGGCACCGTCATCGATCACTTCGATGCAGATGTTGCCGCCCTGATGTTCCGCCGACAGCGTCAGGTTGCCAACGGCGGTTTTATTCGCAGCCAGACGTTTTTCCGGAGTTTCGATACCGTGATCGAGGCTGTTACGCACCAGGTGCGTTAACGGATCGATGATGCGTTCAATCAGGCTCTTATCCAGCTCGGTTGAGCTGCCGAGCAGCGTCAGCTCCACTTCTTTGCCCAGCTTGCTGGCCAAATCGCGGACCAGACGCGGGAAGCGGCTGAAGACGTACTCCATCGGCATCATACGAATCGACATCACCGATTCCTGCAAATCGCGGGCGTTACGCTCCAGCTGACCCATGCTGTTCAGCAAGTCGCCGTGCGCCACCGGATCCAGCGCACCGGAGCGCTGTGCCAGCATCGATTGGGTGATCACCAGTTCGCCAACCAGGTTAATCAGCTGGTCCACTTTCTCAACGGCAACACGGATGCTGCTGGATTCGCTGCCTTTAGCCGGTGCGGCGGCACGTTTAGGTTCGCGCTTCACCGCTGGCGTGATATCGGTGACGGTGGCGGTTTGCACCGGTTCAGCAGCCACTTCAGCAACCGGGGCGTCGGCAACGGCCGCCGCGCCTGTCGGGAAGTGAATCTGTGCTTCATCCAGCACAAAACAGAGCACCGCGACGATGTCATCTTTGCCGACGCCATCAATGGTAACGTCTAGCGAATTGGCGCCTTTCACCACGTTGCTGACGGTACCGAGATTGCCGAGCTCTTCCAGCATCAGCTCCGGCTCTTTCTCTTTCAGGTCAACCAGTTGCAGGCGCAGACCTGCGGCCGCAACTGGTGCTGCGATCTCAACCACTTCGGCGACTTTGGGCGCTTCAGGCGCAATGCCTTTCGCTTCCAGTGCCAGCTGACGCAGCGCTTCGCAGATATATTTAAAGCTTTCTGCATTCGGCTCCTGCGCCGTTTTATAGGCATCGAGCTGTTCTTGCATAATATCTTTGGTTTCCAAAAACAGGTTGATGATATCGGTGCTGAGCTGCATCTCGCCGCGGCGCGCACCATCCAGAATGTTTTCCAGGATGTGGGTGGTTTCCTGTAAAACCGTAAAGCCAAACGTACCGGCTCCGCCCTTGATGGAGTGGGCGGCGCGGAAGATGGCATTCAACTGCTCGGAATCGGGCTCCTGGGGATCAAGTCCCAGCAGGTGTTGCTCCATATCCGCTAACAGCTCATCGGCTTCATCGAAAAACGTCTGGTAAAAATCGCTGATGTCCATGCTCACGGGATCACCTCGGCTGTGAGGGTTGGTCTGGTGTCACCGCGCTCGCCGTGGGCGTCGCCGCTGCCGCAGGGGCCGTTGCAGCAGCCGGCGCAGCCGGTGTTGCAGTGGAACCTGTTGGAGCAGTCGACGCAGCCGGTACAGCGGGTGCGGTAATGTTGGGAATCATTTGCGCCGGGTCGCTCACCTGAACGGCATCGCTCTCGGCATTCTCTTTTTCAATCGCCGCTTCGGTGTCGTGATTCAACACCAGCAGGCTAATGCGGCGGTTGACTGCATCATTAGCACCACGGTTTTTCAGCTTCATGGTGTCGGCCATACCGACCACACGCAGCATTTTGGCGCCGTCGAGGCCACCAATCACCAGCTCGCGCCGTGAGGCATTGGCACGATCCGCCGACAGTTCCCAGTTGCTGTAGCCACGATCGCCGTTGGCATACTGGAAATCATCGGTGTGACCCGCGAGGCTGATTTTGTTCGGAATATCATTCAGCACCGGCGCGATAGTGCGCAGGATGTCGCGCATGTAAGGCTCCACGTCCGCGCTGCCGGTTTTAAACATCGGGCGGTTCTGGCTATCGATAATCTGAATGCGCAGTCCCTCTTCGACCATGTTGATGATCAAGTGCGGACGCAGCGCTTTCAGACGCGGATCGGCTTCAATCAGCTGGTCGAGCTTTTCACGCAGGCGATTCAGGCGGATCTCCTCCAGCTTCTTCTTCTGCGCATCCATATCGACAATCTTCTTCACTTCACCCTTCTGCTGCGTCGGATCATCGCCGCCGCCGGGGATCGGACTTTCGCTGTCGCTGCTGCGCTGACCGCCGGTCAACGCCACTTTCAGCGGCGTTTTAAAGTATTCCGCAATCTGGACCAACTCTTTGGGGCTGGAGATGGAGAGCAACCACATCACCATAAAGAACGCCATCATCGCCGTCATAAAGTCGGCATAGGCAATCTTCCACGAACCGTGGCTCCCATGGTGACCTTTATGTTTGCGCTTTTTAACCAGCACAATGGGGCGATTGCCTGCTTTCATGAATTCTCATCCGAAGTTTGTTTCGCCGGGTTCTTGGCGTTACGCACGTGCTCTTCCAGCTCCGAGAACGACGGACGTTCGGCGGAGTAAAGCGTTTTACGACCAAATTCCACTGCGATTTGCGGTGCGTAACCGTTGAGGCTGGAGAGCAACGTCACCTTCACGCACTGCATCATCTTGGTGGTTTCGGCACATTTCTGACGCAGCACCGACGCCAGCGGAGAGATAAAACCGTAGGCCAGCAAAATCCCGAGGAAAGTACCGACCATCGCGTGCGCCACTAACGCACCCAGTTCGGCCGCCGGACGATCGGCTGACGCCAGTGCGTGCACCACGCCCATTACCGCCGCGACAATACCGAAAGCCGGTAAGCCATCACCCACCGCCGAGATACTTTGCGCGGGGACTTCACACTCGTGCTCGTAGGTCTCAATCTCTTCATCCATCAACGCTTCAATTTCGAAGGCGTTCATATTTCCGCTGACCATCAAACGCAAATAATCGGTAATAAAATCGACTAACTGTTTATCGGACAAAATACGCGGATAGTTAGCGAAAATTTCACTCTGGCTGGGATCTTCAATGTCACGTTCTAATGACAACATGCCTTGCTGACGGGATTTCGCCATCAGGCGATAAAGCAGCGCCATTAAATCCATGTATACGGCTTTGTTATATTTCGAGCCGCGCATTAACAATGGCAGCGCTTTTAATGTTTTCTTAATCGATTTGCCATTATTGCCGACTAAAAAGGCACCAATACCGGCACCGCCGATAATGATCAGCTCCGCCGGTTGATAAAGCGCGCCTAAATGTCCGCCGACCATCGCGTAGCCGCCCAACACGGAGCCGACGACCACGATATAACCCAGAATTATCAGCACAAAAAATCCTTACGTCCGTAACGTGTTGATGGAAGTTAAGCCAGAGAGCCGCAGGTGTTATTCGTTGATCGCAGGCAAAAAAAAAGCAGCGGTATTAACCGCTGCTGGATGTTTTCCACGATGCGAACAAACTTAAACGGCGCGTTTAACCTGTTCATCCAGCAGTTGTGGAAAGGTATCGGCAGAATCTGCAGAAAGTTTACGTCTTTTTACGGCACGTGATGGCGGCTGGCACAGGCTGCAGACAAAGCTGCCGATGGGCTGATGAGCGTGGTTAATAAAGCTGCCACCACAGCACTTACAGTCAGACAGTTCCAGCATGCCACTTTCAACGAATCGCACCAGGGTCCATGCACGCGTTAGCGCCAACAGCGGGCCCTCGTCCGATTGCGGACACTGCTCAAGATACAAGCGATAAGCTTTGATTACCGCTTCAACGCCACTGTTCAAGCCGGTTTTCAGCAAGAACTGCCAGGCGTTACAGAACATAGAAGAGTGGATATTTTGTTCCCAGGTCATGAACCAATCGGTAGAGAATGGCAGCATACCTTTCGGTGGTGGCGCACCACGCAACTCTTTATAGAGTTTAATCAGGCGACCACGGCTCAGCTGAGTTTCACTCTCCAGCATTTGCAGTCGTGCGCCCAATGTAATCAGCTCCATGGCCAGCTGAATATCACGCGCTTCCTGAACAATACTTTTTTCGCTCATTAAACGGCCCTCTTCTTCGCAGAGACGTCATCTTTAGACGCATTTCGCAGGAGACGGCTGGATAATAAAATACCGGTGTGGATTTGCTGTAAGTCATCCACACGTGACTCTTGAGTCAGGCGATTAATATGGTTGTGATCGGTAAATCGGAACTGGCAAACCAGTTGGTTGGTTTCCGCTAATTTTACCATCTCAGGTAAAGTTAATTGCGACAATGCATCAGCCATCGATTCATCGATGCCTAAACGAAACATTGCTGAAGCTTTTTCCTGGTTAATTAAACGCTGAGCAAGAAGCAAATATGACAGATTGATGTCATATATATGTTTTAGTAATTCTGATGTACCCATTTTTTTCCATCCTGATAGACGCGACACATATACGGCCACAGAATTAAATTGTTCTATGGTTCGGGCTGCTGGTTGGTAAATCTAAAGATGGCAAAAAATAATCAGGCTTGAGCCAACGTGCTCCTGACTGTTGCACTTTTCGTCAGGACACTGATCTGTAGTAATCAAAACTCCAGGCCATTCTTTGCTTGAGTTGTAACCATCTTCCGTGACGTCTGCTTACAGTTTTTTAAGACTAATCTGAAAACAAGGCAAATCTATATTGTCTGATTTCGACATACAACGTGAGTGGCGCGAAATTTTAGATAAAGTGTGATCCACGTCACACTTTTAAGGCAAATTTTTTCTCTAAACCTTCAGCAGCGCTTTTCTGTTGTCCATTTTTTGCGCGATTTCTGATTATTTCCTTAATATTTTGCTGAAGTAAGGCGGATTTTAGGCTGTGCGGAAGATTGTCATTACAACGCGATCAGTTATCTGTTCTATGGCAATTAGGGTGCTATAACACGCCATATAAAGGATTATATGCAGCATAATACTCTGAATTAGCATGAAACTATTCGCTTCTAAATTAATCACTTACAGGGAATATTGCCCATGTGCCGTAAAGCGAGACGCTAGCGAAGCGTGAAGTCTGGGCGCAGAGCGCCAGGGAACTGTTAGTGGATTGTAGGGAGTGTTTAGCGCACGGCAGGGGATGTAACAGGGCGTTACATTAGAGAAATGAATGAATAGGCATTTTTCGGTTTGCTCCACGATGACTATCGGCGCACCACCTGAGATCTTTAGGGTTGCGGGGAAAAAAAGCTCTTTTTGCCTTTCGATTGTATGCTTTTTAACCAAATCGTGCGCTTTTTGCTGATGAGTCAGCGCATTAGCGCTTAAAGAAATGAAATCGATTTCGTGAAGTTACAGTGGCGCGTGAAAACGCTGTGCAGCGGAGCGTAAATTCAAAAATGTGCGATAAATCGCGCCGCTACGGAAGTGTGCGATAAGTGAGCAAAGCACCCAATGTTAGCATTTACCGTAGCGGCGCAATGTATTGTGCAATTAAGCGTTACGCTAATTTCGGAAAGGTAGCGACTTTATTTACCGTACCGTGATCATCACTGCGTACCGGCAAAGTATTTAAATCTTTCAGGAAGCTTTCACGCCAGTGTGAAATATCCTGTTTGCGCAACACCGCCATCATGTCGTTATAACGCGAGATACGTTCGGTACGCGGCATGGTCAACGCGCGATCGAGCGCCGCCGCCACGTCATCACGATCGTACGGATTGACGATCAGCGCGGAAGTCAGCTCATTGGCCGCACCAGCAAAGCGGGACAACACCAACACGCCAGGGTTATCCGGGTCCTGCGCTGCTACATACTCTTTCGCCACCAGATTCATGCCGTCACGCAGCGGCGTAATCAAGCCGACGTTGGTGAGACGGAAGATCTTCATTAACAGACGACGATCAAAGTGCTGATTGAGGTAATAGAGCGGCGTCCAGCCCAGCGTGCCGTATTTACCGTTGATGCGCCCCGCTTCCGTTTCCAGCTGGTGACGGATGTCCTGATAAGCCTGCACATCGCCGCGCGAGGTGGGCGCAATTTGCGAGTAGCGAATTTTGCCGCGGTGCTGCGGGAAATTCTCCAGCAGGGCTTCGAAGGCCAGAAAACGCTCCGGCAACCCTTTAGAGTAATCCAGGCGCTCACAGGCGATGATATTCTGCAGATCGCCCAAATCGCGTTTCATCGCCGCCATTTTCGGTGGCAGCGGTCCTTCCGCCATCTCTTTAATGGTGTCCGGCTCAATACCAATCGGATAGACCTCAGTCATAAAGGTGTTACCGAAGGCACGATGCTTCTTCTCTCCTTTATTCTGCAGCTGCGTCAGCTGGCTCAGGCTATCAAGGAAAGCTACGCGGTCAGATTCTGTCTGGAAGCCCAGCAGATCGTAGTCGCACAGCATCTCCAGCAGCTCCTGATGCGGCGGCAGAGCATTGAAGATCTCTGGCGTCGGGAACGGGATATGCAGGAAGAATCCGATGCGGTTATTAATGCCCTGCTTGCGCAGCTCGGCGGCAAACGGCAGCAGATGATAATCGTGGATCCACAGAATATCGTCGGGCTTCAGCAGCGGTTTAAGGCGCTGCGCCAGCAAAGTATTGACGCGGCAGTAGCCATCCCAGGCTTCGCGCTGATACTGCACCAGATCGAGGCGATAGTGGAACGCCGGCCAAATCACGGTATTGGAGAACTGGAGATAATATTGATCATAATCGTTTTGATTAAGCGGCAGTGACGCGTAGGTGATGCCGTCTTTTTCGATCTGCGTAAGTTCTTCATCCTCTTCTTCACCCGAGAATTCGCTGATCTCTCCGTTCCAGCCAAACCATAATCCACCGGTATCTCGCAGTGCATCTAAAATACCGACAGCAAGCCCGCCTGCGCTGGCCTTGCTACCATCGGGGATCGCGATACGGTTAGATACGACGACTAAACGACTCATAACCTAAACTCCTTACCAACATTGTCATGTTCTAGTTGTAATAATAGTTGTTCAAGCCAGTGCCATACGGCCTCAACGCTGTTGAGGCGATAGCGTGCATGGCTGGCCCCTTCACCGACTTTGACAGAGATCCCCTGCATGGCATTTACCACGAGGAATCCTTTTTCATCTGTCAGGTCGTCTCCCACAAATACCGGAATGCGTCCGGCAAAGGGTGCTTCCTGCATAAACTCACGTACGGCAGCGCCTTTATCGATGCCTTGCGGCTTCAGTTCCACCACGCATTTACCTGGCTGAAGCGCCAGCTCGGGAAAGCGTGCAACGGCGTCTTCGGCCAGCTGCATAATGGCGTTTTCGTACTGCGGCGCATTGCGATAGTGAAGCGCAAATGCCATGCCTTTCACTTCTAATAGCGTATCGGGCCACTGATCCAGCGTCTGCTGCAGTTCAGTTTGCAGTGTTTGCGCAATATCCCCCGGCAAGCTGTGGCGATGCACGCGGCCCGCCGCATCGCGGCGTTCTGCACCGTGCACGCCCGCGGCGGGGGCTTCGAGTGGCGCGACTAAGGCGTCGAGTTGCGCAATCGGACGGCCGGAAACCAGCGCTAAGGCGCCGTGGCTAAGATTGGAAATGTGTTGCAGCAGCTGGCGTACCGGAGCGGGAATGGAGACCGACTCGGGCTGCGACTGAATCGCTGCCAGCGTGCCGTCGACATCAAAAAAGAAGGCGTAGAGTCCGCCACTTAATGACGGCAAGGTGCTGTTGTGATTAACCGCGGAGGTCACGACTCTTCTCCTGTCTTGTGGAATTTGTCATTACAGGATGTTCGGAGGCTGGCTGGGTGATCGAGGCGGTTACTACCGCATAAGTGTGTGCGAGGAGGTTTTGCAGATAACACGGAATTTCGATAGATAACTCTCCACAAACAAACATCATTTAAACTCACTCGCCAGGCTGACTGCGAACATCGTCAGAATTAAGTGTAGACGCAGATCACGATATTGCCAGATACGCGCGGCCTGGCTATAGGATAAGTGGCCGTTTTAGGCCTTATGCCGCAAAAGAATTGCCTCAGCGCTTTTTCAGCCGCTTCGCTTATTTTTTTAGCGTTGATGGCGCCCTTCTCCCGCCTCAATTCCCGGATTATGCCGACTTGCATCCGCCGCGAGGATTATCATATGGTGCGTTTACCGTGCGGCTACAGCGCGGAAATAGCGCCCTGATCGGCATTGATCATGGCTGTTAGACCCATTCAGGCAGGAATCCGGATGATGGAAAACCGATCGACATCACATTTTTCACTTGTCGCGGCAGGTGAGCGAAGATGATCCCGCAAAGCTACAGCCAACGCGTTCACTTCTATTACTGCATTCTGGTCGCCCTGAAAATCAACGCCAAAACGAAGAAGTCTGGCGGCGTGCGCGGCAAGAATAACTTCCTGCTGAAATGGCTGCGTAATGCGCAGAACAACACCATTTTCCCGCCGGATATCACCAGCGAGATTGAGTGGCTGCGCGCCAAGATCATCAGCTCCGGGCCCGACACCGACCTGGAACCGATGCTGCAATATGTTTACGACACGGCGAAGCGTGCCGAGACGATGCGTTTAGGATCATGATTCCTTCCATTTATTCGACTCAATGGAAACCGCGATTTTATTGAGGCAACGCAATATCTGTATCGTCATTACCACGTAAATCTGGATACGGTTAAATCTTCTTATCTTGATGAATTTAATCGAAAAATCTTAAATCTGGCATCTACGTGAAGGTAATTAATATGATTAACAGAATGATCCTCAATGAGACCGCCTATTTCGGTGCGGGCGCGATTAATTCTATTGTCGATGAGATTCACAAACGCGGTTTTAACAAAGCGTTGGTGGTGACCGACAAGGATTTGATCAAGTTTTCTGTCGCCACCCGCATCACCGATCTGCTGGCGCAGCACGACCTCAGTTTCGCCATCTATGATGAGGTGATCCCCAATCCTACCGTTGAGGTGGTGCATGCGGGCGTCGAGGCTTTTCGTCGTTCGGGTGCCGATTATCTGATCGCGGTGGGCGGCGGCTCGCCGCAGGATACCTGTAAAGCCATCGGCATGATGATTGCCAATCCCGAGTTCAGTGACGTGCGCATGCTGGAAGGCGGCGCCGCCACGCGCAATCCCTCCGTACCGATCATTGCGGTGCCGACCACTTCCGGCACCGCAGCGGAAGTGACCATCAATTACGTCATCACCGATGAAGAGAAGAAGCGCAAGTTCGTCTGCTACGACCCGCACGATATCCCGGCGATTGCCATTATCGATCCCGACATGATGGCCAGCATGCCTGCCAACCTGAAAGCGGCGACCGGCGTCGATGCGCTGACGCACGCCATTGAAGGCTACATCACGCGCGGCGCGTGGGAACTTACCGACATGTTCCATCTCAAAGCGATTGAAATTATTGGCCGCTCGCTGCGTGATTCGGTTAAAGGCGTGCCTGCGGGCGTGGCGGATATGGCGCTCGGTCAGTACATCGCCGGAATGGGCTTCTCGAATGTTGGCTTGGGTCTGGTGCACGGTATGGCGCATCCGCTGGGCGCGTTTTATGGCACGCCGCACGGCATCGCCAATGCGGTTCTGCTGCCGCATATCATGGCGTTCAATGCCGAGCATACCGGCGAGAAGTACCGCGATATCGCCCATGCGCTGGGCATGGAAGGTGCCTATAGCTGTTCATTAGCCGATGCCCGTGCGCTGGCCATTGATGCGGTGATCACCCTAAACCACGATATCGGTATTCCGCTCAGACTACGTGATATCGGCATGCAGGAGCAGGATGTGGATGCGCTTGCCGCCGCAGCCTTCGCCGATGTATGTACGCCGGGCAATCCGCGGGAGTGCAGCGTGGCGATGATCGCTACGCTGTATCGTGAGTTGTTCTGATTAGGCGTTAACCAGGTCGCCATTAATGGCGACCGACGTGTTTTGTAGGTGCGCATTTATGCGCACCAGAACGAAGCGCTCATTTAATTCATGCCAACATTCACCCTTTAAAATAATATTTATCTCGCGGATTAAAATAAAATTAATTCAACCCGGTGCGCTTGCAGCAATGGGATGCCCGCTTAGTATTAATGAGGCGGCATGCAGTTGATGAGTACAAGGCTAAATTCACTCCTTCCCTCCTCCATTTCTTATCGTTATTTATTTTTAAACATCAGAATTAATTCCCTTTCTCCGTTTATTTTATTTTTTGAGGTGAGCTATGTTTCGACACGTAAAGCAGTTGCAATATACCGTGCGCGTTAATGCGCCCAATCCCGGTCTGGCCAATTTATTACTCGAGCAGTTTGGTGGTCCGCAGGGCGAATTAGCCGCTGCGATGCGCTATTTCATGCAGGGCTTAAGTGATGAAGATGCGGGTCGTCGCGAGATGCTGATGGATATCGCGACTGAAGAGTTGAGCCATCTGGAAATTATCGGTTCGCTGGTTGGCATGCTGAATAAAGGTGCCAAAGGCGAACTGGCGGAAGGCAGCGAAGAGCAAGGCGATCTTTATCGCTCCATTACCGGCGCGGGCAATGACAGCCATCTGACATCGATTCTGTACGGCGGCGGCCCGGCATTAACCAACTCCGCGGGCGTGCCCTGGACAGCGGCTTACATTGATACCATTGGCGAAGTGACAGCGGATCTGCGCTCCAACATCGCGGCCGAAGCGCGCGCCAAAATCCTCTACGAACGCCTGATCAACCTCACCGATGACGTGGGCGTGAAAGATGCGCTAGGCTTCCTGATGACGCGCGAAGTGGCGCATCAGCTGTCGTTTGAAAAAGCGCTCTACTCCATCCACAACAACTTCCCACCGGGCAAACTGCCGCCGATCGAGAAGTATGCGCACACCTACTACAACATGTCTCAGGGTGACGATATTCGCGGTAGCTGGAATTCGGATGAGAACTTCGACTATGTCGCCGACCCGCAGCCCGCAGTGGATGGCGGTGATGGCTCCGCCAGCGTGACGCTGCCGTCAAAACAGCTGAGCGATCTGGATACGCTGGCAGCACGCACCGCTTCACAGCCCGATACCAATCCGATTACCGGCGCGGAACCCGGCAGTAAAACGCCGCTTACCAATCAGTAATTATCACAGGTCGCCCTAAACGGCGACCTGGCAGATTAATCCGGAAAACGCCCTTTCATTTCAGTTACCCGGCTAGGTTGTTGAGGGATGTGCCATAGTTGACGCTGGCATAAATAATAAGGATGGCTTGATGATGTTTGGTTTTTTAACTTCCCTGTTCGGTAGCCCGGAGTCATTAGTGCAAGTCATGACGCGCCAGGACATTCAGGAATCGATTGAGGAAGGCGACAGAATTATTATTGATGAAGATGGTAACGCTTCGGTTAATGCGTTGAGTCCTGAAGTGCAGCGCGATTTTGCCCATCATGTCAGCACATTAAAGGATATTTAAATGGGCACGGCGATATTTATGGTGATGATGGTTTGCGGCTATTGGTATACCAGCCGCGACATGTCGAGCCGTTTAAAAATTAAGCGTTCCTTTGGCTGGGATGTCTATTTTCTCATTGCGCTGTATGGCTGCATATTTGTGCTGCAAGGTGTGCTGGCCACCGCGATTATCTGGCTGATTCTGCTGGCCGCATCGGGCGTGAACAATGCGTTTGCGCTGACCTCGGCGGAGAATGTGCACTGGAACGTCGATTTCATGACGTGGAGCTTTTTAGGCATTCAGGCCCCGGTGGTGCTGATGCTGGCCTTTGCCATCCTGTTCTGTATGTATCGCTCCAACTGGGCGGTCAGCGCCCGGCTCAACGCCGGTGGACGCAAGGAGTTGTATCAACGCCTTTCCCGCTCCAACGGCATTGAACAGTTGCTATTGCAATGTATGGAAGAAGGCGAGCTGGCGTGGGTCACACTGAAATCGCGCCGTATCTATATCGGCATGATTCACGCGGCGACCTTTGAATATCCAAACACTGCCAACATTGTGTTGATCCCGATGCTGAGCGGCTATCGTGATTCACGCACGCTCAATCTGGCGATCGAGCATAATTACAGTCTGTGGTACCACAATCACAACATTGATTTCTCGTCCGCACCTAAAAGTGCCCTTGAGTTTCGTAAAGTGATTATGGTGCATCAAATAGAGAGTTTGTCGCTGTTTGATCCGGCCAGCGCCAGCGCATTAGCGATGGATAAGCAAAGCGGTAATAAACGCAAGTGGATGCGAAAATCCGCGCCCAAACGCGACTATCCCTAAATTTACTATTCAAAGATGCTGGCTTAATCGTGCAATTGCTTTATGTTGCACGGAGCCAGCAACATTCCATAATAAGTCAAAATAATAAGGGCATCATGATGGACTTTAAAAAGTTCGAGGACACTTTACAGCTGTGGGGGAATTTACACTTCACGGGAATTGAACTGCAACAGCGTGATAATAAAAGCGAAATTTACGCGACCGGCACTAATAATCATACCCAAAGCCAGCTGTATATTTGCACGCTTTCAACTGATGTCGCTTCACACGTCCAGTTAAAACAGTTTCGCACCTGGTTGCACAGAATTAATATTGGCAAAGCGAAGCGCCGATTAGCTCTCGCCAGAAAGGATTAATTCATTGTCCCCGCGCGGGGGACAGAGAGGAATATCAGGCGTCGTCAGGCGTGTAACCCACCACAATTTCCAGTGTTTTGCGCAGCACATCAGCTTCAGCATCACCTTCTGCGGTTTCCAGCGCCATAATCAAACAGAGAATAATCGATTTATTACTGACGCGCCCTTCGGTGGCCAGCACGTGGCGGATAACCCTATCCAATACGGCAGCTTCGTTTCTTAACGTACTGTCTGCATTGCGAAAATGCTCTGCCAGTTCGGTGTCAGGCAGTGCAGCGTAGAGGTTGTGATTTTCCGACATGATTCCAGTCCCGTGATTGTATCTACGCTCGAATTTACAATGCCTAAACGCGAGCCAATCAGTCAATGTTTACGATTGTTACCAGACTGTTGGTTGTTACCAAACAGCTGAAGAACGTTGTCGCTTTGCGGCTGCTCTTCGCGCAGCTTTTTTCCCGCCGAAATACTGTTGCGTACATCGGTGATGGCGGCAGTAATCGCTGCACGCTGCTCTTCGTCGTTGCTCTGCTGCTTCATCAGCATCAGCTGATTCAACAGCGCTTGCGTATTGACCGGGCCCGTACGTTGCAACAGCGCCAGCGCCGCTTCGCCAATAATTTCATCGATTATTTTCTGGTGTTCACTTCTATTCATAACGAATTTTCATAACGAATCTCTGACCGCCGCTTCGCCCCGGTGCGGGGCGAAACCAGTGTGGGAGCGTATTCAGAGTAAAATTTTAATACTTGTACAAGTTTGACGTCTGACTGGCTCTCAGCTTTCACGTTCAAATAACAAGCCAATCAGCTGATGATAGTGATGCTCTTCTTCAGCATTGGCGGCCAGTTCCAGTCTGCGCAGCAGCTTGGTGCATAGCGATTTGCGGTTGAGGTTACGGCCTTCGCGTAAGATTTCAACCACGATCTGACCCAAGGTTTCCTGCTGCGATGGCAGCGACGCTTTGCTGAAATAGTTGGCAATGGCCTCGACTGAACTCGGCGTGTATCCGTTCTGACGCATAATTGACCCCAATAAATGAAAAAGTTAGATCATTTGACCTAAGTAAAGTTGTACAGATAGCAAAAAGCTGTACAAGGAGCTTACTCAAGATATCAGGCAGGTTTTGTTGCAAAAAGTGCTAAGAAGTGTGAATTAGGACAATTAGAAAGCTTTTATTTCCAAATCTGTGCGCTCCGCGCCGAAAGTCATCGACGCGTGAGCCGGTTGGGATGGTCAATTGTCGTCGGCATCGGCCGAAGGCATTCTGACACTGCCTTCCTGGCGACTCAATCCGCGCAATGCTGAATGGACGCGATTATCGCTGCCCGCCGGTTGACGGTGCGTGAGCAACCATTGCTGCGCCTGGGCAATACGCTGCTGCTGTTGACTGTTTTGCTCTTTTCTCGCCATGCGCGCGAGCTCTGCCAGCAGTGAGGAAACGCTGACTTCCTCACGGCGTACCAGTAATGCATAGGCCGCTTCGCCGATAATTTTAGGTTGCGAATCTGACATCTTCTACCTCCTGAGAATATGGGCTTACGCTTGCTTCTCACTCTTCATTATAGATCATCGGCATGGCGCCTTGTTAACAGACAGCTCTGGTTATCTTGGGTTTTTGTTACTAACACGTTATGGTAACTGCCCTTCGGTGGCCTCTGCTCGCACCGACGACGTGATTAATAACAAGCATTAAGCAAGGAAATCTGGCATGGAGTTCACCATACGCAAAGCCACGGCAGAGGATGCAGAGCTGCTGCACCTGCTGGGCCGCATGACCTACAGTGCGCATTTCAAACATATGTGGGTTTCCGCAGACGAACTGGATGCCTTTATCGACAAGGAATACGGTCTGGCAGAGCTCAATAGCAGCCTCGCCGCGCCCAATGAGAGCTGGCTGATCGCCGAGACCGACAAGCCGATTGGCTTCGCCAAAGTCACCTGGAACACGCCAGTGCCGGATTCCGGCATGAGCGGCGCGTTGCTCAACAAGCTCTACCTCAATCCAGAAGAAACCGGCAAAAACTACGGTCGCTGGATGTTCGAGAGCATCATCAATGAGGCGCGCGACAAGCGTGAAGGCTACCTGTGGCTGGAAGTGTTAGGCGATAACGTGCGTGCACGTAAGTTCTACGAAGCCTTTGGTATGCAGCACATCAAAGACATTCCGTTTATCACCGCTTCACAGCAGAGCACCCTGCAGATCATGGGGATGATGATTTAAGCGCAGCGGCAAGCCCTTTGGCACAAAATAAATTTCCTTTGTTGCCAACTGTTTTGCAAATCATTACGGGTTCTGGCTTGATCAAACTGCCTATTCGACATTACTGTATACATATACAGTGACGATTTGAGATCGCAGCCATGCAGTTTTATCAGCCCGCGGAAATCCGCGCTATTCTCGCCTTACCTTTGTTCATCAGCCGCGTGCCCTGCGGCTTTCCGTCCCCGGCGCAGGACTACGTTGAACAACGTATAGACCTCAACGACTTTTTAGTCGATCACCCCAGTTCAACCTATTTCATTAGAGTCAGCGGTGACTCGATGATCGACATCGGTATCAATGAGGGTGACATGCTGGTGGTGGACAGCTCGCTAAAACCCAAACACGGTGACATTGTGGTGGCTTCGCTTTCCGGCGAGTTCACCGTGAAACAGCTGATGTTACAGCCTTACCTGCATCTCAAACCGATGAATACCGCGCATCCGGTGATCGCCATTCCTGACGCCGATGAGTTCGAAGTCTTCGGCATCGTTAAACACGTGATTAAAACCATAGGCCGCTGATGTTTGCCCTGGTGGATGTGAATTCGTTTTACGCCAGCTGTGAAACGGTGTTTCGCCCGGATCTGCGCGGCAAGCCGATTGTGGTGCTGTCGAACAACGACGGCTGCATTATTTCGCTAAGCAGAGAAGCCAAGGCGCTGGGCATTAAGATGGGCGCGCCCTACTTCAAACATCGGGAAGAGTTGATGCGCCACAAAGTGGTGGTGTTCTCGTCTAACTATGCGTTGTATGGCGATATGTCGCGCCGCGTGATGGAGACGCTGGCGCTGATCTCCACGCGCGTGGATGAGTATTCCATCGACGAAGCCTTCGTTGACGTCACCGGCATCAACGCCTGCATGACATTCGAACAGTTAGGCCGCGACATTCGCGACCGTATTTATCAGGACACCCATTTGCGCGTGGGTGTCGGCATTGCGCCGACCAAAACCCTCGCCAAGCTCGCCAACTGGGCCGCCAAACGCTGGACCAAAGCTGAGAACGTGATGGATCTCTCTTTGCCCCACCGTCAGCGCGAGTTGATGAAACTGGTCAAAGTCGAAGAGGTGTGGGGCGTGGGCCGGCGCTTATCGAAAAAGCTCAACCTGATGGGCATTACCACCGCGCTGCAATTGGCTGAAACCCCGACCGCGCTGATCCGTAAACACTTTGGCGTGGTGCTGGAGCGTACGGTGCGTGAATTATGTGGCGAGTCTTGTCTGGCGTTTGAAGAGGTGATTCCCAACCGGCAAAATATCCTCTGCTCGCGCTCGTTTGGCGATCGCATTACCGAATATCAGGATATGCGCGAGGCCATCGCCAATTACGCGGCGCGTGCCGCAGAGAAGTTACGCAGTGAGCGGCAATATTGCCGTCATATCGGGACGTTTATTCGTACCAGTCCGCACGATCCGCATCATCCTTATTATGCCAATGCGGCCAGCCAAACCTTGATTACGCCCACCGCTGACAGCCGCGATATTATTCAGGCCACGCTCAACTGTTTAGATCGCATCTGGGTGCCCGGTAAGCGTTATATGAAAGGCGGCGTCATGCTGGGCGATTTCTTTAGCGATGGCGTGGCGCAGTTTGATCTGTTTGCGGAATATCAGCCGCGTCACAATAGTGACCAATTAATGGCCCTGATCGACAAGATGAATGCCCACCAGCGCGGTGCGTTATGGTTTGCCGGACAAGGCATTCAGAAACCCTGGTCGATGAAGCGCGAGATGCTGTCCCCGGCCTACACCACCCGGCTGGCGGATCTACCGGTGGCGAAGTAAGCGCTTCGCGCTTGAATTACACACATATCAATACACTCTTCAGTCCCTGACACAGCGTCATCACGACCGCAGAACCGGGTTCGTCTAAAGGTGTCTGAACCGACCAAAGAAAAACCGCGCCAGCCAGCGCGGTTTTGTACAGGTAACTGGCGTGGGTGCGTTACTTCGCTGCCCTGTGCGCCTCAGAAGCGGCATTCATACCTGGATGCAGATTGACACCGGAAACGTCCGTGGTTTCTCGTGCCTTGTGCAGGTCACATGCCGCCTGCATTGATAACCACAGGCGCGCCGCAATACCCAGCCCCGCCTCAAGCCGCACCGCCATTTCAGGGCTGACCGATGCTTTACCGCTGGCGACTTTACTCAGCGCTGAAGCTGATACGCCAAGCTCTTTCGCCAGTACGCGCAAGCCAATATTGTTATCTTCGATGTATTCGGTGATCAGACCGCCCGGATGCGGGGGATTGAACATTGCCATCAGTGGTAGTCCTCCAGGTTAAGAATATAGGCATCGCCGTCGGTGAATTCGAAGGTGATACGCCAGTTAGCCCTGACCGTTAATGAAAACAGGTTTTTCCTGTCCCCTTTCAGGGGATGAAAACGAAACCCCGGATAGTTTCTGAATTCATCCGTGGAGAGCGCTTCATCAATGACCAGAAGGCGAAGCCGAATGCGTTCTGCGTCCTGCGCCTGGACACCGCTGATATCACCTTTCTCAAACAACTTTTGTAATCCCTTATGCTTCCAGCTTTTAATCACATCACGCCTCCGCGTTTCCTGTTGAGAACAGCATATCATATGTTTCTCAACAGGAAACAGGTCTGGCTTTTTATTTTTCGCAGCGCGTCACAGACTCAAGCCCTGAGCGGATCTACCGGTAGCGAAGTAAGCGCTTCACGCTTGAATTACACGCATGCGAATGCGATATTCAGCCCCTGATACGGTCACAGCTTAATAACATCCGGAGAACCTATGTCGAATGAAGAACGCGTAAACGAGCTGGAAGCAACGGTAAACCAGCTGCAGATTGAAGTCGCTGCCTTGCGCGAGTTAATGATTAAGCAGGTGGCGGTAAATAACATCACCTTCAAAGGGAAATATGATGAGGTGATTATTCAACTGGCGAAAGAATATGAAGAGCGCGGCTTAGAGGACGAAAGGAATAGCCAGATGCACGAGGCGCTGCGTCAATATATCAAATACCAGCTGCCCGCCGTGGAATAAGCCAATTACGCTTGCGATTCATCTATATTAATCCCTTTCACATCATCGCGCCCTTCACGCTTTGCCCGGTACAAGGCGTGATCGGCGTACTCTAGCAGTTTTACCGCACTGAGGGTGGCAGACGTCGCAGTGGTGGCGCAGCCGGCACTGATCGTCACCTGGCCTTTGGGCGAAGAAATATGCACAAGCTGCCTGATCCGCACCGCCTCAACCACCCGATGCGCAATCGTCATGCCCTCATCGAATGGGGTATCAGGCAGGATCAACGCAAACTCCTCGCCGCCATAGCGCGCGGCGATATCGGAGCGCCGCGCCACCACGGAAGCGAGCACCTCAGCGATCGCTTTCAGGCACTTATCCCCGGCAATATGGCCGTAAGTGTCGTTGTAATGCTTGAAGAAATCGATATCCATCATGATCAGCGTGAGCGGTTTACCGCTGGCGGCGGCGTGGGCCAGCGCTTGATGCAGAAAACGATCAAACTCCCTTCGATTCGCCAGACCGGTTAAACCATCAACGTGCGCGAGTTGATTCAGGGCGAGGTTGGCGCTGTGCAGTTCGTCGCGCAGCTGAGTCAATTCCTGCTGATAGCGCAACACGCTACGCGCCTGACGCAGCTGGAAAATACCGAGCAGCAAGATGGTCAGCAGCAGGATAATGCTGAGCAGAATATCCTGCGCCCGACGGTTAACCCACACATGGAACAGATCGTCACTGTTGTAACCGGCGGCGACGATAATCGGATAGCGATCGGAACGCGCAAAACCAAAGATCCGCGCCTGGCCATCCAGCACCGATTTCCACTGCCCGCTGCCGCGATCCATTTTCGCCAGCATCTCCTGAAACAGCGGGCTGGCTGAGAGATTTTTGCCGATGTAACTGTCAGGCATCGGACGCGCATACAGCACCGTGCTGTCAGCCAGCATCAACACCAGCACATCGCGCGCACCGAGTTCGTAATAGCTGTAGAAGCGACGGAAAAAATCGACCTTGATGGTGGCCAGCAGCACGCCCTTAAAGCCACCGCTGGCATCACTGACACGCAGGGAAACGGGGATGACCAAATCACCGGTGCTGCGGCTGTTGATCACCGGGCCGATATGCACGCTGTTGCGCCGGTTATGGCGCTGAAAAGTGAAGTATTCACGATCGGAATTATTGATGTTGTTGGGTGCGCGTTGGGCGGAGGTGGCGATCCACTTGCCATCTTGATCGTAGTAGAACAAGCCGTGTAACTGCGGTAAGCGGCGCTGTAATTCGCGCATGGTATTACTCAGGTCAGCGCCCTGAATGCGCGTTGCCAGCTGTAGCTGCAGATCACGCTGTACCTGGCGTAGCGACAGCTCGGTCTGCAGGAAGGTGTCTTCCGCCTGACGCGATTGTGATAACGCCAGATTCATCGCGGATTCCTGGGTCTGACGCACGGTCGCCAGCCAGTCTTCACGCAAGGTCCAGATACTCATACTGGCTACGGTGATCAATAGCAGCAGTCCAGAGAGCACAATGCTTTTCAGTAAACCGCCGTCAGAAGAAACCGGCTTATCCATTTTTCTTTTAAACTGCATGTTGTCCTCTGTCTTCCCCACCAACAGAGTTAAGCAGGTAAACCACGCATCAGTGGACGAATGCGGTTATTTTTCGGGCCATCGATAACTCCTATGACCAGTTGCGAAATATTACTGTAGTCTGGTTCCACCACATTGAGTGGCAGCAACACACAGTACGCGTTTACACGATCACTTCGGTATGCATCTCGACCAGCCCGCTACGAGCGGGCTTTTTTTTGCCTAAGATGCAGGGAAAACGGGGCGGAGCAATCAACTCCGCCCCGCGCATTAGGCTGCGACGGTCAGCGCTTTTTTGCTGCGCGACCAGACGCGATGGGATGCCATGACAGAAAGGAAGTCCGCCATAAAGGTGCTCTCGGCTTTCACATCTTCCACCAGCCCTTCCTCGACCTCATTGTCCTGCACGTTAAACTGCGCCTTAAACCGGCGTGCATCACCGCTCAGACCGATGGCTTTGAGATGCTTGTAGGCTTCCAGCAGGAAGTAGCGCGCATCACCGCTCAGCAGCAACGCATCGATATTGCCATCCGGCACAATCACCGCATCAAAGGTCAGCGAAGGAAGACCGGTAAAGGTGGCATCAACCGGCAGCACCGATCCATCATCCGCCAGCACTTGTCCCATGTGCGCTGCCAGAATTTTGGCATGCACGCCCTGCGCTTTCAGCGCCTGCAGAATCGCCAGCACGTCGGCGGCTTTCACACCGTCACTCAGCAGTAACGCCACCTGACGGCCTTTGATATCGCCGCTCGGTTGTGCATACAGACTCAGGCTGTCATCTTTTTTCAGGCCGTTGACATCTTTCGGCGGAACGGTGTTGAGCTGCTCATCACTCAGCTTCAGCCCCAGATTGGTGGCCACAGCCTGCGCCAGCGTGACGTCAATCTGCAGCAGATGATCGACCACGCGTTCGCGGATGTAAGGACGCGCTACCTTGCTAAGCTCAAACGAATAAGCGCCGATGATATGCTGCTGCTCTTCCGCGGTCTGGCTCAGCCAAAACAGCCGTGGCTGCGAGTAATATTCGCCAAACGATGGGCTACGCTCGCGCACCTTGCTGCCTTCCACCCGCTCCTGATAGCTCTCGAATCCGCCCTCTTTTGCCGCTGGCGGCACTTCACGTGGCCAGTTGTTGTTGATGGAGTTCGGTTCGTAGTTGGCCGGATTGGTATCGATTTCCGTGCGATGCATGCCCTGACGCTGGAAATTGTGGTACGGGCAAACCGGACGGTTGATCGGGATCTCATGGAAGTTCGGCCCACCCAAACGGCTGATTTGCGTATCGGTGTAGGAGAACAAACGGCCCTGCAACAGCGGATCGTTGGTGAAATCCAGCCCCGGCACAATGTGGCCCGGATGGAACGCCACCTGTTCGGTCTCGGCAAAGAAGTTGTCCGGATTACGGTTGAGCACCATTTTGCCGACCAGTTCGACCGGCACCAGCTCTTCAGGGATCAGTTTGGTGGCATCGAGAATGTCGAAATCGAATTTGAACTCGTCCTCTTCCGGAATCAGCTGCAGGCCGAGCTCATATTCCGGGAAATCGCCGGCTTCAATCGCTTCCCACAGATCGCGACGGTGGAAATCGGGATCGCGGCCGGTCAGCTTCTGTGCTTCATCCCACAGCAGCGAGGCTTTGCCCGCCACCGGTTTCCAGTGGAAACGCACAAAGGTGGCTTTACCCTCGGCGTTAATCAGGCGGAAAGTATGGATGCCAAAGCCTTCCATGGTGCGATAGCTGCGCGGAATGCCGCGATCCGACATCGCCCAGATGACGTTATGCAGCGTTTCAGGTTGCAGCGACACATAATCCCAGAAGGTGTCGTGCGCGCTCTGCCCCTGCGGGATTTCGTTGTGCGGCTCGGGTTTCACCGCATGCACGAAGTCCGGGAATTTATGCGCATCCTGAATGAAAAACACTGGCGTGTTGTTGCCGACTAAATCAAAAACGCCCTCATCGGTATAGAACTTGGTGGCGAATCCACGGATATCGCGCACGGTGTCAGCCGATCCTGCGCCACCCTGCACGGTGGAGAAACGCACGAAGACGGGTGTGATTTTTTCGGCATCGCTGAGGAAACCTGCTTTGGTGAGTTTTTCCAGCGAGCGGTAGGGCTGGAAATAGCCGTGCGCCGCCGAACCGCGCGCATGCACGATACGCTCAGGAATGCGTTCGTGGTCAAAATGCGTGATTTTTTCACGCATGATGAAGTCTTCAAGCAACGTGGGCCCGCGCGAACCGGCACTTAGCGAGTTCTGATCGTTGGCGATGCGCGTGCCCTGATTGGTGGTCAGGTCGGCGTTTTCACCATTTTTACGGTACTCATCGAGCTGCTCAAGTTTGCTGTTTTGCGTGGCGGGCGCTTTCAGGCTGCCGGGCGCGGTAGGCTGCTTGCCCGGCGGCGTCGGTTCAGCGGCAGGTTTATGTCCACCGCCTTGCGGTGCTAAATCACCTAATCCTGGCTCAGAGGTTTCTGGCCCTTTATGCAGCGCGGGATGGGTTAAATTCTGTTCTTTTTTATCTTTCGACATGTGACATGCTCCTCCAGTTAAGACCCTATTAACTGTAGAGCATAAAAACGTTTATATTTCGTCTGGTTTAGAAATGATGTTTAAAGAGATTAATGAGGAGAATGTAAAGCGAGGATATTTTAACCGAAAGGTAGCTTTAATGGTTTATTAATAAGATTAATCCTGATAAATACCGTTGCGCTTTATTTCAATTATTTTCGTACCCTCCACAGGGTCGCCATTAATGGCGACCAAAAATATCATGCGGCATAACAGGCGCTATGAATGCGTTAAGGTTTCAAAATCACCTTGGTCCAGCCCGCATCACGATCGTCGAAATGGCGGTACGCTTCGGGTCCTTCGGCCAGCGACAGTCGATGAGAAATAATACTCGCCGGATGCGCTTTGTCGGTGGCAATCAATCGCGCGAGCTGGCGGTTATAGGCTTTGACGTTTGCCTGGCCGGTACGGATCGACTGCCCTTTAAACCAGAAGCTGCCGAAATCGAACGGCATTTTACCCACTTTGGCTAACTCGCTGGCCGCGCCGGGATCCTGCGGGATAAACACGCCCACCACGCCAATGCCGCCGGTGGCTTTGGTGGAGGCGACCAGGCTGTTCATGGTGGCGCTGTTATCTTCGTGTCCATGCTGATTACAACATTGATAACCCACGCATTCACAACCGCAATCCGTGCCGCGTCCATCCGTCAGATCAAGGATTTGCTGCACCGCTGCGTCGCCCACGGCATTGATGCCCGTTGCGCCCATCTGCTCCGCCAACGCCAGGCGATCGGGGTGCGTATCCACCACAAACACCTGCGACGCGCCTTTGATGATCGCCGAATGCGCGGCCATCAAACCTACCGGGCCCGCACCGTAGATGGCGACGCTATCGCCCGGTCGCAGGCCTGCCAGTTCGGTCGCATGCCAGCCGGTGGGGAAAATGTCTGACAGCATCACATAATCTTCCTCTTTCTCCACCGCATCCGGTGGCAGCAGCAAACAGTTAAAATCGGCAAACGGCACGCGCAGCAGCTCGGCCTGACCGCCTTCCCACTCACCCATTTCAGCAAAACCGTAGGCCGCACCTGCGGTGCCGGGATTGGCTGTCAGACAGAAACCGGTTAACCCTCTCTCACAATTTTCACAGAAACCACAGCCGACGTTGAACGGCATACAAACGTAATCGCCAACCTTAAGTCGCTCGACGCCACTTCCCACTTCCACCACTTCGCCAAGGTTTTCATGACCAAAGATGCGTCCCTGTTCAAAGCTGGTGCGCCCCTCGTACATATGTAAATCGGAACCGCAAATATTGGTGGTGGTAATACGAATAAGCGCATCGGTAGGACGCACAATTTTTGCATCAGGAACATTTTTAACCGAGACATCAAAAGGCCCGTTATAGACGATAGCTTTCATAATTTATTTTCCTGAGTGGCTAGCACTCTTAATTCGAATGAGCAGATAAGCACGGCGCTAATTTAACGTCGCGCTTAGCCAAAGAAATAAAAACCGCGTCTACATACCCTGGCATAAATAAGTCAGTTGTGCTTTTTTCAATTACCGCTGCGTTTGTCGTGCAGTCGCGCATATTTGTGCCAGACTTAACACCGTGTCAGCAGGAAAATCTATGGAGAGCGTATGAAACAGGTTGTTTTAGCTTCAGTAATCATGATGTTCAGCGTTGGCGTGAGCGCAGCGGAAGGCGGATACCAATCTGGTGAAACAGCACCGCCGCAGAAGAATCAGGATGCCGGTTATAAAGGATCGGAAGACACCGCACAAACCCCGATTTCACGTATTCGTGATTTCCGTCAGGGCGGCTATGTCACGCTCGAAGGCCATATTATTGAAAAGCTGAAAGGTGATAGCTACAAATTCCGCGATGATACCGGCACGATTATCATTAATGCTGAGAAGCCGGCCTTCAAAGAGAAAACCTATTCAGCCAGTGATAAAGTCCGCGTGAGTGGAAAAGTGTATGGGCGTGGCGAACAAACCACCTTGAGGGTATCGCGGATTGATGAACCTTAAGGTTACGCATTTATTACCTTAAGAATAGCGGGTGAGTGCATGGCTTTTCATCCTCACCCTTTTTAGGCCTAACAGCGCAGCAGATAATCACATTCACATATACGTTTTTCGCCATTCCTACAGCACTATTTTGCGGGTATATTAGCGCGCATGTAGTGAATAGAACTCGTAAGAGTCTGAATGAGTTTTTATGGATAGAACGATTTATATTGTTGACGATGACCCCGCTGTCATCAACGCGCTGCAAAATCTGCTGAGCTCAGAAGGCTACCTGATTTCGACCTTTACCTCCCCCGCTGAATTTTTACATCAGCCGCATTACCGCACCCCGAGCTGTTTAATTGTCGATATGAATATGCCGGGCCTCGACGGCTTTGATGTCTCGCACGACCTCACCGCACGCGGATACACCATTCCCACCATTTTCCTCACCGGCTTTGGCACCATTCCTCTGACGGTCCGCGCGATGAAGGCCGGCGCCTTTGAGTTTCTCACCAAGCCGGTGATGCCGGATGACCTGATACAAGTGGTATCCGCTGCCATGGCGCTGGCCGAAAAAAGCGCAGCACTCGCACAGGAAAGAGTTGTACTCACCGGGCGTTATCACTCTTTAACGCCACGGGAAATGGAATTGATGCTGCTTGTCATTCGCGGTTTATTAAATAAGCAGATTGCCGCCGAAATGGGCATCAGTGAAATTACGGCAAAAGTGCATAAACGCCGCGTAATGGAAAAAATGGCGGTGCGTTCAGTATCAGAATTAGTCAGAGCCGCTGAGAAACTTCATTTACTGCAAGATGAATAACGCGCGCGTTAAAGTGATAACGGTCCGATTTTCCTCCCGCGAAATAGCGCGGGAGGATCAGATAAACTATTTCCCCAGATTTAATGGCAGGGTAAAGCTAAATACGCTGCCACCCTGTGGGCGGTTTTCCGCACTCAGCACACCACCATGACGTTTGATGATTTCATTACTGATGGTCAGGCCCATTCCCATTCCTTCCGCTTTAGTGGTGTAGAAAGAGTCAAATATCTTGCCGATAACCTCTGCCGATAATCCGCTGCCGTTGTCGGCAACCTCTATACGAATATGATTCGCGTCAGGATTGGAGGATGAGAGCCGCAGAATACGCGCTCCGGCATTATCTGCCATCGCCTCAATGGCATTAATCACCAGATTCAGCAGCACCTGCTGAATCTGTACGCGCTCGCAAAACACCTCATCCCATGGCGCTTTAATATCCAGTTCAAGTGCCACCGAGCGGCGCTCAAGTTCCAGACGCGACAAGGTTAAAATATCGCGCGCCAGCAGATGCAGCCTGGCCGATGCATACTCCGCGACATTATTGCGCGTCAGTGACTGCAGGCCGCGAATAATTTCGCCAGCGCGCCGCCCTTCGTTAATGATCTCCTCAATGCTTTCACTGGCTTTCTCCAGCTGAGCCGGATCGCGTTTCAACCAGCGCAGGCTGGCGCCAGCATTGGCCACAATCGACATCAGCGGCTGATTGATTTCATGGGCGATCGATGAGGTCAGCTGTCCTACCGTGGTGGCGCGCGCCACGCGAGCCAGCTCGGCCTGGGCAATTCTGGCGGCATCTTCGGACTGACGCTGCGCGGTGATATCCGTCAGCGTGCCGAAATATTCGGCGACATCCGGCCAGTTCTCCACCGGCTCACCGATGCCTTTGATATAACGGCATTCGCCGTCATCACGGATGATACGAAATTCAGCCTGCATGCTCACGCCATGCGCCACGCTGGATTCAATCAGCGCTTTCAGGCACTGAATATCGTCTGGATGTACCCGCCGCTGAAACTCGGCCATCGAGGTGCTCACCTGCCCGGCGGGCAGCCCCATGATGCGTTTATATTCGTCCGATATCAGCTGGATATCCGGCCCGAGATGCCAGTGCCAGGTACCGGTATTACTGATTTTTTCACCCAGCATCAGGGATGTCTGGCTGGCGCGCAGCTGTTTTTCAATTTTCCGCCGCTGGATGTTCTCCTCCACCAGCTCGGCATACAGCCGCGCCGTTTCCAGAGAAACCGCAGCCTGCGCGCCTAACATCGAGACAATGCGCGAGTGCTCCGCGGTGAAAACATCAGGCATCAGCCGGTTTTCCAGATAGAGCACGCCCACCATTTGCGCCTGGCGGAACATCGGCACACACATCACTGCCGCGCCAGAGGCAACCAGATAGTTATCCTGACTAAACGGGCTAAACACTTCCGGCCGACCGGTACGGATTTCCTGTCCGGTGCGGATCACCGCCGAGAGAATCGACAGCGGCAAATCAGTCGCTACCGGCAGTTCATTAACGATTTTGACTCTGACGCCCTCCACCGTGGAGGAGGCGCGCGCCTGAATTTCCGGCACATTGCCGTCGATGAGGCGGATCAAAATACAGTGCTGCGCGCCGGCGCGCTCCACCAACATCATCATCAAAATATGGATCAGCCGATCAAGATTGATCTCTTCGGTCAATGCGCGCATCGCCGTGACCAGGCTTTGCAGGTCGCTGATCACCGCGCTCTGCTCAAAGGTCACGGTGTTTAACGCGCTCTGCGGCGGGTGCGCCGCCAGATGCGGATAGTGCATTTCAAGCTGGCGCACCTTGGCGCCCGCGCCCCAGCGATCCCAGGCGGCAAGCGCGCCTTTGATGTAGCCCTCGGCGGCGAACGCCATGCCGCGCGCACTGGCGCAGCGCGCGGCCAGTTCGCATGCCAGACCGTTGATCGGATGAAACTGCCCTTTGCGCGACAGCTCAATGGCTTTTTCAAACTGCTCCAGCGCCGCGCCGCTGTTATCCTCCAGCCTGAGCAGTTCGGCGCGCAGTAGCGCCTCTTTGTCGGCGAAGGTGCCGGGGTTCTCCGTTGCCCAGGTGATGATTCTTTCAAGATGGCGCTGCAGTTGCTGCCGCTGCGTGGCATCAAGCTCATTCGGTTGCAGCGGTATGCTGAGTGAAAGCGCACTGTAGAGATGGAAATCCAGCATATGCACATGGCCGGGAATCACGTCTGTGAGCGGCGCAGCGTCGCTGAACTGGCGCTGAGCGGCGGCATACTCACCGGCAAAGAAGTGCGCCATGCCTTTATACAGCCGCGTCCAGAACTGCATCAAAAACAGCGGTTCAATGGCGTATTCGGGTTGCACCACATTTAGCGCGGGCGCATGGAAATCATCGCCGGACAAGGTCTCACCGGCTGGCTTACGCAGGAACATCACGTAATCCAGCTGCATGCCGAGTATCACTTCCACATCGCGATACTGCGCTTTGCGCACATAGACCATGCCGCGCATGATCGAAGTATGCACGCCATCAAGATGGTCACCGCGCGCCAGGCAATTCATGGTGAGATGACGCAGCGCCAGACACGCCGACGTGCGATCGCCAATATCAACCGCCACATCAAAAGTCGCTTTAGCGCACTCAATGGCGTAACTGAGCGGCATGGTCCAGACGCTCACCTGGTCCAGCGGCATCAGCGTGCGCGCTTTGTAGCTAACGAAGTCGTGCTTATACACCAGCTCGCGGGCCAGCAGCGCGCTGGCAAATCCTCGGCTGTATTCGTTGAACTGATCGCCACACACCACGCCGTACCAGGCAAGCGCCAGCGTGGAGGCACCGCTGATGCCCTTCTCCATCGTCAGATGCAGAAGTTTGCACAGGATGATGAACTGCAGCCGTGGGCTGATAAATGCGGCGAAGGTGCTGGCGCTGGCCATCAAATTCATCACCGCTTCGGTTTTATGGCAGGTCACTCGCGGCAGGGAACGGAAGCGCGTATAGGGATTTTTGCCAACCTCTTTTTTCAACCGTTGCCTGGCGACATCGCACTCGGCTTTATCCGGATAGCGCTGCAGATGAATGTCAAACACCGCCAGCCAGGCCAGCGCGGTTTCCAGCGCCAGCTGGCTGTCGGACTGACGCATATGAATTTCAGCAATTAGCGTCGCCGCTTCGGCTTTATCGGTGACCACACCGGGCGTGGCGAGAATCTCAGAGCTCAACGCCAGCGCGCCCGATAAGTTGCCGTTTAAAAACTCACACTCCGCTTGCTCAAACAAAAACGGGCCGCTCTCCTCCGCGCCTGACGCTGCGTTGAGCGCTCGGGCAGCGTGTAAGAAACGCAGCGCGGAAGCGTAATCGCCCATAATTTTCGCGCGTCGGGTGGCGTTTAATAACAGCAGACTAAACGCAGCGGCATCAGGCGCTAAAAGTGCGCGGTTTTGCAGCGTGATGGTGTGATGCGCGGCACTGAACAGCAGCGCATGCGCATTATCCTGGCGCGCGGCCTGCATGTAATAGCGCGCAGCGGCAAAGTGAAAATCATCTTTTGCCGCCGACGAAAGCAACTTCAGCGCGGCCTCATGCATGCTGTCATGCATAAAGGTGTAGCTGTCATCGGTCAGCGAGATCAGCCGGGCCTCAGCCGCAGGGCGCAGCGTGGCGCGAAGGGCGCTAAGCGCCGTATCGAGGATGCCGGCCAACACCGGCAGATCGCCGCTACTGCCGATACAGGCCAATCGGCCCAGCAGCTGGCGCAGCGGCAGCGCGAGCAACTGCAGCTGTTGCAGCACGCTGGCGGCAACGTTCGCGGTGTAATGGCAGTTTCTCAACGCGTGCGGATTGTAGGTCCATTTATGGGATGCAGCGTGTGTGATGTGGTGATCGCGCACCGCCTGGCGGTAAAACTCACGCGTGGCGAGCGGATTCCCAGCGGTTTTTTCATGGATGATCTGCGCCAGCTCGGTGGTCTCCGCGCTGCGCGTGTGAAAAATGCCGCCCAGCCAGCTGGCGATATTTTTCACCGACAGCGGCTCGGGCGTGATATCCACAATGCGCGTGGCCGCCGCACGAATGCGCTCCAGGCTGGCATCCACCGTCGGACAGGGCAACGAGGCGCGATCGCGATGAGAAATCACCAGCAATAAGGGAATATCGTCGCTGGAGCGCAGCAAATTCTGTAGCAGCTGCAAGGTCGCCTGATCGGCCCAGTGCACGTCATCAATCAGCAGGATCAGCGGCCGCCCCGGCACCGTAAAGGCTTTCACCAGGCTGCAGGCCACCAGATTCAGGCGATTGCGTGCATCTAACGAGCGTGCATCCGCCTGCACGCTGGCTTTGTGGTTGAGCAAGATGCCCAGTTCGGGCACCAGATTAACGGCCAGCCCAACATAATTCCCCAGTTGGCGCGTGATGTGTGTTTTCCAGCGCGCCAGCTCTTCGGCGGGCAACCCGAGCAGATGCAGCGTCAGCGATCGAAACGCCGAGGTAAAGACCGCGTAGGGCAAAATGGGCGAGTGCTGGTCGGCTTTGGTCACCGTCAGCAGCGCGTTTTTTTCCCGCAGAATTTTAAGCGCCGAGGCCATCAGCGCCGATTTTCCGGCACCGGGCGCGCCGCCAATCGCCACCATGCAGTGTTTCCCGCTGCTGCACACCTCATCAAACGCCGCCAGCATCTCGCTGGCCTGAGCATGGTCGCTGTACAGCACATCGGATAACAGCGTTGTGGTTGGCACATCCTGTAAGCCCAGCGCGAAGGATTCAACTACGCCGTCAGGCATCAGGTTGGATTCACAGCGGCGCAGATCGGCCAGCACGCCTTCGACGGTTTGATAACGCTGCTCCGGCGATTTGGTTAGCAGGCGTAAAATGAGGGATGAGAGTACCAGCGGCACATCTTTGCGCAGCCGGTGCGGCGGCAGCGCTTCGGAGGCAATGTGATGGTGCACCCATTCAGCCGCGCCCCCTTCAGCGCTGCCATAGGGAAGCTTGCCGGTGAGTAATTCGTAAAGCACGATGCCCAGACTGTAGAGATCGCTGACCCGGCTGACCGCGTGCGCGGTGCGCGAGGTATGCTCGGGCGACATGTAGGCCAGCGTGCCGCCGGTCACCGAGGCGCGCAGCGGCTGCTGTGAGTCCGCTTCGATAAACGCCAGGCCAAAGCCGCCCAGCACCACGTCGCCTTGATCGGTAAAGAAGAAATTGGCCGGTTTGATGTCGCCGTGCACCAAACATTGCTCATGCAGCTTGCTGAGCGCATTACACAGCAGCACGGCGCAGCTGATGAACTTCTGAATTTTACCCGCTGGCAGGCGCAGATAATCCGCCAGGGTTTGGTAGCGAAACGCGGGATAAATCAGGGCGTAGCGCCCCTGATATAACGTGTGGCGCAGCGGTTTTAGCGCCCAGCTTTCTGCTAATAAGGCGCGCAGCGCATACTCATTTTTCAGCAGTTGCGTTACCGGAAACTCCGCCTCTTCGGCCGCAGCCGTGGCCAGCACGAAGCGTTCATCGGAGATCGGGTGACGGCATTCGATCCACTCAACCTGCCCTTCCTGCGCCAGCGGGGTGAAAACGATGTCATCCGCCAGCACCAGCGCCGCGTCATCCGCGATATTTAATGACAGGAAAAGCGTGCTCATTGGCGCGCTGCCTGGGAGGAAAACGCCAGACGGATATGTTCAAACAGCAGGTCGATATCAATGGGCTTTCGCATAAAGGTGATCGCGCCTAGATGGATGGCATACCAGAGCATATTCTCATCGCCATTGCCGGAGATGATAATTCCGGGTGGGTTCTCGCGACGCTGTACCAGCGCACGGAACAACTCAAAGCCCGACATGCCTTTGAGCTCAACATCAATAATAAACAGCGCAGCGTCATTTAGCGCCGTCTCGTCCGCTAATAGCGCTTCAGCCGACTCAAATGCCTGCGTTGCGTATCCTTCCGACTGAAGCAGATTGCTCAAACCACTGCGAACCGATCGTTCATCATCAACAACGACAATGCGCTGCGACAGCTGCATGCTGTGTTCCTTAATTATTATTCACTGCCTGCGGCGCGTCCTCAGGAGGTTTTGTCACTCGATGGCGGCGTGCCGCTGATTTTAGGCACACACTCTTGACGAAACCAGGCCAGCGTGACCGGTTGACGGTTTATCAGGCGCTTACACAGCGGGATAATCTGTTCGCCGACCAGCATACCAAACAGACCAAGCAGCGCAATCACGGGCGGCGCTGGGGAATTGACGTCGATAACGGCATAAATGATGCCGACTAAAATACCGACCGAGAGCGATATCGCATAGGTTTTCAGCATGTTCAACCCGCCTGTTTTGCGGTGAGCGTGGCGGGAGGTAGCGGCCTGTCAGCGGCCATCGCGCGTGAGGTTTTATCGACGGGCGCTACGGGATGCGTCAATTTTCCACCCAGCGAACTGCCCACAATCATGCCCAGCAAGCCCACCAGCGCCACGGCGGGCGGCGCCGGCGATCGCACGTTGAGCAAGGCGTAAATCAGGCCGATAAACACACCCGCCGCCAGAGAAATCAGTAAAGGACTCACCGGTCCTCCTTGAAAAAGAAAGGCGAGCCCGTAAGCGCTCGCCTGGGTGACGATTTAGCGAACGGGCGCAGCAACCGGTGCCAGCGTGCGATGCTCGCTCTTCTGACGCGATGGCGCTTTGTGCACCATGGTGTAAGCGTAATCAACGCCGATGCCGTAAGCACCGGAGTGCTCTTTCGCGATATCCATCACCGCGTTGTAGGTCTCTTTGTGCGCCCAGTCGCGCTGCCACTCCAGCATCACCTGCTGCCAGGTCACCGGGATCACGCCCGCCTGAATCATGCGCTGCATGGCATAGTCGTGCGCTTCTTTGGTGGTGCCGCCGGAGGCGTCAGCCACCATGTAGATCTCATAGCCGCCTTCCAGCATGGCGCACAGCGCGAAGGTGTTGTTACACACTTCGGTCCACAGACCGGAAACCACAATTTTCTTCTTACCGTTGGCCGCCAGCGCATCACGCACTTTCTGGTCATCCCACGAGTTCATCGAGGTACGCTCAAGAATGTCCTGGCCGGGGAACACATCCAGCAGCTCCGGGAAGGTGTTGCCTGAGAAGCTCTCGGTCTCCACCGTGGTCAGTACGGTAGGAATGTTGAACACCTTCGCCGCTTTTGCCAACGCGACCACGTTATTTTTCAGCACCTGACGGTCGATGGACTGCACGCCAAACGCCATTTGCGGCTGCTGGTCAATGAAGATGATCTGGCAGTTATGCGGTGTCAGTACTTCTAATTTACTGGTTGTCATTTTTGTATGCCCATTGAGGTGAATGTCTGGGCGCAGTGTAAGAACCTTTGGGCACACGAACCATTATCTATAGGTATAACTATACGAAGGTATACCTATCCTTTTGTATAACTAGACGCTTTCCGCACCGCCTGAACATAATCCCACCCAGTATTTCACCTGCGAAATTGGCAGGACCTCTTATTCAGGAGATTTTATGGTTACGTTAGGCAAAGCAGACATCATTTTGACCAATGGGCGATTTCATACCGTCGATCGCGGCAACCCGATTGCCGAGGCCGTGGCGATGCGCGATGGCAAATTTCTCGAAGTGGGTAGCCTGGCCGACGTGATGCAGCATCACTGCGAAGGCACCAAAGTGATTGACCTCAAAGGCCATACCGCCATTCCCGGCCTGAATGATTCCCACCTGCACCTGATCCGCGGCGGCCTGAATTACAACCTCGAACTGCGCTGGGAAGGCGTGCCCTCGATCGCCGATGCGCTGCGGATGCTGAGAGAACAGGCGCTGCGCACGCCGTCACCCCAGTGGGTGCGCGTGGTAGGCGGCTGGACCGAGTTTCAGTTTGCCGAGCGTCGCATGCCGACGCTGGATGAGATCAACGAAGCCGCGCCCGATACGCCGGTGTTTATCCTGCATCTGTACGATCGCGCCCTGCTCAACCGCGCCGCGTTGAAGGTCGTCGGCTACACCAAAGACACGCCCAATCCGCCGGGCGGCGAGATCCAGCGTGACAGCAATGGCAACCCGACCGGCATGCTGATTGCGCGCCCGAACGCCATGATCCTTTACGCCACGCTGGCGAAAGGGCCAAAACTGCCGCTGGAGCAGCAGGTCAATTCCACCCGCCAGTTTATGCGCGAGTTGAACCGTCTGGGCCTGACCAGCGCGATTGATGCAGGCGGCGGTTTCCAGAACTATCCCGAAGATTACGAAGTCATTGCCGAGCTGCATGAGAAAAAGCAGATGACGCTGCGTATCGCCTACAACCTGTTTACCCAACGTCCGGGCCACGAGCTGGAAGACTTCGAGAAGTGGACCGACATGCTGACGCCGGGCCAGGGCAGCGACTATTTCCGTCACAACGGTGCCGGTGAAATGCTGTTGTTTTCCGCCGCCGATTTTGAAGATTTCCTCGAACCGCGTCCGGATTTGGCGCCCGGCATGGAAGATGAGCTGGAGCGTGTGGTGCGTCATCTCGTGGAACATCGCTGGCCGTTCCGCCTGCACGCCACTTACGATGAATCGATCAGCCGCATGCTGGATGTGTTTGAAAAAGTGAACCGCGACATTCCGTTCAACGGCCTGCACTGGTTCTTCGATCACGCCGAAACCGTGACGCAGCGTAACCTTGACCGCATCAAAGAGCTGGGCGGCGGCATTGCCGTACAGCATCGCATGGCGTTCCAGGGCGAGTACTTTGCCGAGCGTTACGGCATTGAGGCCACTCGCCATACACCGCCGGTGGCGGGCATGCTGGAGACCGGCGTGCCGGTGGGTTTAGGAACCGATGCGACGCGCGTGGCCAGTTATAACCCGTGGACCGCGCTTTACTGGCTGGTATCGGGACGCACTGTGGGCGGCATGCAGATGTACGACGTCAACGCGCGCCTCGATCGTGATACGGCGCTGATGTTATGGACGCAGGGCAGCGCCTGGTTCTCCAGCGAGCAAGGTAAAAAAGGCCAGATTAAAATCGGTCAGCTGGCCGATATGGTGGTGCTGAGCAAAGACTACTTCAGCGTGCCTGAAGAGGAGATCAAAGGCATTGAGTCGGTGCTGACCGTGGTGGACGGAAATATCGTTTATGCCGCCGGCGCTTTCAGCTCGGAAGCGCCGCCCCTCATTCCGGTGCTGCCGGAATGGTCGCCGGTGGTCAAGGTTCCCGGCCACTATCGCAGTGCGCCACCGACCGCCACCACACGCGTGGGCATGATGCAGCAAGCGCATCACTGCAGCGGCCCGTGCGGCGTGCATACGCATTCTCACGAGATTGCGCGCGGCGCCAACCTGCCGGTTTCGGAAGAGAACGCCTTCTGGGGCGCGCTCGGCTGCAGCTGCTTCGCCTTCTAAACCATGAAACATTCACTCTCACAGCCGCCTCGCATTGATGCGGGGCTGTTCTTCCTGCGCCTTACCGGCTGCCTGCTGTTGTTGCACGTGCACGGCTTGCCAAAGGTGTTCCATTTCAGTGAAGAACTGACGCGTATCGAGGATCCCTTTGGCCTGGGTGCCTACTTCAGCCTGCTGGCGGCGATCGTTGCTGAAGTGGTCTGCCCGCTGTTTATCCTGCTTGGCATGTTTACCCGCCTCGCCTGCCTGCCGATTATCGGCGTGCTGCTGGTGGCGATGCTGTTCGTCCATCCCAACTGGAGCATAGCGGAAGGACAGTTTGGCTGGCTGCTGCTGATCATCTTCACCACGCTGGCGCTGACCGGCCCCGGTCGCTGGCGCGTGTTTGGCGGCGTTTCGGAGGTTGTTCATGGCGCAGGTTAATGACATTCATGACATCCCCGAGGCGGATCTGCCGCCCGTTTCGCAGACGGTTTCACCATGGCAGCCGCTGCGCCAGCGCGTGTTCCGCATGCTGTGGATCGCTACCGTGGTATCCAATGTCGGTTCATGGATGAACGACGTAGGCGTTAACTGGACCATGCTGACACTGAGCGCCGATCCGCTCTCGGTGGCGCTGGTGCAGGCCGCCAGCAGCTTACCGATGTTTCTGTTTGCACTGCCGTCTGGCGTGATGGCGGATATCGTTGACCGGCGTAAATACCTGCTGTTCTCGCAAATCTGGGTGTTTATTGCCGCCGCGAGCCTGACATTCCTTTCCTGGGCAGACCTGGTCACACCGATGGTGCTGCTGATTGCGGCATTCCTGCTGAGTACCGGCGCGGCCATGAGTTCTCCGCCCTTCCAGGCCATCGTGCCGGATTTGGTCAGTAAGGAGGAGCTCGGCCCGGCGATTGCGCTTAACTCGCTCGGCATTAACATCAGTCGCGCTATCGGCCCGGCGCTCGGCGGCCTGATTCTGTCGTTTGCCGGTCCGTGGATGGTGTTTCTGCTGAATGCGCTTTCGGTACTCGGCGTGTTTCTGGTGCTGTATGTGTGGCAAGCACAGCCCAGCGTGCAGCGTTTGCCGCCGGAGCACTTCTTCCCGGCGGTGCGTGCCGGCGTGCGCTATGTGCATGCTGCGCCGGTACTGCGCAATGTGCTAGTGCGCACCATCGCTTTCTTTGTGTTTGGCAGTGCCGGTTGGGCGCTGTTACCGCTGGTGGCTCGACGCGAACTGGGCCTCGGGCCCGGCGGCTACGGCATTATGCTGGGTTGCATCGGCATCGGCGCGATTTGCGGCGCGCTGCTGTTGCCGCGTATGCGCAAACGCTTTAATCCCGATCAGCTGATGGTGCTGGCGAGCCTGATGTTTGCCATCACTCTGCTGGCGCTGGCGTTTATTCGTCACCTCTGGTTGCTGAATGCGTTCGAGTTCTTTACCGGCTTTGCGTGGATTGCAGTGCTTTCCACCCTCAATCTTGGCGCGCAGCGCAGTGCCGCCAAATGGGTGAAAGCCCGGGCGCTGGCGGTCTATCTGACGGTGTTTTTTGGCTCGATGACGTTAGGCAGCGCCATTTGGGGACAGCTGGCATCGACATTCAGCATTCCATTGTCACTGACTGTCGCCACTGTCGGCATGCTGCTGGCGAGCCTGACGGTGCTGCGCTGGCGGCTGGATCAGGATCCGGATCTGAACCTCGACCTCAGCACGGTCAGCGATCCCTTGCCCGAGCTGGAGATTCGTCACGATCGCGGGCCGGTGATGGTCAGCTATCATTATCAGATCAACCGCAGTGATGCGCATGCCTTTGCGGTGTGCATGCAGGATATGCGTCGCGTCAGACGACGTGGTGGCGCGCTGAACTGGTCTCTGTATGAGGACATGCTGCAACCCGACATGTTTGTTGAGACCTTTGTGGTTGGCTCATGGATGGAGCATCTGCGTCAGCGCGAGCGCTATACCATGAACGATCAAAAGATTCAGAACCGCGTGCTGGGATTCCATCAAGGCACTGCAGCTCCGGAAGTTCGTTATCTCGTGGCACCTGAATAAGGCGCTTTCATTCATCGACATTAATAAGGCCGAAACATGAGCACATTTAAGACGCAGGATGGTACGCAGATCTATTTCAAAGATTGGGGTACCGGCAAGCCGGTGCTATTCAGTCACGGCTGGCCGCTCGACGGGGATATGTGGGACAGCCAGCTGAATTTCCTGGCGGAGAAAGGCTACCGCGTTATCGCTTTTGATCGCCGCGGCTTTGGCCGTTCCGATCAACCGTGGGAAGGCTACAACTACGATACTTTTGCATCGGATATTAACGACCTGATTAGCCATCTGGATCTGCAAAACGTGACGCTGGTGGGCTTCTCAATGGGTGGCGGCGATGTGGCGCGCTACATCAACAATTACGGCACAGCGCGCGTGGATAGCTTAGTGCTGCTGGGCGCGGTGACACCGATCTTCGGCAAGGCCGATGATTATCCAGCAGGCGTCGATTTGTCGGTGTTTGAAGGCATTCGTCAGGGCTTACGTAAAGATCGCGCGCAGTTCATCAGTGATTTTGCCACACCGTTTTACGGCACCAACGCCGGTCAAACGGTTTCAGAAGGCGCGCTGACGCAGACGTTGAATATTGCGCTGCTGGCGTCACTAAAAGGGACGATTGATTGTGTTACCGCGTTCTCGGAAACCGACTTCCGTCCTGATATGGCAAAAATCGACGTGCCGACGCTGGTGATTCACGGCAGCAACGACCAGGTCGTGCCGTTCGAAACCACCGGGAAAGTTGCCGCCGAAATGATCGCCGGCGCGCAGCTGAAAGTGTATGACAACGCACCGCACGGCTTTGCGGTAACGCATACCGATCAGCTCAACGCCGATCTGCTGACGTTCCTGCAATCGCTTTAACGGGAATAACATTAATCGGCCGGTTTGGCCTAATACTTGTCAATTATGAAAGAGTTTGGCTTAAGGGCTGCATTAATCGTGCGGGCTCTGACACATCTGCTGCGTCACGCACTGAAGCGTCGAAGCGGGCCGGGGGCAATTTGGGGCCGGCAATTCGCAGCGCTGAACGAAGCGAGGAAGCCAGGAGAGCCCGCAGGACGCGGGCGAAAGGCGAAGCCGGGACAGGGAAGTCCCGTCTTCGCCGGTCCGTTAGGCTGACGAGCGAAGTGAAGGAACCGCGTTAGCGGCGCGAGGACAGCCGGCCCAAAAGTGCCACCGGCCTGCACACTCGTCGTTGGCCTGGCTGACATGAGCATTAGGCCATTTTGGCGGGCCTTTTGTGGCAGAGAACTATTGCGGCGTGGCGGCAGCAAATTTCTCTAATGCCGCCCCGTCGAGCCGATAACGCACCCACTCATTTAACGGCAGCGCATCAATACTGAGATAGAACTCTCTGGCCGACTGATCCCAATCTAACGCACTCCACTCAATGCGGTTGCACTGATGATTGACCGCGTGCTGCGCGACATACTGCAGCAGCGCTTTGCCTGCACCGAGGCCGCGAAAATTGGGCGAGAAGTACAAGTCTTCCATATAGAGTCCGCGCCGCCCCAGCCACGCCGAGTAGCTGCGGGTAATCACTGCGTACCCGGCGGTTATGCCATCAATCTCGCACATCAACGCTTCGCTATGGCTTTCGGGATTGAATAGCGTCGATCTGATCTCTTCCACGGTAGTTGATGACGACTGTAATCCATGTTCATAAACCGACAACTCAGCAATCATGTCGTAAATGGCGTCCGCGTCATCAGGATTGGCTGGCCGAATAGTCATCTTCATGCATTATTTCTTATTTAATCAGATTGATGCTGCCCAGCATAATGGGTATTGTTCGATGAAATAAGTGCAATAAAATCAATGATAGGTGAATTTCATGCATCATGTGCTGCGTCGACTGGACTTGAATCTCCTCCCCGTTTTCGACGCAGTTTTCAGACATCGTTCGGTCAGGCTGGCGGCGATTGAGCTCAGTTTGAGTACTTCCGCGTTAAGCCACGCGCTGTCCCGATTACGTGAGTTTTTTAAAGATCCGCTGTTCTACCGCGAAGGCCACAAAATGTGTCCCAGCGTTTATGCCTGCCAGCTGGCGCCCTATATTGCCGAAACGCTATCCGGGTTAAATCGGCATCTCAGTCCGCTGAAGCCTTTCGATCCGCTGACCAGTGATGACTGTTTTAGAATTGCGGTAACGGATTACACCGCTTTTTGTGTCTTTCCGCGGCTGATGCATGCGCTGACTGATACGGCACCCAATCTGAGTTTTGAACTCTGCCATTTGCCGCATAATCCGGCGCTGATTGAATTACTGGCGGGTGAAATCGATATGGCGCTGAGTTTTAGCGAGCCGGATAGCATGCATCATCCCGATCTCGAAGAGACCGATTTATTCAGTGATGAATTTATGGTGATTGCCAATGCGCGACGCAGCAGTCTGAATCTTGACGATTATCTTGCCGCCGGGCATCTGGTGGTTACGCCGTGGAATGAAAAGCAGGGAATGCTGGATTCCCATCTTGAGCGCATTGGCCTTAAACGCCGCATCGCCATCAGAACGCCATCGATGCTGAGTGCGCCCTTTATTATCGCGGAAAGTGAATTGCTGATGGCGATCCCGTCTTTCGTTGCCAGTAAAATCAAACAGGCCGCCGATGTGACCTCATTCAGGTTGCCGTTTCCCGCACCAAGATTCACCGTGAAAATCTATTCACACAAACGCAGCGGTAAACGGGAACCTACGGAATGGATTAAATCGATGATGGCTAAAACCATTTCGCAGCAAGCGTACCGCTTCGAGGATTAACGGACGATTTTTACTGGTCTAAAAATCGTCCGTGATAATCGGATTTAATGGGGTAATGCTCGTTGTAGCGACCAAAAAGCCGATAGCGATTTAGCGCGATGCGGTCGTAACAATAATTGCTGATAACGTCAGGCATAAACCTCACGACAGACAAAACGCGCCACGGCCACGGCATATAGTGCATGATGCGGAAAATTGCCTGCGCACGGAGCCAATGATTTTGCCCATCAATTAGGACGATGGTGCGAATATCTTCATCTGGCAGACCGACAAAACGTAATAGCGCTTTCCCCTGCTCACTCTGAACCGCCGCAAAACGTACATGGCGTGGAATGCGGTGACGCAGGAGAAACATCACCCACGCGTTGCACAGTTTGCATACGCCGTCGTATAAAACGACCTGTTCTCCGGGATTTATCCCGGCTGGGTTTGTCATCATCGTCTCCTCAACCATAGAGATAGTCGCAGCAGAAAAGCTGCGTTACGCCGCCTGCCACTCCGCCACCAGCGTGTTAATTAATTCTGCCCCCGGCATTTCCCGCGCCAGCGCGGCGCCCTGCCCGGCCCACTGCGCGCCAAAGCCGTGCGCGCCTTTAGCGGCGGCGGCAGCAGCGAGCGCTTTGCCCAGCGCGTAGGTGAGTGGATAAGGGGGAATGGCATCCTGCGCGAACTCGCGCGCCAGCTGGCAAAAATCGTTGGTGAGACATCTTGCCGATCGGCCAGAAATGGCGGCAATCATCTCGGTGCTGTTGGCCTGCGCGCTTTTCAGCGCCTGACGATATGCCGCGTTGGCGGCGGATTCCGGGCACAGAATAAACGCCGTACCCAGCTGTACACCCGCCGCGCCCAGCTTGAGCATCGCAGCCATGCCCGCGCCATCCATCACGCCGCCGGCGGCAATCACCGGCAGCCGCGACGCCCGGCGAATCGCCTGCACCAGCGTAAAGGTGCTGAGCTGCTGATCGTCATTTTCTGGATGGAATATCCCGCGATGCCCGCCCGCCTCAATACCCTGCGCCACAATAAAATCGATGTCGGCGGCTTCGATGGCACCTGCTTCAGCAACGCTGGTGGCGCTCGCCAGCGTGATAATGCCGCGACTTTTCAAGCGCTGCACAACAGCGGCGGACGGCAAGCCAAAGTGGAAACTCACTGCGGCGGGCGCGGTGTCCAGCAGGACCTCCAGCATCGCGTGGTTATCCACAAACGTTTGATAAATTTCTGACAGCGCATCGGGCGGTGTCGCTTCATAGCGAGCAAACACCGGCTTGAAACGTGCGATCCACGCCTGTTCTAACTGAGGATTGCGCTGCACCGGCGCGTGGCAGAAGACGTTGACGTTGATGGGCGCGGCTGTCAGGGCGAGCGTTGTGCGGATCATGCTATCCGCCTGCTGCGGCGTTGAGGCGCCCACGCTGATCGAACCCAGCGCGCCGCTGGTGCTCACCGCCGCCGCCAGTTCCGGCGTCGAGACGCCCGCCATCGGCGCCTGAACGATCGGATAGCGAAGGTTAAGGGTCTGACACAGGATGTTGTTCATATTATTGGCCTGTTGGTAAGAGGTAGCCGATAACATGCCGCGATTTTTCGGCTCGGTAAAGGCTGGCATCTACACTTAATGTGTCTGTACCTACAACAGGAGAATCCCGATGCATAAAATCGACTTTCCGGTAAGCAAAGCGCGGAAGTATCTGGAGCCGGGTCCGGTGGTGCTGCTGAGTTCCCAGTTTGAGGATCATCGCGACATCATGACGCTCGGCTGGCACACCATTCTGGAGTTCTCGCCGTCGCTGGTTGGCTGCATGATTGCCGGCGGCAATTACAGCCATGAACTGATTCGCCAGAGCGGCCAGTGCGTGATTAACGTGCCGTCGGCCAATCTGGTGGACAGCGTGGTGGCGATCGGTAACAGCCACGGCGATCGTCTCGATAAGTTTGATGCCTTCAATCTGACGCCCGAACCGGCCAGCGTGGTCAATGCGCCGTTAATCGGCGAGTGCTTTGCCAGCTTTGAGTGCCAGCTGTATGACGATTCCATGGTAGATAACTACAACTTCTTTATCTTTGAGATCGTTAAAGCGCATGTAGCTGAAACGCCGGAGTTTCCGCCGACGCTGCACTACACCGGCGAAGGACGCTTCAGCGTGATGAGCAATTTGCGGCTCGACAAGCGCGGCGACTTTAAGCCTGAAATGTTAATTTAACTGCTTGAATTGATATGGGCTTGCCCCCACTTTGATTCTTTCGCCCTGACAGGAGTAGATATAATGGCAACCGAATATGCGGTGATCGCAGGTGGCTGTTTCTGGTGTACTGAAGCAGTGTTTAAAGATGTGATTGGCGTGGAGTCAGTCGAGAGTGGATATACCGGCGGCGCACGCCCGAATCCAACCTACGAGCAGGTGTGCAGCGGTGCGACCGGCCACGCAGAAGCGATTCGCATCGGTTTCGATCCAGAGCAGGTGAAGTACGGCGATCTGCTGGATATCAGCTTTGCCACCCACGATCCCACTACGCTGAACCGCCAGGGCAACGATGTTGGCACCCAATATCGCTCTGCGATTTTCCCGGCGAATGCTGAGCAGGAAGCCGAAGCGATTGCCGCGATTGCGCGCGCGCAGGAGAACCTGAGCGATCCGGTGGTGACCACCATCGAGCCGCTGAAAGAGTGGTATGCGGCAGAAGGTTATCATCAGGATTATTGGCAAGGCGCGGGTCAGCGCAACGGCTACTGCATGGCGGTAATCCCACCGAAACTGCAAAAGCTGCGTAAGAGCTTTGCGAATCGCGTTAAATCGAGTTAATTCAGTACCGCCAATGTCGAGGCCGCCACGAATGGCGGCCTTACATGGTGCGCGACCTTCTTCTGTTTATCCGTCATAATATGTGCCCTCTTCTCCTCCGAGAGCGATCATGTCTTCTTCACAGCAAGGAACCGCGGCGCGCAAGCAGCCGATGAAGCTTAATACGCTGGTCACCCTGATGCTCAGCGCAGTGATTGTGCTGGTGCTGCTCAGCGTGCATATGTTCTATTTCTTCCAGATTGGCGCAGCGACCCGCGCGCAGCTGGAAGATAAAGCCATGGCGGTGGCGCGCACGCTGGCCGACTCACCGGAAATCCAGCGTGCATTGGCGTTCCCGCCGGATGGCACGCGCATCCAGCCGATCGCCAAAGCGGTGGAAGAGACCAATAATTTGCTGTTCATTACTGTCACCAACATGGACGGCATCCGCTATTCGCATCGCAATCCTGAACTGATTGGCAAACACTTTATCGGTGACGATCTGGAGCCCGCGCTGCGTGGCCATGAAAACGTCTCGGTGAATAAAGGTTCGCTGGCGAAAGCGCTGCGCGTGTTTACGCCGGTGTACAACAATCAGCATCAGCAGATTGGCGTGGTGGCGATTGGCATCTCGCTGGATGCCGTTTCGGTGCAGATCAACGAGAGCCGCTGGAGCATCCTGTGGACCATCTTTATTGGCACGCTGGCCGGCGCCATCGGTACTTTTGTACTGGTGCGCGTGCTGAAGCGCATTTTGTTTGGCCTCGAACCCTACGAAATTTCTACTCTGTTTGAACAGCGTCAGGCGATTCTCAACTCGCTAAAAGAAGGCGTGGTGGCGATGGACGATCAGGCGCAGGTGACGCTGGTGAATCAGGCGGCGCGATCGCTGCTAAACGATTCGATGGGCACCATCAGCGGCGACCGCATCTACGATGCCTCAGTGATTAACGATCATCTGCGGGATGTGCTGCACAGCGGGCGGGCGCGGCGTGATGAAGAGTTGAATGTGAATGGCCGCGTGTTGCTAAGCAATACCGTGCCGGTGCGCACGCAGGGACGGATTATCGGCGCGGTCTGCACCTTCAGGGACAAGACGGAAATCAGTCAACTGATGCAGCGTCTGACGGGCATGGTAAACTACGTCGATGCGCTGCGTGAGCGCTCGCACGAATTTATGAACAAGCTGCATGTGATCCTCGGCCTGCTGCACATGAAAAACTACACGCAGGTGGAAAGCTACATTCTCAAAACCGCCAATAATTACCAGACGGAGATCGGTTTCCTGCTCGATAAGATTAAGTCGCCGGTGATTGCTGGTTTCTTGCTGAGCAAAATCAACCGCGCGTCTGATTGCGGCCATCGCCTGACCATCAGCGATGCCAGCTTCCTGCCCGACAGCGGCAATGAGCAGCAGATGGCGGCGCTGATTACGGTGATCGGCAATCTGATTGAGAACGCGCTGGATGCAATGAGCGAGCAGGTAGAAGGCGAGATTCACGTGATGCTGCACTACCAAAACGGTTGGCTGACCTGTGAAGTGAGTGATGATGGTCCGGGCATTGAAGCCGATCATCTCAGCACCATTTTCGAAAAAGGCTTCTCCACCAAAGGTGAAAACCGCGGTGTCGGGCTGTTTCTGCTGCAGCAGCAAACCGAAAATATCGGTGGCAGCGTGAGTGTGGAGTCAGAACCCGGCGTGTTTACCCAATTTTTAGTCCAACTTCCCTGGGATGGAGGAAACCAATCCGCATGATCAATGTGTTAGTGGTCGATGATGACGCCATGGTCGCCGAGCTTAATCGCGCGTATATCGGCCAAATTCAGGGCTTTCACTGTTGTGGCACCGCCTCAACCTTGAAGCAGGCGAAAGAGATCCTGTTCAATAGCGATACTGCGGTCGATCTGGTGCTGCTGGATATCTATATGCAGCAGGAGAATGGCCTCGATCTGTTGCCGGAGCTGCGCACGGCGCAGAGCGCGGTGGAAGTGATCATCATTTCGTCGGCGGCCGATGCGGAGAATATCAAAACCTCGCTGCACTACGGCGTGGTGGATTACCTGATCAAACCGTTCCAGTTCCCACGTTTTGAAGAGGCGCTGACCGGCTGGCGGCAGAAGAAATCGCTGATGGACAATCAGCATTACTATCAGCAAGCGGATGTGGATCTACTGATTCACGGCAGCCCGGCAACGCAGCATGACAATAAGCGCCTGCCAAAAGGCTTAACGCCGCAAACGCTGCGCACGCTGTGTCAGTGGATTGATGCGCATCCGGGGCATGAATTTTCGACTGACGAACTGGCAGCTGAAGTGAACATCTCGCGCGTGTCGTGTCGTAAATACCTGATTTGGCTGGCGCAGATTAATATTCTGTTCACCAGCATTCACTATGGCGCGACCGGCCGTCCGGTGTACCGCTATCGCCTGCAGCCGGAATACCATTCGCTGCTGCAGCAATATTGTCAGTAACGTAGCTGCCAGTCGACATCGAGCTGCTGGAAGTGAAAGTGCTGCGGCGAGGAGCAGATGATCTGCCGATCGCGCGTGACAAACACCGCGTCGATGTCGGGCTGGTCAGCGAGATAAGCCAGCCCTTGCTCCACGCCCATGCCAAAGAGCAGCGTGGTGTAGATATCGCCATCAATCGAGCGATCGGAAATCACCGTCACGCTCAGCAGTTCGTTATCAAGCGGATAGCCGGTTTGCGGATCAAAAATATGATGCCAGCAGCGGCCGTCCAGTTCGAAGTAGCGCTCATAAATCCCCGACGTCACCACCGATTTGCCCTGCACCTGCAGCACGCCTAACAGCTCATCATCACGACCAAACGGCTTTTTCAGGCCAATGCCCCAACCCTGCGGCTCGTGCGGCGGCGAACCCAGCGTTTGCACATTGCCGCCCAGATTGATCAGCGCCTGCTGCACGCCCTGCTGGCGTAAAAACGCCTGCACGCGATCGGCGATGTAGCCTTTGGCGATGGCGCCAAGATCGATCTCCATGCCTGGCTGTTGCAAAAACACTGAGCGATCGGCGGGATTGAGCACGACCTGATGCGGATCGGTCAGCTTCAGCAGGGATGCGATTTCTGGCGCAGGCGGCACCGCACGTCCCTGAAAACCAATTTTCCAGCGCTTCACAATCGGCCCAATGGTGAAATTGAAGGCGCTGTCCGGCAGTAAACTCACGGCGTGTGCCACGCTAATTAACGCAAACACCGCTTCGCTGACGATCACCGGATGGTGGCCTGCGGCGTGGTTGACCGACATCACTTCGGATTCAGCGCGGTTAACGGTGAACAGGTTTTCCTGCTGTTTAATCAGTTGAAATACGTGGCGGGCAAGCGTGGGATTGTCATCAAACAATTTGAGCAGAATGGGCGAACCCATCAGAACGGCAGAGTAAGAAAAGACGCCAGCGGTCATTGCATGCCTCTAAAGAAAACGATGCCCGCACAAGGCGGGCATCTTTACAGCTTAGTGTCCTAACGCTAGTTTAGCCGCGTTGTGACCGGCTTTGATACCGAAGATAATGATATCGGCCACCGCGTTGCCGCCGATGCGGTTGGCGCCGTGGATGCCGCCGACCACTTCACCGGCCGCCCATGCGCCTGGAATCACCTCTTTCTGCGCATCCAGCACCGCGGTATCGGTGTTGATGGTCACGCCGCCCATGGTGTGATGCACGCCCGGTGCGATACGAATCGCAAAGTACGGACCTTTATTCAGCGGGTGACGCAGCGCGGTTTTACGACCAAAGTCTTCGTCATCCTGCTTCGCCACGAACTCGTTGTAACGACCGAGCGTGGTTTGCAGCGCTTCCTGATCCATGTTGAGTTTCACCGCCAGCTCGTGTGGCGTTGGCGCGCTGATGACAAAGCCTTTAGCGATGTATTCGTCAGCCGCTTTGTTATTGGCGCGTACCTGCTCGTCAAACACAATCCACGCACTCTTCTCAGGCAGCGCGATGATCTCAGCGGACACTTTGTCACGGGTTTCCATTTCATTGTAGAAACGCTTGCCTGCCTGGCTCACCAGAATCGCCCCGCCGCCGCGCATTGCTTCGGAAATCAGGTACGACGTGGTTTGCTCAACCGTTGGGTGAATCTGGATTTCCCCCATATCCACGGTATCCGCACCGATGTGTTGCAGCATGGCGATGCCGCTGCCGGTGGCGCCTTTATGGTTGGTGGTGACGAAACCGTCCAGCTCAGGGCGATATTTCACCACCATTTCGCGGTTGGCACTGAAGCCGCCGGTCGCCACAATCACGCTTTTGGCGTTAATAATGCGGCTGTCGTTATACTCATCCACCACTTTCACGCCGGTGACCGCACCGTTTTCCACTAAAATTTCGGCCACTGAGGTTTCCAGCAACACTTCGATATTGCGCAGATTAACGTTTTTCACCAGCCCGCTGATCAGGAAGCCGCCGACTGCCGAACGATCTTCCGGACGGTGCGTACGATCGATGCTCATGCCCCCGGTGATGGTGATGTCGCACAGCTCGATGTCTTTGGCGGCCAGCCACTCAATCGCTTCGGGCGCCTGCTCAACAAATTCGCGCAGCAGCACCGGATTGTTTTTGAATTTGCCGCCTTTCAGCGTCTCTTCATAGAACAGCTCTTTGCTGTCTTCAATGCCTTTCAACTTCTGATAACGGGTTTCCGCCGCGTTCATACCGACCGAGGCTTTGATGGTGTTACCGCCGATGGTGGGCATCTTCTCGATGATCACCACGCGTGCGCCATCGTCATGCGCCTGAATCGCCGCCGCCAGACCAGCACCGCCGGTGCCCACTACCACCACATCGTAATTCACCGGTGCGTTCGGGTTACCGCCCTCTTCAATCACATACTCTTTGCTTGAGGTGGTCATGGCACGCGATACCGCTTTTTTCAGCGCTTCACTCTGCGTGGTGGCGCCAGTGATGGCGTCAACGTGCGGGCTGTTCGCCACCAGAATGCGTTCACGCAGACTTTCGAAGGTGCTGGTGAAGTCGACGTCGAGGCTCGGATCCGGCACCAGCGAGATGTCGGTAATACGGTCGGTGTCGAGGGTAACGTTGATTTTCAGCTTCAGCGCTTCGGCTTCGACTTTCGCCTGATAAACGCCCGCTTTGTATTTACGGCCGGTATCGCTGACGTCGCGGATCATCGCATCCACCAGCGAGAAGCGCCACAGCGGTTCCGGGATAGTCAACTCTTCGCGCTTGGTGCTGTCGATATACAGCTCCATGTGCTGATTCTTGATGACGCGATCGGTCCAGTCCGGATAGGCGATACAGGCTTTGCCCACCGCTACCAAGTCGAAACCGTGCTCCAGCGCATTCTCGGCATCTTCTTTATTGACGACGCCGCCGACGCCGATGACCGGCACTTTCGCCAGGTTAGGCGAGCGCTGTGCCAGATATTTGGTGATCAGTGGCGTTGGGTCCTGAGTATCAACAATCGATGGACGCAGCAGCTGACCAACCGAGAAGTGCACGTAATCGAGACCGCGTTCTGCCAGTTTCTCCAGCAGATAGAGCGTGTCATCCCAGCGGATGCCCGGCACTTCCAGCTCTTCCGGTGAGAAGCGATAGCCGATGATGAAGTCTGCCGCAGCGAAGCGGTCAGCCATTTTGTGGGTGATTTCCAGCACTTCCAGTGGGAAACGCGCGCGATTGTCGCGACTGCCGCCCCATTTGTCGTCGCGCTGGTTGGAGTTTGGCGAGTAGAACTGCTGGATAAGATAGGTGTTGGCGCCGTGAATCTCCACGCCGTCGAAGCCGGCTTTGATCGCGCGGTTCACCGCATCACCAAATTTGGTGATCATCACCTCCACTTCTTCTGCAGTCAGCGCCTGAGGTTGAGTGGCACCGTCGCGCGGTGCGGCGATGGCGCTCGGTGCGACCGGGGTTTTACCGCCGATCAGCGCCGGTTCAACCATACGGCCGCCGTGATAAATCTGCAAAATCGCTTTGGAGCCTTGCGACTTGATGGCGTGGGCGATTTTCGCCAGGCCTGGGATTTTGTTGTCGCTGTCGATACCGAGCGCGCCCGGAAACGCAGGGCCGCGGTTATCAATAAAGCAGCACTCGACAATCACGGTACCGATGCTGCCAGCGCGCACGCGATAATATTCGACAAGGTCACTGGTAACACCGCCATCGTAATAACCGGTACAGGTGGTCATCGGTGCCATAACCAGTCGGTTTTTAAGCACCGCACCTTTCGGTAACGTAAGCGGATTAAGAATCGGGGTGAGCGTATTCATGATGAGCAACTCCAGAATTAAGAAACTTGGTATTCAATTCTTTGGCGGTTCGGAGAATTTTATAATTATTTGAGTGGTCCGATTTCATGGCGTAAATATAGCATTTTATTTACTTACATAACCTTATTCGTTAGTTATATAAGTTTTACGCATGAAAATAATATTTGTGGCTTATTGCTAAAAGCTGCGCTCCGCTAAGTTTTAACCAAGACTTGACAAAAATCAACTTTTTCCTTACATTTAAAACAAATCTAGTCTTATCATAAAGATAAATCGTCTCCTTTCTCTGTTTTTTGCTTGATTTGTGCCGTTTTATTCATCTCACACAGTTAATTTTCACCTAATGGTTCGTTAATTAAGGCGCACAGGTTTAAAGCAAAAAAATCACCAATAAATTTTATTGATCTAGATCAAAATAGATATTTTAATTAATCGCATCATAAGCGCATCCATTAGATAATTCGCGCATCGAATTTTGTAAATGGCGATTTATTAAGACTCAGTTTTAAATGTCACGACTAATCTGTTAAAAGGGTTTTGTAACTAAAAAAACCAGCTTGGTTCGGGGCGTATATCCGCATTCTCCATAACTTGCAGACAAAACTATGAACACACAAACAACCCAGAGTGAATCCCTCACCGCGCCTCCCGCGGCACCAGGGAAAAAAAAGAACCGCCTGATAATGTTGTGCCTGCCAATTATTGTGGCTGTGCTGTTGCTGCTGGTGCCGACTCCTGCGGGATTGGAACCTTACGCCTGGCACTTCTTCGCCATTTTTGTCGGGGTTATTGTGGGACTGATTTTCGAGCCGCTGCCGGGTGCCGTTATCGGGTTAACCGGCGTGGTGGTGATTGCGCTGTTCAGCCAGTGGGTGCTGTTTAGCCCGGCAGAACTGGCGGATCCCAAGTTCAAAACCGCGGCGCAGTCGTTCAAATGGGCGGTGAGTGGCTTCGGCAACTCCACGGTCTGGCTGATCTTCGGTGCCTTCATGTTCGCCGCAGGCTACGATAAAACCCAGTTCGGTCGCCGCCTGGCGCTGATTCTGGTGAAATATCTGGGCCGTCGTAGCCTGACGCTGGGTTACGCCATTACCTTCGCTGACCTGTTGCTGGCGCCGTTTACGCCATCCAACACCGCGCGCAGCGGCGGTACCATCTATCCCATTATTGCAAACCTGCCGCCGCTCTATGGTTCAAAACCGAACGATCCTAGCGCACGTAAGATTGGTTCATACCTGATGTGGGTTGCCATCACCGCCGCCTGTATCACCAGTTCAATGTTCCTTTCTGCGCTGGCACCAAACCTGCTGGCGCTGGCGCTGGTAAAAAGCGTGGTGGGCTTTGATATCTCATGGGGCATGTGGTTCCTCGCCTTCCTGCCGCTGGGCGTGCTGCTGATTCTCACCATGCCGCTGCTGGCTTACTGGCTTTATCCGCCAGAAGTGAAAGTGAACGATGAAGTACCGCGCTGGGCCACCGCTGAGCTGGCTAAACTCGGTAAACTGAAACGTAACGAAATCCTGCTGCTGGGCTTCGTGGTTGCGGCGCTGATGATGTGGATCTTCGCCACCGCCTGGATTGAGCCCGCAATGGCCGCACTGTTAGTCATCGTGCTGATGCTGTGGACCGGCGTACTCAACTGGAATGACATCACCAGCAATAAAGCCGCCTGGAACACCTTCGCCTGGTTCGCCACGCTGGTCGCGCTGGCGGATGGTTTAGCGCGCGTTGGCTTCATCGCGTGGCTGGGTAAAGAAGGCGCAATGCTGTTGCAAGGCTATGACCCGCAGGTTTCTGCCGTCGTCCTTCTGGTCGCCTTCTACCTGCTGCATTACCTGTTCGCCAGTACCACCGCGCACACCACCGCGCTGCTGCCCGCGATGCTGACCATCGCCGCATCCATTCCGGGCATCAACATGCCGGTGTTCTGCCTGATGATGTGTGTTTCTCTGGGTGTGATGGGCATTATCACCCCGTACGGCACCGGCCCAAGTCCGATTTATTACGGTAGCGGCTATCTGCCAACTAAAGATTACTGGCGCCTGGGCACCATCTTCGGCGCGCTGTTCCTGGTTCTTCTGATGGTTGTCGCCTATCCATGGATGGTGATGATGTTCTGATGATGTTGCTTCGATGTTAAAAACGGAGCCGCGCATTACCGTGAAAATGTTATGATACTCGCCAGTCAGCCCCTGCGGAGGGCTGGCGAGAGAAAATCGAATAACAAACTGCCTAATTTGTCGCCCGTCATGCTGGCGGGCCACACGAAGCTAAGTGAGCCAACATGTCGAACAAACCCTTCTATTATCAGGATCCCTTTCCTCTCGCCAAAGATGATACCGAATACTATCTGCTGAGCCGCGATTACGTCTCGGTGGCCAACTTCGATGGCGAAGAAGTCCTGAAAGTCGATCCCAAAGCGCTGACGCTGCTGGCGAAGCAGGCATTCCACGATGCTTCCTTCATGCTGCGCGCCTCGCATCAGGCGCAGGTCGCGTCCATTCTTGCCGACGATGAAGCCAGCAAGAACGACAAATACGTCGCCCTGCAGTTCCTGCGTAACTCTGAAATTGCCGCCAAAGGCGTGCTGCCAACCTGTCAGGATACCGGCACCGCCATCATCATGGGCAAAAAAGGCCAGCGTGTCTGGACCGGTGGCGGCGATGAAGCCGCACTGTCGCAAGGCGTCTACAACACCTTTATTGAAGATAACCTGCGCTATTCACAGAATGCCGCGCTGGATATGTATAAAGAGGTGAATACCGGCACCAACCTGCCGGCGCAGATCGACCTCTACAGCGTTGATGGCGACGAATACAAATTCCTGTGCATCGCTAAAGGTGGCGGTTCCGCCAACAAAACCTATCTGTATCAGGAAACCAAAGCGCTGATTACGCCCGCCAAATTGAAGAACTACCTGATCGATAAAATGATGTCGCTGGGTACCGCGGCCTGTCCGCCGTACCATATCGCGTTTGTGATTGGCGGGACTTCAGCCGAAGCCACGCTGAAAACCGTCAAACTGGCTTCAACCCACTATTACGATTCGCTGCCGACTGAAGGCAACGAGCATGGTCAGGCGTTCCGCGACATTCAGCTGGAAGAAGAACTGCTGAAAGCCTCGCAGGAGCTTGGCCTCGGCGCGCAGTTTGGCGGTAAATATTTTGCGCATGATATCCGCGTGGTGCGTCTGCCGCGTCACGGCGCATCCTGCCCGGTGGGTATGGGCGTGTCATGTTCCGCAGACCGAAATATCAAGGCCAAGATCAACCGTGAAGGCATCTGGATTGAGAAGTTGGAAGACAATCCAGGCCGCTATATTCCGGAAGCGCTGCGTCAGCAGGGTGAAGGCGAAGTGGTGCATGTCGATCTCAACCAGCCGATGAGCGAAATTCTGGCGCTGCTGTCGGCTTATCCGGTCTCAACCCGCTTGTCGCTTAACGGCACCATTATCGTGGCGCGCGACATTGCGCACGCCAAGCTGAAAGAGCGCATCGATAACGGCGAAGGCCTGCCGCAGTACATCAAGGACCATCCGGTCTATTACGCGGGTCCAGCGAAGACGCCAGAAGGTTATGCCTCCGGTTCACTCGGCCCAACCACTGCAGGTCGTATGGATTCCTACGTTGATCTGCTGCAGGCCAATGGCGGCAGCATGGTGATGCTGGCGAAGGGCAACCGTAGCAAACAGGTTACCGATGCGTGTCAAAAACACGGCGGCTTCTACCTGGGCAGCATCGGCGGCCCGGCTGCGGTGCTGGCACAGCAGAGCATTAAGAGTCTGGAATGCGTGGAGTATGCCGAACTCGGCATGGAAGCGATCTGGAAGATTGAAGTGGAAAACTTCCCGGCATTCATTTTGGTGGATGACAAAGGAAACGACTTCTTCCAGCAGATTCACAATAACTGTGCCGCCTGCGTGAAGTAATCTGCGCATCGCACCACAAAAAAGCCGTTATCTTGTGATAGCGGCTTTTTTATTGCGATATTTCTGACGAATTGATCATCGAATGAGGCAAAACAGAAAGGTTAAAAACGGAATTGGCTCTCCAGTTGACGCAATGTTTCCATGCGCTGTGCCGTGGCGATTTCGCGCGCTTTTACTTCCAGCAGCAGGTCAGCATCGTTCTGGCCAATCACATACACCGCCTGACGCCCAGGCAGGTTAACGGTAATAATATTTTGCTCCACACCGTCCAGCATCTCATCATGCTGTTCCAGGTAGTTATACAACGTGTTCATGAAATCTCCTTGAAAATAGGTGGGCTATTCTGCCCAATCGCCTCCTTTAAACACACAAGACCTGGCTTAAAGATGCCACCTTGATCAGAAAATTCTGGCGAAGTGAATATCCTGCAGCGGCAAGATGACGAAGAGATGAAAAGGCAGCGAGATTGCCCCGCCGCCATATTCAATCAGAAGAAACCCAGCGGTTGCGTGCTGTAGCTCACCAGCAGGTTTTTCGTTTGCTGATAATGATCGAGCATCATTTTGTGGGTTTCGCGACCAATACCCGATTTCTTATAGCCGCCAAACGCCGCGTGCGCCGGATAGAGGTGATAACAGTTAGTCCACACGCGACCGGCTTTGATGGCCCGGCCCATGCGATAGGCGCGATTGATGTCGCGCGTCCAGACGCCCGCGCCAAGTCCGTAAATCGAATCATTGGCGATTGCCAGCGCTTCCGCTTCATCTTTAAAGGTCAGCACACCAACCACCGGGCCAAATATCTCCTCCTGGAACACGCGCATGCTGTTATCGCCTTTCAACAGCGTCGGCTGAATGTAGTAGCCGCTGGCAAACTCTTCGCCCACTTTCTCTACGCCGCCGCCGTGCAGCACCTGCGCGCCCTCTTGCTGCGCAATTTCCAGATAAGAGAGGATTTTGTCGAACTGCTGCTGCGACGCCTGCGCGCCAATCATGGTTTCGGTATCCAGCGGATCGCCTCGTTTAATGGTTTTGATGCGCTTCATCACCGCCGCCATAAACGGCTCAAAAATCGATTCCTGCACCAGCGCGCGCGACGGACAGGTACAAACTTCACCCTGATTAAGGAAGCCCAGCACCACGCCTTCTGCCGCTTTCTCAATGAAACTCTCTTCGGCATCCATGATGTCTTCAAAGAAGATGTTCGGTGACTTGCCGCCCAATTCAACGGTGGACGGGATCAGGCTTTTCGCCGCCAACTCCAGAATATGGCCGCCGGTGGCAGTGGATCCGGTGAAGGCGATTTTGGCGATGCCCGGATGGGATGCCAGCGCTTCGCCTGCCTCTTTGCCGTAACCATGTACCACGTTGATCACACCCGGCGGCAGCAGATCTTTGATCACGTCCATAAACAGCGTAATCGAAAGCGGCGTTTGCTCGGCCGGTTTCAACACCACGCAGTTACCTGCGCCAAGCGCCGGCGCCAGTTTCCATGCCGCCATCAGCAGCGGGAAGTTCCACGGAATGATTTGCCCGACCACGCCCAGCGGTTCGTGGAAGTGATAGGCGGCGGTGAACTCATCGATTTCAGCGGCGGTGCCTTCCTGCGCACGCACGCAGCCAGCGAAATAGCGGAAGTGATCGACCGCCAGCGGCAGATCCGCCGCCAGCGTTTCGCGCACCGGCTTACCGTTATCCCAGGTTTCGTTGACCGCGATATATTCCAGATTCTCTTCCAGCCGATCGGCAATTTTCAGCAGCATCAGCGAGCGTGCCTGCGGCGAGGTTTTGCCCCACGCATCGGCAGCGGCCTGGGCGGCAGCCACGGCGTTATCGATATCGGCGCGGTCCGAACGGGGAAATTCGCCAATGGTAGAAGCATTGATCGGTGAAGTGTTGACGAAGTAATTACCGTTCACCGGCGCAACAAATTCGCCGTTGATAAAGTTGCCATAACGCGATTGCAGAGTAATGAGAGAACCTTGTTCTCCCGGAGCAGCGTAACGCATGGTGTTTCTCCTTGCGGGACAGAGTGGCGATTAACAACTATGAAACCTGTTATTAACATTGGGCGATCCACGCCAGCCTGTCAGATCGTAAAAGGGGAAACTGTGACCGCACCGAGGGAAATGTGGCGTGCGCAGGCCGCTACAGATAATTCCGAGTTTTCCCGCTTATGCCGCAAAAAGCGGAACATGGGCGAAATATGTGGTCAATATGAAGCAGGATACTAACCAGGAGAAACAGATGTTGGCTTCAGCCCTGACGTTAATGCGCGCCAAAGCGAACTTTGTTCAGCAATTTATCCGCAACCCGCGCAAAATGGGCAGCATCACGCCCTCTTCCGCCGCGCTGTGCCGCACCATGTGCGATGCGGTGAACTGGGATAACAGCCTGCGTATCGCCGAACTGGGCGCCGGTGATGGCGTGCTCACACGCCACGTGCTGGCGCGCATGTCACCGCAAGCACAGCTTGATGTGTTCGAAATCTGCCCGGAACTGGTGAAAAGCCTGCGTGGATTGCCTGATGCGCGCATGCAGGTACGCGCCTGTTCGGCGGAATATCTCGCCGGGGAATATGATGTGATTTTTTCTGGCCTGCCGCTGCTGTCATTACCGCCCGCCACGCGCGATAACATCCTCAGTGCGGTGCATGATGCGCTGGGTCCACGCGGCGTATTCGTGCAGTTTCAATACACCTCGTTCACCCAGCCAAATTTGTCACGCTACTTCACCTGGGAACGCCAGCGGGTGCTGAAAAATATGCCACCTGCGTGGGTTTATCGCTGCACGCGCAACTACGCGCCCTGAGCCTGCGCGCGCGGCTGCGGCCGCGTTTGTAGCCAGAAGCTGCGCAACAGTTCGCGCGACCAATCTTCGCCTGAAAGAACCGTGCCATCGTCACTGACGCCCGCCGGTAAACAGGCGGTCATAATCTCGCGGGTAAATTCCGGATGAAACTGCACCGACAGCGCCTGCGGTGAATAACGCAAAATCTGACAACTATCCTGCGCCGAGCTCGCCAGCACCTGCGCATGCTGAGGCGGCGTTAACACCGATTGCCGATGTGACAACCACGCCTGAAACTCGCCCGGTAGATCGGCCAGCCAGGGGTCGTTGTGCGCCTGCGCATTGCGCGTCAGCGGTTTCAGTCCACGCTCCCAGCCCTGCGGGTTATCGCCCACTTTGCCACCCAGCGCATACGCCATCAGTTGATGCCCGTAACAGACGCCCAGCAGCGGCAGCTCCGCCTCCAGCGCGCCACGAATCCAGGCGGCGGTGCGTTCGCTCCAGTCAGCGTGATCGGTGACCATCGCCCAGGAACCGCTGAGGATCGCGCCACTGACGCGGTCAAAGGCCGGTAAATCATCGCCCAGATGCGGACGCACAATCACATAGTCATCGGGCTGCAGTTGCAGCGCGTCGATAAACCAGCGGGGTTGTTCACCAATTTGCGCCACAACCTGCGGCGGCGGGATTTCAAGTTGAATCAGAGCAAGAGGTAAAGCGCGGGTGTGTGTCATGCCGAATACGGTCCTCGTTATGGTCGCCTTTCGGACATCCACTTTGACAGTAAATCAGCGACATGTCTTATTTTTTTCCTGCATAAGCTAATGCTTATGCGAAAAAAATGTTGCCCGACATGCCCGAAGTCCGCGCCTTCATGCCATCATTAGCCGGTGATCATCTTTGTACAGCGTGAAGGAAGACCTCGTGGCAGTGCGGCATTTTTTAATGGTTCTGATGGTGGTTTCCATTTGGGCTTTCAACAACGTGGCGGTGAAGTGGGGATTACTGGAACTTCCGCCGCTGTTTCTCACCTGGATGCGCTTTGTGGTGGTAGCGATTGTGCTGGTGCCATTCTGCCGCATTACGCGCGCGCAACTGCCGTGGCTGCTGACGCTGGCGTTCACCTTCGGTTTTATGCACTTCTCGCTGCTGTTTGTCGGCATGCGCTACACCGATGCCGGCACCGGCGCCATCGTGGTTCAGCTCGGTACGCCGATTGCCATGCTGCTGGCGATGGTGATTCTCAAAGAGAAATTGCGGCTGGTGCAGCTGTTTGGTATCGCCATTTCGCTGAGCGGCGTGGCGGTGCTGTCGGGCAGTCCGACCATTCCGGCCTGGTGGGTGCTCTGTATTCTGTTGTGCAGCGCGTTTGGCTGGGCAATCAGCAATATGATTGTGAAAAAATCGCCGCCGATACAACCGCTGACGCTCACCGGCTGGATCTCCTTCCTTGCGGTGCCGATTGTCGGTGCCGCTTCGTGGCTGACCGAATCCCATCAGTTTTACGCGCTGAGCCACGCCGGCTGGCGCGGCTGGTTTGGCATTCTTTATAGCGCGCTCGCCTCGTCGATTGTTGCCTATACGCTGTGGTACGCGCTGCTGAAGAAATACAACGTCAACCTGATCATGCCCTATTCGCTGCTGACGCCGGTGCTGGCGGTATTGATGGGCGTTTTCGTCTTGGGTGACAGCATGAACAGCTTCAAGATCCTCGGTGCGTCACTGGTGGTGCTGGGCACCGCGATTGCGGTGATCAACCTGCGTAACCTGCGGATGCACGCGCGTTTCCCGCGCTTACGCCGCCGTTAATCCGCTCTGCTATGCTTGAGTCTCGCGCGTTTTCCGGAGACTCAACATGGATTCTCAACGTGCTGCCGCACTGTGGCAGCAAATGTGGCAGGGATTGCGAGGCGCAGACCCGCTTCCCTCGCCGACTTTTCTCCAGCCCGACACTTTTTCCTCTGCCTTTGCCGTCAGCGAATTGGCGGCCACCAGCATCGGCCTCGCCAGCCAGGCGCTAAGCGATCTGCTCGGCCAATCCGCGCCGGTCAGCGTTAATGTCCGTCTCGCCTCGCGCTGGTTTCAGCACAGCCTGATCCCGCTCAATCGACCGCCTGCTGCGCTGTGGGATGAATTCGCCGGTGATTACGCCAGCGCCGACGGCTGGATCCGCCTGCACACCAACGCGGCTCATCATCGTGCGGCGATGGAGCGCGTGCTCGGCCAGCATGCCGATCGTGCCGCGCTGGCCGATGCGGTGGCCCGCTGGCCCGCCGCCACGCTGGAACAGGCGGTGATTGATGCCGGCGGCTGCGCCGCGCAGATGCGCAGCGAAGCGCAATGGCTGCAGCATCCGCAAGGCAGCGCCGTGCAGCAGGAAGCGCTGATTGCCCAACAGGCCACCGACGCCGCCCCGCCGCCCGCCTGGTTACTGTCGCCCGCGCGGCCGCTGCTCGGCGTGCGCGTACTGGATCTCACGCGCATCATTGCCGGACCGGTGGCGACACGTTTTCTCGCCAGCCTCGGCGCGCAGGTGCTGCGCATCGATCCGCCCGACTGGCACGAACCCACGCTGGAAGAGGAGATCACCTGCGGCAAACGCTGTGCGCGCCTTGATATCAAATCCCGCGCCGGGCGCGAGCAGCTGCGCCAGCTGTTGCAGCACAGCGATGTGCTGGTACACGGTTATCGTGCTGATGCGCTGGAAAAACTCGGGCTGGATGCCGATACGCGCCGCCAACTCGCGCCGGGCCTGGTGGATGTCAGCCTCAATGCGTGGGGCTGGAGCGGGCCGTGGCGCAACCGGCGCGGCTTCGACAGTCTGGTACAGATGGGCTGCGGCATCGCCGAACAAGGCATGCGCTGGAGCGGCAATAATCAACCAACGCCGCTGCCGGTGCAGGCGCTCGACCACGCAACCGGTTATCTGATGGCCGCCGCGGTGCTGGAAGGTTTGCGTCAGCGCTTGACCAACGGCATTGGCTGGCAGGCGCGCTTATCGCTGGCACGCACCGCGCGGCTGTTGCAGCAGTTCGGTGCCGCGCCGCAGAATGCGCAAAACGGTATACACGCGCAGCACGATGACGCGCTAAGCATAGTAGAAATCAATCAGTGGGGAATTGCTGCGAGATTGCGTGCCGCAGCGTATTTGCCCGGCACGCCAATGATCTGCGCAACGCCAGGCGTGAAGCTCGGCAGCAGCGCAGCAAGCTGGTAACGATTACGCCTCGTCGCCCTGCTCTTCGTTCAGTTCGTCGTACATCGCCTGCATCGCCTCACGGCTCAGCACCGCCAGCGTGCGGTAAAATGCCGTGGTGGCATGCGCTTCCACTTTGCCGAGGAACGCGCCGCACCACGGCAGCAGATACTCATCAAACAGCGCCAGCTGCGCGGCAGATTCATCCTCTGCCGACTGATCTTCCAGCCAGGATGCCGCCAGCAGCAGCACGCCAAAGTGATCGGCAGGCGCTTCGCTCAGCGGCATGCCGCGCGCGCTGAGAAACTCACGCACGTCTGCTTCAGCAACACCGTTTGGCCACTGTGATGCGTACGGCGGCACGCTGCACTCGCTGCCGACAAACAGCGCATTGTAGTCAGCGGCCAGCGCCTGCGGATCGCTATTCTGCTGCAGGCGCGTCAACAGTTCGTCCTGCTCCAACGGCCACTGCTGTTGCAGTTTGCCTTCACGCAGCAGAGTGAACAGCGGCACCAGCAGCGGATCCTGCGGCTGGCGATTAAACAGCGAGCCGATGACGCGGCAGAGTATGGAAAACTCATTCATGCAACAGAATTCCTTGAGGTAAAAAAGTTAAAAATCAGCAAATTCGGGAATCGTTTTGCCGGTGCGCAACGCGAGGAAGTCGAGCAGGCGACGCGGCGTGACATTTAACACGCGATCTTCGGGAAAATCCACTTCGCTGGTGATGCGCAGGCAGTGTTCGAAATTGCCCAGCGTAAACGCGGTATGCGAATCGGAGCCAAACGCCAGACGTCCACCGGCATCGCGCACCGCTTCGGCAATGGCGCGACAGTTCGGTTCGCTACCCGGACGCGAATGGGTAAAGGAGGAGTTGTTGATCTCCAGCGCCACATCGTAATGCGCGGCGGCTTCGGCAATTGCGCGAATATCCACCGGGAACTTCGGGTTGCCCGGATGCGAAATGATATGCACCAAACCGCCCGCCATCGCCGCAATCATCGCTTCAGTGTGATGTGCTTTGTCACGCGGCGCATAAACCGGTTCGTGGAAGCCCGCGACAATCAGATCCAGCGCATCCAGCATCGGGCCGCTGCAATCGATCTCACCCTGCTGATTTTTGATGTTGGCTTCGATACCGCGCAGCACGCCAACGCCATCAATCACGCGCGGCCAAATGCGCATGTTGACGAAATGCCAATAGTGCGGCGCATCGGCCATATCCGGGCCGTGATCGGTAATCGCGAACAGCTTCAGGCCGTTCTGTTTCGCCTGCGCCACATAATCATGCAGCGTGCTGTAAGCGTGCGTGCTGGCAACGGTGTGCATATGTAAATCAACGGGATACATCTTCATCTCCTGACCCAATGGGAATTAATAACCGCGCTGGCGATCGACTAAACCACCCGGCTGTTGACCTTGCTCCAGAGCAAGTATGGCATCCGCAATGTAATCCATCGCCTCGCCTGGCAAGGTAATCGCCGCAGTATGTGGCGTGATTGTGACATGCGGATGAGACCACAACGGATGATCCTGCGGCAGCGGCTCGCGCTGGAACACATCCAGCGCGGCGGCGGCCAGCTGACCGCTGTTGAGCGCCGCCAGCAGATCGGCTTCTACCACATGCGCACCGCGCGCAAGGTTGATGAAGCAGGCGCCGTGCGGCAATGCGTTAAGCAGCTGGCTATCAATCAGGTTGGTGGTTTCCGACGTGGTCGGCAGCAGATCGATCAGCACCTGCGTGCCCGCCAGGAAAGCATTGAGCTGTTCGCGGCCATGAAAGCTTTGCACACCGTCGATCTGCTTCGGCGAACGGCTCCAGCTGCGTAACGGAAAGCCCCACTGACGCAAACTCTCCAGCACGCTACGGCCTAATACGCCCGCGCCGAGCACGCCAATGGTGAAGTTTTCGCGATCGAAACCGTCCAGCTCCTGCCAGCAAGCCTGCTGCTGCAGTTGACGATAGTCGGCAAAACGGCGGAACCAGCCCAGCACACACCAGTTGGCGTACTCCTGCATCTGGCGCGCCATGCCGGTATCTTCCAGGCGGAATAACGGCACAGTGTCGGCCAGCATCTGTGGATTGTCACGCAGCTGTTTGAGGATCTCGTCGACGCCCGCGCCCATGGCAAACACACCTTTCAGCTGACGCCCCGCCAGCATCTCGACCGGCGGAGAACGCACTACCGCATAATCGGCCGGCGCGTTGTCGCCCGGCTGCCAGTCACGCACGCGCGCCTCCGGCAAACGCTGACGCAAACCCTCCAGCCAACCTTGCGGCGCCAGCGACGGGTGATACCAGATTATCTCCATACGACTCTCCTTTTTTTGCTTCAGCCTCAGGCAAATAGCCGTACAGGGCAAGCAAAAACCTTAGCCTTGAGGCAATTTCTCACGTGATTAATTCCGGGCGCTTCACATTTCCACCGCTGTGCGAGGCTAAGCGGCGCGATTACGACTAAAGTTGTTCGGGTGGTCAATGCGTTAGCACACCACCTTTTCGGACAAGGAGAAAAACCGATGATAAAAAATGCCGTATTCACGCCCGCGCGTCTGACCTTTTTACTTAGCGCCGCGTTGCTGGCCGGTGCCAGCGCCGCACACGCCGACGATCAAAGCCGCATGCTCAGCAACCAACCGCAGCCACCGGATGTGCGCCTGGGACCGTTGTTCAATGCGGTACAACAGGCTAAATTTTATCCGGATCAGAAAACCTTCGCCGATGCGGTGCCGAAATCCAATCCCTCGTCGATTCTGGCCGACTGGCAGATGCAAAAAAACCAGCGCAACTTCGATCTCAAGCATTTTGTCGACAGCAACTTCACGCTGCCAAAAGAGGGTGACAAATATGTGCCGCCCGCCGGGCAAAGCCTGCGTGAGCACATCAACGGTTTATGGCCGGTGCTGACGCGTACCGCGCAAAGTGCCAGTCAGTACGATTCGCTGCTGCCGCTGCCCAAACCTTATGTGGTGCCTGGCGGACGCTTCCGCGAAGTGTATTACTGGGACAGCTACTTCACCATGCTTGGCCTGGCGGAGAGCGGTCACTGGGATCGCGTGCAGGATATGGTGGATAACTTCGCCACCGAGCTGGACAAATATGGCCATATTCCCAACGGCAACCGCAGCTACTATCTCAGCCGCTCGCAGCCGCCGTTCTTCAGCTTGATGGTTGACCTGCTGGCAACGCACAAAGGCGACGACGTCTATCGCCAATACCTGCCGCAGCTGCAGAAAGAGTACGATTACTGGATGGCGGACAGCGACAAAGTGGCGGCCGGCCAGGCCAGCAAACGCGTGATCAAACTCAGCGACGGCACGCTGCTTAACCGTTACTGGGACGATCGCGATGCGCCGCGTACCGAATCCTGGCTGGATGACGTCAACACCGCGAATAAAGCGCCGGAACGCAATAAACAGCAGGTTTATCGCGATCTGCGTGCGGGCGCGGCTTCGGGCTGGGATTTCAGTTCGCGCTGGTTCACCGATGCGCACAATCTGGCGTCCATCCGTACCACGCAGCTGGCACCGGTTGATCTTAACAGCCTGATTTTCCACCTCGAACAAACATTGTCTAAAGCCGCCAAACTGGATAAGCAGGATGACAAAGCTAAACAGTTCGCGGCGGATGCTGAGAAACGTCAGGCGGCGATCAATCGCTACCTTTGGGATGACAAAAAAGGCTGGTACGCCGATTACGATTTCCAGAAGAAGCAGGTGCATTCACAGCTGACCGCTGCAACGCTATTCCCGCTCTATATGCAGCTCGCGAGCGATAAGCAAGCTGAACGCACCGCTTCCGCAGTTGAAAAACAGCTGCTGAAACCCGGCGGACTGGTGACCACCACGGTGAATAACGGCCAGCAATGGGATGCACCAAACGGTTGGGCGCCGCTGCAATGGGTGGCGGTAGAAGGTCTGGAGCATTACAAGCAGCCGAAGTTGGCGCAACAGATTGGTCAGCGCTTCCTGCAGAACGTGCAGGCGACCTACGACAAGGAACATAAGCTGGTCGAGAAATACGTGGTTGAAGGCGCGCAGCTGGGCGGCGGTGGCGGCGGTGAATATCCGCTGCAGGACGGCTTCGGCTGGACCAATGGCGTGACGCTGAAGCTGCTGGATAAGTACTGCCCGAAAGACAAAACCTGTAATAACGCTGGCGATATCCCGAATATGCCGGTTTTAAGTCGCGCGAAGTAATTACCGCTATTCTGCCGGGCGAAGTAGCCCGGCAACTGCACATTCCCGTAGCGGCGCGATTTACTGCGCGATCCGAACCTGGGTAAGGTTTCGCCAGTGCAATGCGCGATAAATCGCGCCGCTACGGCTCGTGCCTGTCATCTGTGCATTTTCCTCACATCCCTCTAGCAACAAACTCACATCTTGAAACATTCGCGACAAAAGATAATAATTCTCAATCTGATATCGATAGCTATTCCCATTAAAATAACAGGAACCTCTCATGACCTCGTTGTTTACCCTTAAACGTGGCCGCGTACTGTGCGCGCTTGCGCTGGCTTTACCCGCGGCAAGCTTCGCTGAAGAGTCGATTGTCGTGACAGCGCAACCGCAAGAGAGCGCCACCTCGCCGACGCAGGGCTATCTCGCCACGCGCAGCAGCGGTGCCAGCAAAAGCGATCAGCCGCTGATCACTACGCCGCAGTCAATTTCGGTAGTGACGCGTCAGCAGATGGAAGATCAGGGCGCGCAGGATCTCAATCAGGCGCTGGGTTACACGCCGGGCGTCTTCACCAACTTTGGCGGCGCGGCCACGCGTTATGACACCATCGCGCTGCGTGGTTTCCACGGCGGCGATGTCGATAACACCTTCCTCGATGGCCTGCGCGTGATGAGTGACGGCGGCAGCTTCAACATCCTGCAGGTGGATAACTGGTTCCTCGACCGCATCGATGTGATTAAAGGTCCCTCCTCCGCGCTCTACGGCCAAACGGTGCCGGGCGGATTGGTGAATATGGTGAGCAAGCGCCCGCAGTTTGCTGAAGAGGGCCACTTCCGCCTGGCGACCGGCACCAACGCCACCAATAACGCCGCCTTTGATTACACCAACGCCATCAACGATCAGTGGGCATTTCGCGTAACCGGCATTACGCGCAACAGCGATACCCAATACGATCACACCCGTGAAGAGAAATATGCGATTTCGCCACAGCTGATGTGGCAGCCAAGTGAAGATACCAACTTAGTGCTGCGCGCCTACCTGCAGAAAGATCCGTCCGGCGGCTATCACGGCTCGGTACCGGCGGAAGGCACGCTCTATAGCCATAATGGCCGCAAATTGAGCGACAGTTTCTATGAAGGTGACACTGCGCTCGATCAGTTCAAACGTCGCGAGCAGATTTACAGCTATGACTTCTCGCATCGCTTCAACGATGTGTGGTCGGTGTACTCCACCGGCAGCTACAGCCACTCCAATACCGAGCTCGATCAGGTTTATCAGATTGGCTGGAACGCAACGAATCCAGACCTGCTGAACCGCTACTACTCCGGTGAGCGTTCATCGCTGAGCGCGTGGGCCAACGACAACCGCTTGCAGGCCGATTTCGCTACCGGCGCGGTTCAGCATCGCGTGACGCTGGGCGCGGAATACCATCGCTATAAAAACGACATCACCAAAGCCAGCGGTGCCGCCAGCGCGCTGAATGCGTGGAACGGCGAAGAAGTGGGCATCATGCCAGACTTCGACTGGACATCGCAGACGCGCCGCTACTATCAAACCGGTTTGTATCTGCAGGATGAGTTGCAGCTCGATCGCTGGCATCTGGATTTGTCAGGACGCTACGATCGCATCGTGTCGGAAAACGGCACCAGCCGTCGTCAGGACGATCACATCAGCGGCCGCGCTGCACTGTTATATGCCTTCGAGAACGGCATCTCGCCTTATGTCAGCTGGAGCCAGGCAATAACGCCGGCTTCGTTAACCGATCCTTTCGGCAATCAGCTAAAACCGACTACGTCAGAGCAGTATGAAGCGGGCGTGAAATATCAGCCGCTGGGCACGCGCGATATGTACTCAATCGCGGTGTACGATTTGACCCAGGACGATGTCGCCAACCGTAACGTGCTGGACGGCACTTACACGCCGTCGGGCAAAGTGCATTCGCAGGGCATTGAACTTGAGGCGCGTAATCAGCTGACGTCGCGTTTTAGCACCATCGCCGGCTACACACTAAATCATCTGCGCTTTAAAGATTCGGTGGACGGTAACGATGGCCATACGCCGTATGTGACGCCGAACAGCATGGCATCGTTGTGGGGACATTATCAGTTTGACTACGGCTTGAGCGCCGGTGCGGGTGTGCGCTATATCGGTAAACAGTGGGCGGATAACGAGAACACCACGCGTCTGCCATCGGTAACGCTGTTTGATGCGTCGGTTCGCGCCGATCTTGGCGCATGGAACTCAAAGCTGAAAGGCGCCTGGCTGCAGGTGAATGCCAACAACCTGACCGATAAGACGTATCTGGCCGCCTGTTACGGCACCGGTTACTGCTATCGCGGTGCCGAGCGCACGGTCATGGCCACGGTGGGCTACGACTTTTAATCAGGCATAAAAAAAATCCGCCACCCTTTGCGGGATGGCGGATTTCATCAAATCCTCGCGCGATTAACTTCGCACTTTACGGTAGATCCACAGCACCACAATGGCACCAATCACTGCCACCACGAAGCTGCCAAAGTTGAAACCGTCAACTTTACCGAAACCAAACAGGGTACTGATCCAGCCACCAACAACCGCACCCACCACACCCAGAACCACGGTGATGATAAAGCCGCCGCCATCTTTACCCGGCATAATCCACTTAGCGATAATCCCGGCAATCAGACCAAAAATAATCCATGAAAGAATACCCATGTACTGCTCCTTACGTTATTAATCAATGTGTTCACCGCCTCTAGTATAGACGGGATTTTATGATCTGCATCCCAACTTGCCGCAGTAAATAGCCGTTAGCTGACTAAAGGTTAGCGCATCGACGCCGATAACTGACGAACAGCATTGTCAGTCGTGAAAATAACAATCGGATAAGTGGAGCAGGACGTGGGAGAAGCCGATAAAGAACAATACCTCAAGCGAGGCACGTTAGCGGTTTTGGGCGTGATGAAGGACCTGTTGCGTTTTCAAACCCTGTTGATGGTGAATTTTTCGCGCGGTCAGTTTATCAGTCGCTTGCTGTCAGCCGATGAAGATCAGGTGATCTTTGACCTCGGCAGCAACGCGCTGGATAACGATTTAGCGCTGCAAGGTGGCGAAGTGAATATTGCCGCCGAAACGCACGGTGCCAAAGTCGAATTTGGCTTAACCGGTTTACAGCGGGTTGAATTCGAAGGCTTACCCGCTTTTGCTGCGTCGCTGCCGGAACTGGTGTGGCAGATTCAACGTCGTGAATTCTTTCGCGTCAATGCGCCACTGGAACCGGTTTTTTATTGCCACAGCCAGTGGCCTGATGGGCGTACCGCGCGTTTCCGCCTGCAGGATCTGTCACTGGGCGGCGTCGGCGTGCTGCTGGACGAAGCGCTACCGGAAGGCCTCAATCGCGGCGATACCTTTAAAAACCTGCGCGTGGATTTAGCTGAGTATGGTCACTTTGAGGTGACAGCACAGCTGCTGCACATTGGTGAACGCACCGTAGTGACCAGCAAGAATGAAACCCGCGCCACACCGCGCCTCAGCTTCCGCTTTACCGCCATCGAACCGATTCAGGAACGCCAGCTACAGCAGGTGATTTTTGCGCTGGAACGTCTGGCGCGTGATAAAGCCAACCGTTTCCAGTAGCGCTGGACGTTTATCACCGTACAACATCGTAGCGGCACAATTTATTGCGCTATGTGGCATGAGATACACGTCTACAAAGCGCGATAAATCGCGCCGCTACGAAGCGTGCGCGATTTAAATAACGGTAATCAATGCGGCTGATAACGGCAACGCGCCACCGCATCCAGCCAGCCGTGATAATTCTCCTGCATGTTTTTCGCCTGATCCTCTCGCGGCGTGATCACGCTACCGCCCTGTAACGCCTGCATCTCACTGCCCTGCTGCCACCAGCCTAAGGTGCGACCCGCTAATAGCGCGGCGCCCAGCGCAGAAACTTCTGCCGTCGGCACGCGTTTCAGTGGCCGCTGCAATACATCGGCCTGCATCTGCATCAACCAGCTATTTTCCGTGGCGCTGCCATCCACGCACAGCGCAGGAAGTTGCACGCCGCTGGCCTGCTCCATGGCAAAAAACACATCGGCGATCTGGAAGGTGATCGACTCCAGCGCCACGCGCGCCAGCACCTCCGGCGTCGCCGCATCGGTCAACCCACATACCATGCCGCGCGCTTTCAAATCCCACCAGGGCGCGCCAAGACCGGAAAGCGCCGGCACAAAATAGATGCCCTGATTGTGTTCGCTGCGCTGCGCCAGCGCAGTGAGTTCTCGCGGATCATGAATGCCAAGCATGCGGCCCAGCCACGCCGCGCCGGAACCGGTGTGGGTAATGTTGCCTTCAAAGGCATAGCGCAGCGTGCCGTCGTGCCACGCCACCGTGGTGCTGAGGCCATTTTCCGTCAGCAACGGCGTCGCCATCGACATCATCAGTGATGAACCGGTGCCGTAAGTGGCTTTCACCACCTCTTCGCTGCCGTTGCGCTGCGCTTGCAGCGCAGCGTGCGAATCGCCGATGCGTGACAAAATCGGCGTGCCGGGCGCTAAACCGGGAATATCGTTGCGTGTCACCACGCCTTGCGCGCTGGCCGAGGGCACAATCTGCGGCAGCGCCGCGCGGGGAATATGGAACAGCGCCAGCAATTCATCATCCCAGTCGCCGCTGTGCAGGTTGTAGAGTTGGGTGCGTGCCGCATTGGCATGATCGGTGACGAAGCTTTCGCCGCCGCTCAGCTGCCAGCTCAGCCAGCTATCCACGGTGCCGATACAGAGTTCACCGGCCTGCGCGCGCGCAAATCCATTCGGCAACGCAGCCAGCATGCCGGTAAGTTTACCGGCCGGGAACATCGGATCCACCGCCAACCCGGTGAGTCCGGTGATGCGCGGTGCTTTACCCGCCACGCGCAGATCGCGGCAAAACGCCTCCGAGCGGCGATCCTGCCAGCTGACCAACGGCGTCAACGGCTGACCGTTATGTCGCTGCCAGATCAGCACCGATTCGCGCTGGTTGCTGATCGCCACCGCCGCAACCTGCGCCCCCGCACACTGCGCCAGACAAGCGCTCACTGCCTGTTTCACCGCCTGCCATATCGCCAGCGGATCCTGCTCCGCCAGACCCGGCTGCGGATGTTCCAGCGTCAGCGACTGACTGCCGCGTGCCACCACATTGCCGGCACGATCGACCGCAATCGCTTTCGCGTTGGTGGTGCCTTCATCAATTGCCAGTATCAACGAACCTGCCATCTTTACGCTCCTGCACAGATGCGCGCTGCACTCTTCACCACGCTGGCGGCATCAATGCCATGTCGGGCACGGGTGGAGGCGCGATCGCCAGCAATCGCGTATTCGCCGTCGGGGATGCCCAAACGCAGCAGCGGGATGCCACAGCCGCCTTCCGCCAGCACTTCCGCCACCAGGCTGCCGACGCCGCCGTTGACGTTGTGTTCTTCCACGGTAATGACCGCTGGATAGTGATTTAACAGCTCGCGCAGCTGTTGGGTATCACAAGGTCGAATCGATGGAATGCTGATCACACCTGCTGTAATGCCTTGCTCATGCAGTTGCTCGGCGGCGTGAACCACCTCGTGAACCGTCGAGCCCATCGCCACCAGCACAATGTCATGACCTTCACGTAACACGTCGATTTGGCCAGGACGGAATTGATAGTTTTCATCGTGCAGCTGCGGCAGATCCTTACCGTCCAGACGGATATACACCGGCCCGACATGCGCCAGCGCATACTCAATAATCTGGCGGCACTCCAGCGGGCAGGATGGCGCATAGATTTCGATGTTGCCGAAGCCGCGCATCACCGCAATGTCGTCGATGCTGTGATGGGTGCTGGCCAGCGGGCCGTAGCTGGCACCGGCATTCAGGCCAAACAGTTTAACGTTGGTGTTGTTGTAGCAGACGTCGACTTTAACCTGCTCATTGGCGCGGGAAACCAGGAACGGCGCGGCGTTGCAGGTCACGGCCACTTTGCCGCCAATTGCCAGACCGGCGGCGGTGCCCACCAGCGTTTGCTCCGCGATACCCACGTTGATCAGGCGATCGGGGAATGCTTTGATAAAGGGCGCAATTTTCGCGGTTGAGGTGGAATCGGCCACCACCGGCACTAAATCGACACCGCGATTAACCGCATCAATAAATGCCTCAACCATTACCGTCGCCAAATGTTTTGCATTACTCATCTTTTAATTCCTCCAGTGCCAACGCAATCTCTTCCCCTTTCGGCACGCGGTGATGCCACTCCGGTTTGCCCTGAATAAAGGAGATGCCGAAGCCTTTTTCGGTATGCGCCACAATCACCTGTGGCTTGCCGCTGTTGCGCGGCAGGTTTTCGATGGCGTCCACCACCGCCGCCATGTCATTGCCGTTGCACTCGCTCACATCCAGACCAAAGGCGCGCCATTTTTCCGGCAGCGGATCGGTATTCATGATGTCGCGCGTATGCCCCGCCAGCTGCAGCTTGTTCTTGTCATTGATGATCACCAGGTTATCGAGGCCGTAATGCGCCGCCACCAGCGCCGCTTCCCAGTTGCTGCCTTCCGCCAGCTCACCGTCACCGGTGACGACAAAAATGCGTCGGTCGCTGTTATCTTTCTTCGCCGCCAGCGCAATGCCGACCGCCACCGGTAAACCGTGACCCAGCGCGCCGGTGTTCAGCTCAACGCCCGGCGTTTTTTGCCGCACCGGATGGCCCGGCAGATGCGAATCGGAATGCTGATAAGTCGGCAGCCATTCGGTGGGGAAATAACCGGCTTCTGCCAGCACGCAGTAATAACCGCCCACCGCATGGCCTTTCGACTGGATATAGATGTCGCGCTGCGGATCGTTGGTGCGATCTGGCGCGCAGTTCAGGATGCGGAAATAGAGCGCGGTAAGGATCTCAACCTGTGAGAGATCGGCACCGGTGTGACCGCCCGCCGGGCTGCCCGCATTAAGCTGGATGATGCGGCGGCGCACGGCGCGCGCTTTCGCTGCCAGATCCGCTACCGAGTATTTGAAAGGATTCATAGACACCTCTGAATTTTAAAGCATGGATGAATATTTATTCGTGATGAAGAAAAAAAGGTGCAGACAATCAGCGCCTGCACCCACCGATTAACTTTTTGCCGGGCTACCGCCCTCCTCAATCAGCGCTTTCTGCGCCACCACCGCCGCTTTCTGCTGCATGCGGCTCTGCATTTGGTCGATGATCACCGCCACGATAATCACGATGCCTTTGATCACCATTTGCCAGAACTCGCTCACACCCATCATGATCAAACCGTCGGCGAGGAAGCCGATCACAAAGGCACCAATCAGCGTGCCAAGAATGGTGCCGCGTCCACCCGCCAGCGAGGTACCGCCCAGCACCACTGCGGCAATCGCGTTCATTTCAAAGGAGGTTCCGTTCGCCGGATGGCTGGCCACCAGCTGCGACGAGACCACGATGCCAGCAATTGCCGCGCAAAAACCGGAGATGGCATAGACCCATATTTTCACCGACTTCACTTTCACGCCCGAGAGTTCAGCGGCGCGTTCGTTATCGCCAATCGCGTAAACCTGACGGCCAAACGGCAGGCGGCGCGCCACGTAGGCAATCACCAGCGCCAGCAGCACCATCATCCAGATGGCCCACGGCAAACCAAGGAAATAGCCAGCGCCAATCTTGTCGAATCCGGTATTCCCCAGCATTTCATTGCCCTGCAAACCGGGGAAGGTTTCGCCGCCCGAGGTGAGCATCGCCGTGCCGCGCAGGATGTACATGGTGCCGAGCGTGCAGATGAACGGAGCCACGTTATAGCGGGTAATGATCCAGCCATTGACCGCGCCAATCAGCCCGCCAATCAGCAATACAATCGGCACGATTAGCCATACGCTGGGGAAGATAGCGATGCCAAACATCGGCAACACAATGCCTTTGGTAATCAGCCAGCCGGCGATCATGCCGCACAGGCCGAGCGTAGCGCCGATAGAGAGATCGATGCCCGCCGTGATAATGACAAACGTGATGCCGAGCGCGAGGAAGGCGTTAATGGCGATGTGTTTCACCATGATCACCATGCTGCCCACCGCGAGGAAATCGGGCACCGTGATAGCGAAGAAGCCGACAATGAGAAACAGCGCAATAAAGGTGCGCAGTTTGAGCAGCAGCAAAATCAGGCTTTCGCGTGAGTTGAATGCTTTGGCAGGCGATGCGAGCGCGCCGTTGTTTTTCATATCAGAACCCTTGTGCGCTTGCTTTAACCAGCGCCGCCTCTTCCGCTTCAGCGCGCGGCAGGTCAGCAGTCAATTTGCCGCCGGACATCACAATGATGCGATCGGCTACGGCCATGATCTCTTTCAAATCTGAGGTGGAGAACACCACCGCAATGCCCTGCTCCGACAGCTTCACCATCATGCGGAACACTTCGCCTTTGGCACCAACGTCGATACCACGGCTCGGTTCATCCAGCAGCAGCAAGCGCGGATTGGTCAGCAGCGATCGGCCAATCACCACCTTTTGCTGATTGCCGCCGCTCAGTGCGCTAATGGCGACATCCGGCGAGGAGATTTTGATTGCCAGATTGCCGACGGTGCTGGTCACCACTTCGCGTTCCGCCTGCTCTGAAATCACGGTGCGATGCGACAGACGCCGCCACAGGCTGGCGATGGTGAGATTACTCGCCACCGATGAGATGGGAAAAATGCCCGAGCGTTTGCGATCCTCCGGCACCAGACTCATGCCCATACGAATGCGTTCAGCGGTCGGCAGACGCGTCGGCAGCGGTTTGCTGTCGAGCCACAGCTTGCCGAGATAGTTACGCTGCGTGCCAAGCAAACACTCAAACAGTTCGGTGCGCCCCGCGCCCATCAACCCGTAAATGCCGACGATCTCTCCGGAACGCACCTGAAAACTGACATCATCCACCAGCGTGTTGCCGTTCGGGCTGACGCAGGTGATGTGTTCGGCTTCCAGCACCGGCGCACCGAACTGGCGATCCGGCGGCAGGAAAGTGCCGACCGGTTCACTGCCCAGCATTTCGCGCACGATCCACGGCACGTCGATATCGCTGACCTGCGCTTCGGCCTGAAAACGCCCGTCGCGCAGAATGGTGATCACATCACCAATCGCCATCAGCTCCTCGAGCCGATGCGAGATATAGATGATTGAGACGCCCTGACGCGTCAGTTCGCGGATCACCCGAAACAGGATCTCCACTTCAGTTTTGCTCAGCGCCGAGGTCGGTTCGTCGAGGATCAAAATGTCAGCGTCCTCCGCCAGCGCTTTGGCGATCTCCACCAATTGCTGCTGGCCAACCTTCAGGCTGCCGACCTTCTCATCCGGTGAAATTGGCTGATCGAGGCGCTGCATCAGCGCGGCGGTGCGGCGTTTCTGCTCGGCTTCATTGATGGGCCGAATGCCGCTTTGGATTTCCCGGCCAAGGAAAATGTTCTCCGCTACGCTGAGGTTCTCAAACAGGTTGAGCTCCTGATGCACCATGCCGATGCCGTGACGCGCGGCGTCTCGCGTGCTGTGAAACGCCACTTTGTTACCGTTCAGGAACATCTCACCGCTGGTCGGTTGCTGCACGCCGGCGAGAATCTTCATTAGCGTCGATTTGCCCGCGCCGTTTTCGCCAATGATGACGTTGACTTTGCCGCGCCACACGCGGTAATCCACGCGATCCAGCGCTAAGGTGCCAGGGAACAGCATCGACATCTGATTCGCTTGCAGAATGATCTCGTCGCTCATTATGGATTCCCCTGCTGCAGCTGCACCGCAACCACCTCATCCACCGTGCCTGCGCCCATGCTGACGGCCAGCAGCGCCTGCGCCGGTTTGCCCACCCAACTGGCATCCACTGCGGGCAGCTGTTTCACCGCGTGGCGATTGAGTGCTTTGGTGAGCTGCGCGTACTGCACCTGATTAGTAAACTCTTCAAAGCGGAAACCGGCTGCATCGCGAATCGCGTTGCCGCGCAGCACCGGACCAATCAACACTTTCACCGGCTTGCCGTTGATGGTCATGGTGAGACTGCGTTCCCGCTCGTTGCTGTTATCAAACGCCGTTACCGTGCCTGCCGCGCGCACAAACACGCTTTCGCTGCCGCCCGCTTTGACGGTGTGGCTTTTGGTTTCCATATCCGCCCAGCTCAGCGCCTGCTTCTCAGCTGGCTGCTGCACGCGGCTGGCCCAGCTTGACTCCGCAATCTGCTGCGGCGTTTGATCGCTGTAGCCCGGTTTGGCGTTGGGATCTTTCGGCATGATGGGTTTGCCGTTGGCATCGAGATCCACCACGGTGCAGGCGGCTAACATCAGCGTCAGCAGCGCCACCAGCGTGCCGCTCAGCGCTTTCCCCTTCATGCCGGCCTCCATGTTATGGCGCCAGCTTAAAGGTTTTCAGCTTCGCGGCGTTGCTGTCGTCAATCAGCACGCAATCCATCAGCTGCTTCTCCTCTTTCTGCGCTTTGCCGTTCTTCAGGTAGTAATCCACCTGCTCGACGGCCATCTGCGCCTGATCCCAGCCCGGCTGCAGCACCGTCGCTTTGATGTTGCCTTTATTGAGGATGGAGTCGCGGGTGTAATCGCTGCCGTCGAAGCCGACCACAATCACATTGGTTTTGCCCGCCGCTTTCAGCGCCGCTTCCGCACCGAGCGCCATGGTGTCGTTACCGGAGATCACGCCAACGATATTCGGGTTCTTCTGCAGGATGGTTTCCATGCGGCTGAAGGCTTCAGTCTGGCTCCAGTTGGCACTTTGCTGCGCCACCATCTTCAGATCGGGATAATCATCCAGCACATCGTGATATCCCTGCGAACGTACACCCGCATTGGTATCTGACTCTTTGCCCAGCAGCTCGACATAATCCCCTTTGCCGTTCAGCAGTTTGGCGAACTTCTCGGCACCGAGCTGTGCGCCCTGATAGTTGTTGGAGACGATTTGCGCTACGGCGATGCCGGTTTTATTGATTTCGCGGTCAATCAGGAAGGTAGGAATGCCGGCATCTTTGGCTTTTTGCACCGGGCCAACGGTGGCATCTGCACCGGCGTTATCAAGAATGATGGCTTTGGCTTTGCGCGCGATGGCGGTTTCAATCAGCTGATTTTGCTTATTCACGTCATCATCATGCGAGGCCACCAGCGTGGTGTAACCGAGGGCTTTGGCTTTCTCCTGCGCGCCGTCGGCTTCGGCCTTAAAGAACGGGTTATCATGCGATGGCGTAATAATGGCCAGCAACCCCTTATCCGCCGCCAGCGACGCCGCCGAGATCATCATGATTGAAGCAAGTAGAGAGACTTTGAGGACAGAGGCTTTCATTTGTTATCTCCGATTGAATATATATTCAATTGCGATTTTATATGCATAATGACTATGCGCTGGCTTCTTGAGCACGTCCATTGCCCGATCCTCAAAAAGCGAAAACGATCACAAAATGTTCTGCGTTGTTATTTATGACAGGCTGATTAACAATACCAGGCAGGTTAAGAGAGAGAAAAAACCATGGCAAAACAGGATGAACAGCGGCTGATGGTGAAAATCGCCACGCTTTATTATGTGGAAGGCAGGAAGCAGTCCGACATTGCGCAGCTGTTGAAGCTGTCGCAATCTTTTGTGTCGCGCATCCTTAATCGCAGCGTGAAAGAAGGTGTGGTGAAGATCAGCGTGGTGCCGCCGGCCAATGTGTTCCCTGAGCTGGAAAAAGCCATTGAGCAGCTGTATCAACTGCCGCAGGTGATTGTGGTGGATGTGCCGGATCAGGCTTCTGCATTGCAGATCAAACAGGCGATCGGTTCCGCCGCCGCGCACTATCTGGAAACGCGGGTGCGTGCCGATGAGCTGATTGGCATTTCCTCCTGGAGCGGCACCATTCGCGCCATGGTCGATGCGCTGCATCCGCTCAGCGCGCCGTGCCAAGGCGTCATTCAGCTGCTGGGCGGCGTGGGCGCTAACGGCAATGTGCAGGCCACGATTTTGACGCAGAATCTCGCGGCGCTGCTGAGTTGTCCGGCGTGGCTGCTGCCGTCGCAATCAATCGAACACTCGGTAAAGGATCGCCAGCGTTTATCGGTTAATCCCGATGTCGCGGTGGTACTGGAAAAGTTTGATCAGGTGGACCTGGCGATTGTCGGCATCGGCGATCTCGAGCCGTCCGCCCTGCTGCGTAATTCCGGCAACTATTACGACGGTGAGATGCTGCAAACGCTGGCCGAACGCGGCGCGGTAGGCGATATCTGCCTGCACTATTTTGACGCCGACGGTCAACCGGTGCTGAACGCAGAGGAAGATCCGGTAATTGGTATGGAGTTGGCGCAGGTAAAACGCTGTCCTCAGGTGGTGGCGTTAGCGGGCGGCAAAGAGAAAGCGCAGGCGATTCGCGGGGCGTTGCGCGGCGGTTATGTGCAGGTGTTGATTGTGGATTATCCGACGGCGCGATTGTTGGTGTAGCGGCGCAATTCATTGCGTCATAAATCGCGCCGCAACAGATAGGTGTACAGCATCAACCGATGGTACGGTAGGCGGTGGTGACTTTCCATAAATAACGCGGGGCCTGCGCCGCCGGATGCTTATTCTGTACGTGCTGGTAAAACTCGTCCGGCGTCATGGAATTGATCATCGCAATAGCACGGTCGCGGTCACGTGAGAAAGTATGCAGCAAGGCACCAGCACCGTTGGCGTAGGAGACAATGGTGGCGTAACGCAGGGTCAGCGGATCGCGAATTCCGGCTAAGGCGGAATCCTGCAGAATTTTCAGGTAAGCCGCGCCAATATCGATGTTCTTCGCCGGATCGCGCAGCTCGGACGAGGATGGCTGACCATGACGGCCCTGGATGCGATAGACTTCGCGGCCCGCGGTCGAGGCCTTAATTTGCATCAGACCAACCGCATTGGAACGGCTCACCACGGTGGGATTGCCTCCGGATTCGACACTAATAATGGCGCTGATTAACTTCTCATCAACGCCATAATGACTGGCGGCATCTTCGGTAAACATTGACCATGCATCATTTACTTTCGACGGCGGTGCCTGAGTTAACGGCGTATTCTTCTCGGGCAGTGCCGGTTTTTCCGGCTCGCTGGAACAGCCAGCAAGCAGCAGTGCAGAAAGCATAAGTAGGCGAATTTTCACTGATTTTTGGTTCCGCAATAGGGTTGGCGCAAGCTATCATACCTGGCGCAGCGCGATGCAAAATTACCGTTTATCCTAAATCGGTAAAAAACCTTATGCTACCGTGACTTCGATAACGCATTTCGTCATCATCAGCAGGCCACTCTACAGCAGGATGGAAGTTATGGTTACTCCCCGCACGCTACGTCTCATCGCCCCTTCCGGTTATTGCCACAATCAGGACGCCGCCCAGCGCGCGGTGAGTCGTTTACAGGCTGCTGGCCATCATCTTGACAATCTATCGGCGATCACCCGCCGCTTTCAACGCTTTGCCGGCGATGATGCGCAGCGGCTGAATGATATCAATGCGCTGGCCACGCTGGAGGCGCTGCCCGATATCGTGTTGGCGGTGCGTGGCGGCTACGGCGCTTCACGTTTGCTGGATAAGATCGATTACGTTGGCCTGCAACGTCGATTGCTCAATCAACCGGTGGCGCTGTGCGGCCATAGCGATTTCACCGCGCTACAACTGGCGTTACTGGCACAAATCGGGCTGATCACCTTTAGCGGGCCGATGTTGGCCGGTAACTTCGGCGCCGAGGCATTATCTGATTTTACCGAATCGCACTTTTGGCAAACGCTGACATCACCTACAGTCAATCTAAGCTGGCGCAGCACCAGCCCGGATCACGGCCGCTGGCAAGGCACGTTATGGGGCGGCAATTTAGCGATGATTTGCTCGCTGATTGGTACGCCGTGGATGCCGCAAATTGAAGGCGGCATTCTGGTGATCGAAGATGTGAACGAACATCCGTTCCGTATCGAGCGCATGCTGATTCAGCTGCAGCAGAGTGGCATTTTGTCGCGCCAGCAAGCGATTATTACCGGCAGCTTTACCAGCACATCGCTGTCGGCGTATGACAACGGTTTTGATTTTGCCACCGTGTGGCAGCGCATTCGTGACGAGTTTCAGATTCCAGTGATTAGCGATCTGGCTTTTGGACACGATGCCGATACCGTGACGCTGCCGCTGGGCGCTAGCGCCACGTTGCAGATTGAGAATGGAGAAGCACAGTTCGCCTTCACCGGCCATCCGACATTGCGCTAACGTGTTGCCGCAGGAGACCGACAATGAAGCCACTGTACGACGATTTGTGGATCTCCACGCCAGAATTCCCCGCCGAAGAGACGGCGAGTGACTTAATGATGCATGGCTTTATGCTGTGCCACCCACGCGGCAATTTATTGATTGGCCGCGTGGAGCATCCGCTCGATCATGAGTTCCTTAACGATGCCGGCGGCGTCATTCGCCACTATTTAACTCACTGGCACGAAGCCGCGCCGGGAGCGATCGCCATTCAGCAGCGCTTTAATAGCGCGCTCTATTGCCACAGTCGTTCGCTCGGGCCGGTCAGTTTGGTGATTGAGCCCGACGAAACCTTTACACAGCAAGAGACGCACTTCGGCGATTTTCACCTGCTGCCGACGCCCGGACACACGCCCGGCAGCAGCAGCTATCTCTACCACTCGCCGCTCGGCCACACTTATCTGTTTGTCGGCGATACGCTGACCCGCGATTACAACCGCTGGATCAGCGTGCTGATGCCTGAAAGCAATCCCACCGAACTGCAGCAGTCGCTGGAGTTGTATCGCTCGTTACGCCCGGATGTCGTGCTGATGAGCACCACGCGCGGACATCTTTCGTGGGCTAAGGTGAATTTGCAGAGCTGGCTGGCAGCCATTGATGAGGCGGAACAGTCGCCGCTGGATTTGCGCCAGCGGCAACTCATCAAACCGGGCTATTAACTCACGAGTTTGGACGCGCGCTGTCGTCGTAGCGTTCCAGCGACAGAATCTGCGCATCGCGCTTATCGGTGCGGCTGCAGGGCAACAACTTGTTGCTGTTGGCGTAGACGAAGAAAGTTTCATCGTTCTTTTTATTCACGATTAACTGATCGCCATTACGAAAACGGGTGATGGCGACTTTATCGCCCCTTTCAGGCTGGTGCGCTGCTGCCCGGCAGCAATCTGGAAGTGGCGCGTTGGCCACATTAACGTACTCAAACCATACTCGGCACGCGATACCGTCATAGTCGGACGGCCGGGACAGGTGATTTGGTATTCGGTTTCGCTCCAGGCGGGCGCTATCTGACATGCCAGCACGCCAACGGCCATGACTAGTGCCTTCATTGGGTTCTCCGCTGAGGTTAAATGATGATTTCGTGGCGTGATTGGCCTTGCTGCTGCATTCCATAAACTTCATCCAACAACAGCAAAGCCTGGTACATCAAGCGCAATGAGATTCTGCGGGAGCAGGCACTATTCAGCGGCCACTTGCGCCGCGACCAACATCAATGCCAGTCCGGCTTCTTCGGCTTCAAAACGCTGCATCACTTCCTGAATGGCCGCTACGCAGTTCATTACCTGCTTCTTTTTGTCGGCTTCTAATTTGTCGATCGCGTGCTGAAGAATCATTAAACTCGCTTCTTCTTCTTTCATTAATTTACCCTTGTTTTGCTTACCTGGTGCGCAACGCTGGCAAGAATACCGTTTCTCTGCTAGTAAAGTCACCCCTTTACATTCCTTCCGCTTAACGATTATACAAATGACAAATGGGAAGCAGCGTCAGACCTGCTATGATCCACTTATCAGTACGCATAGGCGTGCCATGGCAAACCAGGGAATGAAGCAGGTGCTCATGTGGCGAATCACGGTTGTACTCACCCTTTTAATGTTAGCTGGCTGCAGTTCCGCACCGAAAGGTGTCGACTGTCCGGGCGAAGTGTCGACGATTTATGGACAATCGATGGGCAACACGCAGGCGCGGATCTTTGATTTGGTGAGCGCCTTCGCCGTATCGCGCGATGGCGTGAAGGTGCAAAGCGGTACGCTGCACTCCACCGATCGCTTTCAGTACGTGCCATCGGCCATCACCGCGGAGGGCTTTTACGCGCAACGCCTGTCTGATAAACAGTTCCGCCTGATCAATCCTTATCAGAACACCATGATTACCTGGACGTGCCCATAAGCCGTGCGTCGCAGCGTGAGATGGTTTATTGTCTGCCCATCGCACGCGGCGGACCTGCATGATGGAAAAGAGTCTGGATAACAATGGCTATATCGATTTCCCCTTTCCGGCCAGCACCAATGCGGATGGCTCGGTGAATCCCTGTGGATTTGACCTCACGCTGGAAACCGATCGTATTGATGAGATCACCGCCGGTAAACACTCCGAAAATATGCGGCGCCTGCTGGAAGAAGTGAATCTGCAGGATGGCTTATTTATGACCCTGGCCTGCGACTGGCAGCAACGTGACGATGGCGTGTGCGGATTTATCGATGTGGCATTTCGTCCGACGGTGGCAGGCTTCAATACGGAAGAGACGCAAAGCCTCGATCAGGCGTTTGAAATCTACCTCAGCCGTCAGGAGAAGCAGCACAACATGCAGAGTGGCACGCTAATCAACTACGCTCGTGCGGTGCTTGATTGGAGCTGGTCTCCGCTGCAGCAGCGCCACATGCGCTACGAAAAAGTGACCTTGCGCTATTACTGCCAGCAGGCCGACGATGCCGAATGGTGTTTTGACCACCTGCGTCACTTTCTGGTGAGCTGGTATCCGGCTTATCGCGGTCAGCGCTAACTTCAGGTTTTCGCTTTCCCACTCCGCTGGCATGCGCAGAATTTTTGCGTACTGCAAACTGCTGTTACAACCTTTACCGCTGCGTCATTTGCTGCCTGCAGTTTCTCTGACTACGCTTTACAGGACATTCACCACGATCAGGGAGTCATTATGAGCGACAAAGCGGAAGCAAAATTGAATGAAGCGGCGGGTGCCGTCCAGGAAAAATTTGGTCAATTCACCGGTTCACGCCGTCATGAAGCCAAAGGCGCGGCGCGTCGTTATCCGGCTCAGGCCAGCTATGCGGTTCAGGATGCAGCGGATTGTGTGGTGAAATCGGTACGCGATAACCCCGCGACCGGCCTGGCAGTTGCAGCCAGCATTGGTGTGATTGTCGGTTTTCTGCTCGGACGTAAGTAATCCGTTAAAACGGGGCCTCAAGGCCCCGATTTTAATGGTGCTGACCCACTTCATATATTCCTTCTTTGATATGTTCATCCGGCGTTTCAGCCACATCTGCGGTGCTGTTTTCCATCTTCAAATGACGATCGTGCTGCAGGGTTAACGTTATTGAGCTTGAAGGCTGTGCGCAAGCAACCACAGACAGCAGCAGAAAAAACCACGCAGCGACAACTTTCTTTCCCATCGTTCTTTTTCCAGCAAGCTGAGATATGTCGGCTCAGATTGCCCGAGTAAATGAAAATGAGCGTCAATGTGCCGCAAAGCTCTGTAGTCAGTTGTGTACAACTACACCTGCGCGCGCCGTGCTTTGTATCGCGCAACCATGGTCATCAGCGCCTGGTAAATTAATCCCGCATACAAGCTCATCACGATCACCATGCCGATCTCTTTGCCCTGCGCCTGCCACGAAACAAACCACATAAAGATGCCCCACAACAGCGAAAACAGCAGCCAGCCCTTAACGAACTTGATTACACCTTGCATACCACCTCCTGAATCGTAAGCGCTGAAGATAACGGTTTAGTCTTTAATGCACACTGCCATCAGCACGTAAATGTTAACTGTTTCAAAGTTCTGCGAAAGGGAATGTAAACCCACGATGGTGTAGACTAATGCGCACGCGTCGCATATCGCCATCGGCGCGATTATGTTTGAATTCCCGCCAACACTGTCCGGCATGTGGTTGAAATGAATTATTTAAGCAAGATACAAAGTTTTATTGAGGGTAACACGGTGCTGTCGGCCGCTTTCAGCCTGGTATTATTGATGTTTGCCGGCATGATCGCCCATCTGATCTGTAAATTCTTTATCGTTAAAGTGGTCAGAAAGGTGTTCTTCAGCACGCACAAAAATCAGGTGCCGCTGGATAAGGACGTCAGGCTGTCGGAGAAGCTCTCTAACTTTATCCCAGTGATCACGGTCTATTATCTGCTGCAGTTTATGCCAGATTTACCCGAGCATCTGTTGATCGCTATTAAGACCATCTGCGGCATTCTGTTCTTCGTCTATTTATCGCTGTTCTTTACCGAAGTGCTGGAGATTGTTAATAACTCCTATTCGAAAAAAGCAAAGCGCAAAAATCACTCGATCAAGGGTTATATCCAGGTCGGCAAGATTCTGGTGCACATTATTTCGGCGATTATGATTCTGGCGATTATGTCGAATAAATCGCCGGTGATTATTATCTCCAGTTTGGGTGCCGTAGCGGCGGTATTGATGTTGGTGTTCCAGCATACGCTGATGTCGCTGGTGGCCAATATTCAGGTGTCATCGAACGATGTGCTGCAGCTCGGCGACTGGATTGAGATGCCGGATAACGGCATCAGCGGCGAAGTGATCGATATCGCGCTGCATACCATCACCATTCGCAACTGGGACAATACGCTGTCGCGTATCCCCACCAAAAACTTCCTCACCGAAACCTACACCAACTGGCAGGCGATGTTCTCCTCCGGCGCGCGCCGCATTATGCGCAGTTTCCATCTTGATCAGATGTCGATACGCTTTCTCGATCACGAGATGGTGCAGCAGATGAGCCAAATCCGCGGCGTCAGTGAGCAACTTTCAGCACTGATGGATGGCCGCGATAGCAATGCGGTGGGCGAACGCTGGTTTGCAGAAAACGGCATTACCAATCTGACGGTGTTTCGTAAATACCTGACGGCGTGGCTGTCGCAGCGCGACGATATCAAAAAGGATATGTATATCGTGGTACGCGCCATGAAGCCTTCGCCCGAGGGTTTGCCGGTGGAGGTTTATTGCTTCACCTCGTCAGTGCTGTGGGTGGATTACGAGGATTCGCAGTCGGCCATTTTTGAGTATATCTATGCGATCGTCGGTCACTTCTCGCTGCGGATGTACCAGCAACCGGGTGGCAGCGATTTCTGGCGACTGTCGCAGGAGCGCGCTCAAATCGCCAAACCCAATGAGCAGCAAGTCGATTAATGCATTAAAAAAACGGAAGCGATTAGCTTCCGTTTTTTCTGACGATGAGTGAATAGCCTGCGCTTATGACATACCGGTGAGGACGCTGATTTTTCAACTTTATTTATCGTACCCCTCCATGTAAAATTCGCATCTATTTTGCAAATAATGATGTCGTCATGGCTAATATTTCACTATGTTGAAATTATTCTCACGTTTTTTATCAGTTGGCATCATTAACACACTGATTCATTGGATGGTGTTTGCAGCCCTGTATTCTCTTAATACCCGCCAATGGCTGGCTAATCTGTTGGCTTTCATTGTCGCGGTAACATTTTCATTTTTTGCCAATGCACGCTGGACGTTTAAAGCCGAAGCGACAACTTTTCGCTATGTCATCTTCGTGGCCTTTATGGGCATAATGGCCGCCGGCATCGGCAGTTTCGCCGATCATACGCATATTAATCCGATTATCACGCTTATTTCATTTTCTATAATAAGCCTGGTATTCGGCTTCATCTATTCAAACTTTATTGTTTTTAAGGTGAAAAAGTGAAAATTTCTCTGGTCGTTCCCGTCTTCAATGAAGAAGATGCAATCCCGATATTCTATCGTACCGTTAAAGAAAAACTCTCTTCTTACCCTCTCGAAATTGTCTTCATTAATGATGGCAGTACCGATAGAACAGAGCAGATTATTAAGTCGCTGCGGGATGATGACGAATCTGTATTAGTCATTGATTTTATTCGTAACTTTGGTAAAGAAACCGCGCTGCTTGCCGGACTTGAACATGCTACCGGTGATGCAGTCATTCCGGTTGACGTTGATTTACAGGATCCCATCGAAGTGATTCCCTTGCTAATAAGCAAATGGCAAGAGGGATGGCCCATTGTGCTGGCAAAACGCAATGACCGCAGTAGCGATAGTCATTTCAAGCGTAAAACTGCTGCATGGTTTTATAAACTGCATAATAAGATCAGTTCACCAAAGCTAGAAGAAAATGTTGGAGACTTTCGTTTACTTTCTCGCGCGACTGTCGAAAACATTAAGCAATTGCAGGAACGCAATCTATTTATGAAAGGCATCCTGAGTTGGGTGGAGGGTGATGCTGCCATCGTGGAATATAGCCGTTCAGCGCGCGTTGCGGGAGAGGCAAAGTTTAACGGATGGCGACTTTGGAATTTAGCGCTTGAAGGGCTGACCAGTTTCTCAACCTTTCCGCTCAGAGTGTGGACCTATATTGGTTTTTTTGTCGCATTCCTGTCGTTCGTTTATGGCGCGTGGATGATCATTGATAAAATAATATGGGGTAACCCGGTTGCAGGTTATCCATCACTACTGGTATCAATACTGTTTTTGGGTGGAATTCAATTAATTGGAATAGGTGTGCTAGGTGAATATATTGGCAGGATATATATTGAAACCAAGCATAGACCTCGATATATTAAAAAGGAAGCAGATGACAAACATAGCTTGTAATAACTTTAAAGTTTATCTTTTTTTAGCTGCGGCATTATTGGTTTGCTATAGCCCTGTCTTTCTTTCAAGCTATGCCTTTTCGGATGATTGGTACTATCTGTTCAGCGCCCAAACTGATCCTGCCAGCATTTTCAAGTGGGACGTCCTTTCTGGAAGGCCGGCCTATGGTGCTTTGCGCTATGGTTTCTCTTTCCTGATATCCAGCCTGGACTCATTGATACTGATAAGAGTGCTATCCGTTGCCTCTCTCATATTACTAAGCTGTTACTTTTACAAATTTATCTCTGAGAGAGATATCCTTAAAAATCCACTGCAGAGAGTTATATTCTCTTTAGTGATCTGTTTACTGCCCTCTTTTCAGGTATTCAACGCCTGGTCAGTATGTTTTCCTTTTGTGACGTCTATTCTGCTTGCAGGATGGAGTTACTCAGCGTTAACCCGATTGCGCGGTATCAAGGGAGTCATCTTGTCAGCCTTGCTGATTACGCTCTCTTTCGCTATTTACCAGCCCACTGCCATGTGTTTTCTTTTTTTTGCGTTTATGGACACTTGCCTGACTTCACGTAAAGTCGATAAAAAGGAACTCATTCGTACATTCTTAATTATTTTCTTTGGCATGTTGATGGCATTAATATTAGCCAAAGTCATCCCGCTCCTGTTATTCGGCGAGACACTTTCAAGAAGTAACATTACCATCGATCTCATGGGAAAAATAAAATGGTTCTTTGTAGAGCCATTGAAAAATGCCATCTGTAATTTTGACACTGGCAGAAAAGCACTATCGGTTATCATCTCTCTGTTATTCATCTTTATTGGGCTGAAAAAAATTAGCGGGAACGGCAAGGAGAAAGTGATTTTATCTTTACTGTTCGCTGTTGCAGCAGTGACACCAAACCTATTGGTGACAGAGAGTTGGGCGGCTTACCGAACAATCAGTGCGCTCTCGCTGATTACCACGTCTTGCTTCCTTATCGGGCTATTCGTGGTGATCGATAAGACAAAATACTCACGATTCCTTTATCTATTGCTACCTGTCGCTGCCGGATGGCTTGCAGCCAACAATATTAAAGAGGGTTTTTCTTCACCTCAGCAAAAAGAGTATGCCCTTTTAAAAGACGAAATAACTAAAGTAGTCGCCAAAGATTTCGATGGCGCCCTATACTACCGCTTAAATAGTGAGAATTTGCCAAAAATTGCAAAATCATCGAAATATGATGAGTTTGGTTCTTTATCTTTAGGCATGCCGTGGACGTTTGCCGGTATGGCATTCACCGTAAAAAAAGAAGCGGGTATGAATTACACTCTAACCAAATCGCCAGTGATCACCGGCAATGAGAGCTGCACAGGAAAATGCATGATTATCGATGCTCAGTCGGTGCTGGCAAGGCAATAAACCGAGATTATCCGCGAACTTTAGACAAAAAAAGGGAGCCATTGGCTCCCGTTATGCTTTCTGCCCGAGTGGCAAATTACATGTTGCTGATGATCGCGTCACCAAACTCTGAACATTTCAGCAGTTTAGCGCCGTCCATCAGACGTTCGAAATCGTAGGTCACGGTTTTGTTAGCAATAGCGCCTTCAACACCTTTAACGATCAGGTCAGCCGCTTCGAACCACTCCAGGTGGCGCAGCATCATTTCTGCCGACAGAATCACTGAACCTGGGTTCACTTTATCCTGACCTGCATACTTCGGTGCTGTACCGTGCGTCGCTTCGAACAGGGCGCATTCGTCACCGATGTTGGCGCCTGGTGCGATACCGATGCCGCCAACCTGTGCCGCCAGGGCATCAGAGATGTAGTCACCGTTCAGGTTCATACAGGCGATCACGTCGTATTCCGCCGGACGCAGCAGGATCTGCTGCAGGAAGGCGTCGGCGATCACGTCTTTAACGATGATCTCTTTACCGGTGTTCGGGTTCTTGAACTTCATCCACGGGCCGCCATCGATCAGCTTGCCGCCGAACTCTTCTTTCACTAACTGGTAACCCCAGTCTTTGAAAGAACCTTCGGTGAACTTCATGATGTTGCCTTTGTGAACCAGGGTCAGAGAATCACGGTCGTTGGTGATGGTGTATTCAACCGCTGCGCGCACCAGACGTTTAGTGCCCTCTTCCGAGCATGGCTTAACGCCGATACCGCACTGCTCAGGGAAGCGAATTTTCTTCACGCCCATCTCTTCGCGCAGGAACTTGATCACTTTATCCGCTTCTGGCGTGCCCGCTTTCCACTCGATACCGGCATAGATATCTTCTGAGTTTTCACGGAAGATCACCATGTCGGTCTCTTCTGGACGCTTAACCGGGCTTGGCGTGCCTTTGTAGTAGCGAACCGGACGCAGACAAACGTACAGATCCAGCTCCTGACGCAGCGCAACGTTCAGAGAACGAATACCGCCACCAACTGGAGTAGTCAGCGGGCCTTTGATGGCAACGCGATATTCTTTGATTAAATCGAGGGTTTCCTGCGGCAGCCAGACGTCCTGGCCGTAGAGTTCTACTGATTTTTCGCCGGTATAAATTTCCATCCAGGAAATTTTTCGCTCGCCCTTGTAGGCTTTCTTCACAGCGGCATCAACCACTTTCAACATTACCGGGGAAACATCAACGCCGATACCGTCACCTTCAATGTAAGGAATAATCGGGTTATTCGGAACATTCAGTTTTCCCTGATCCAGGGTGATTTTTTGACCTTCCGCCGGAACAACTACTTTGCTTTCCATCAACCTCTCCTTCGAGCGATTTTTTGTTAATGATTTGTAAGATGCGGGTCAATACTACTTGATTATTTCCGCTACGCCAATCACCGTAGTTTCGCGCTATAATGCGCCGAATGTTTCCGACTGCAAAGCCCATGCGAAAAACTTCTCAACGAATTCACCAGGATAAGCGCGCAAGCGCCCCGGCACGTAAGCCCGTGCGCCGCGATACCCGTCCGAAAGGCCCAAGACGCGTCATACTCTTTAACAAACCATTCGATGTTTTGCCGCAATTCAGTGATGAAGCCGGACGCCGCACGCTGAAGGATTTTGTGCCGGTGAGCGACGTCTACGCCGCTGGCAGACTCGATCGCGACAGCGAAGGATTGATGATTTTGACCAACGATGGCGCGCTGCAGGCCGCGCTGACGCAGCCCGGCAAGCGCACCGGAAAGGTCTATTTTGTGCAGGTGGAAGGTGCGCCGCAGGAATCAGATTTATCCCTGTTACGCAGCGGCGTGACGCTGAACGATGGCCCCACTTTGCCGGCAGGGATTGAGTTAGTGGGCGAGCCAGAGTGGCTATGGCCGCGCCAGCCGCCGATTCGTGAACGCAAAGCGATTCCCACCAGCTGGCTGAAAATCACCTTGTTTGAGGGACGAAATCGCCAGGTGCGCCGCATGACGGCACACATCGGCTTTCCGACATTGCGCCTGATTCGCTTTGCGATGGGCGAACATCAGTTAGGCGATTTGCCCCCGGGTGAATGGCGCGATATCAGTGTAGCCATTTAATAACTTTTAGTTAACAATTTCGGAGGAAGGATGTTTAAACCTCATGTAACGGTCGCCTGTATTGTGCAGGCACAGGGACATTTGCTGGTGGTTGAAGAGCGCGTGCACGGTCGTATTACCTGGAACCAGCCCGCCGGGCATCTTGAGGCCAATGAGACCCTTCTCGAAGCCGCCCAGCGTGAACTGTTTGAAGAGACCGGCATTGAAGCCAAACCTGAATATTTCCTCGGCGTGCAGCAGTGGATTGCGCCGGACGATACACCTTTTGTGCGTTTCCTGTTTGGCCTCGATCTGGCCGAAAAAGTCGATACCTCGCCGCACGATCGCGACATCGACTGCTGCTGGTGGCTGCCGCCAGAGCAGATTCTGACGGCCAATCGCCTGCGTTCGCCGTTAGTGGCAGAGAGCGTGCGACTGTGGCAACAAGGCGAGCGTTATCCGCTGCATCTGGTCGCGCCGTTCCAGTGGCCGTTTCATGAGGGTGCGCGCCCCGCTTCTGCATGATAGAATGCGCCGCCTGTTTTTATCGTAATTTAAGAGTGCGTCATGTCTGACAACAGCCAGAAAAAAGTGATCGTCGGAATGTCCGGCGGCGTCGATTCTTCCGTTTCCGCCTGGTTACTGCAGCAGCAGGGCTACCAGGTTGAAGGCCTGTTCATGAAGAACTGGGAGGAAGACGATGGCGAGGAGTATTGCACCGCCGCCGATGATCTGGCTGACGCACAAGCCGTGTGTGACAAACTCGGCATCAAACTGCACAAAATCAACTTCGCCGCTGAGTACTGGGATAACGTGTTCGAGCACTTCCTGGAAGAGTACAAAGCCGGCCGCACGCCGAATCCTGACATCCTGTGCAACAAAGAGATCAAGTTCAAAGCCTTCCTCGAATTCGCGGCGGATGATCTCGGCGCAGACTTCATCGCCACCGGCCACTACGTGCGCCGTCAGGATGTGGATGGCCAAAGCCGCCTGCTGCGCGGCCTCGATGGCAACAAAGATCAGAGCTATTTCCTTTACACGCTCAGCCACCAGCAGATCGCGCAAAGCTTGTTCCCGGTTGGCGAACTGGATAAGCCGGAAGTGCGCCGCATCGCTGAGCAGCTGGATCTGATCACCGCGAAAAAGAAAGATTCCACCGGCATTTGCTTTATCGGTGAGCGCAAGTTCCGCGACTTCCTTGGTCGTTATCTGCCTGCGCAGCCGGGCGAAATCGAAACCGTTGACGGCGAAATCGTCGGTGAACATCAGGGCTTGATGTACCACACGCTCGGCCAGCGTAAGGGGCTGGGCATCGGCGGCCGTAAAGAGAGCAACGACGATCCCTGGTATGTGGTCGATAAAGATGTGGCGCGCAATCGCCTGATCGTGGCGCAAGGCGGCGAGCATCCGCGCCTGATGTCCGTGGGGTTGATTGCCCAACAGCTGCACTGGGTTGATCGCCAGCCAATGACCGCGCCGCTGCGCTGCACGGTGAAAACCCGCTATCGCCAGACCGACATTCCGTGTGAAATTATTCCGCACGGCGATGACCGTATTGAAGTCCGTTTTGACGAGCCGGTTGCGGCCGTCACGCCAGGCCAATCCGCCGTGTTCTATCTCGGTGAAGTGTGCCTCGGCGGCGGCATTATCGAACAACGCCTGCCTCTGGCAGAAGCCTAAGGTCGGCGCTGCCCGACGCGATGACAGGAGTTAAGCGTGGCTAAGAACTATTATGAGATTACGCTGGCGCTGGCGGGCGTATGCCAGGCCGCCCATGTGGTGCAACAGCTCGCGCAGCAGGGAAATTGCAATAACGCGGCAATGAATGTGTCGCTGCGCAGCCTGATCGATCTCAATCCCGGTTCGACGCTGGCAGTGTTTGGCAACGACGAAGCCAATTTAAAGGTTGGATTAGAGACCTTGATGGCGGTGCTCAACAGCAGCAATCGTCAGGGTGCCAGCGCTGAACTGACCCGTTATACCTTAAGCATGATGGTGCTGGAGCGTAAGCTGCATGGCAACAAAACCGCGATGAACACGCTGGCACAACGCATCGGCCAGCTTGACCGCCAGCTGGCGCATTACGAGCTGGAATCGGACACCATCATCAGCGCAATGGCCGGCATTTATGTGGATGTGATTAGCCCGCTGGGCCCGCGCATTCAGGTGACAGGTTCACCGCAGGTGCTACAGAATTCACAAGTGCAGAGTAAAGTGCGCGCCGCCCTGCTGGCCGGCATTCGCTCTGCGGTGTTATGGCAGCAGGTTGGCGGTGGCCGTCTGCAGCTGATGTTCTCGCGCCAGCGCTTGCTGAGCGAAGCTAAAACCATTTTATCCCGCCTGGGCCCGGCGTATTAAGCGCCGCCCCGGCATAATTGTTAAACGATTCAGGAGTTGCACTGATGGAATTATCCTCTCTGACCGCCGTTTCACCTGTCGATGGTCGTTACGGCGATAAAGTCAGCCCACTGCGCGCCATTTTCAGCGAGTTCGGTTTGCTGAAATTCCGCGTTGAGGTTGAGGTTCGCTGGTTACAAAAATTGGCCACGACTGTCGAGATCAAGGAAGTTCCTGCATTTGATGCCGACGCAAACGCTTTCCTTGATGCCATTGTCGCCAATTTCAGCGAAGAAGACGCGGCACGCATCAAAACCATCGAGCGCACCACCAACCACGACGTCAAAGCCGTGGAGTATTTCCTGAAAGAGAAAGTGGCCGATGTACCCGCGCTGCATGCGGTGTCTGAATTCATTCACTTCGCCTGTACCTCCGAAGATATCAACAACCTGTCGCATGCGCTGATGCTGGAAACCGCTCGTCGTGATGTGATCGTGCCGTTCTGGAACCAACTGATCGATGCTGTTAAAGGTCTGGCACACGAATACCGTGACATTCCGCTGCTGTCGCGCACCCATGGCCAGCCGGCAACGCCGTCAACCATGGGTAAAGAGATGGCGAACGTGGCATACCGTCTCGAGCGCCAGTTGCGTCAGCTGAGCAAAATTGACGTGCTGGGTAAAATCAACGGTGCGGTCGGTAACTATAACGCCCACATCTCCGCTTACCCGGAAGTGGATTGGCACCAGCTGAGTGAGCAGTTTGTAACCTCCTTAGGTCTCACCTGGAACCCGTACACTACGCAGATCGAGCCGCACGATTACATCGCAGAACTGTTTGATTGCATCGCGCGCTTCAACACCATTCTGATCGACTTTGATCGTGATATCTGGGGCTACGTCGCGCTCAATCACTTCAAGCAGAAAACCATCGCCGGTGAAATCGGTTCGTCCACCATGCCGCACAAAGTGAACCCGATTGACTTCGAAAACTCCGAAGGCAACCTCGGCCTGGCTAACGCCATGATGCAGCATCTGGCGAGCAAACTGCCGGTGTCACGCTGGCAGCGCGACCTGACCGATTCCACCGTGCTGCGTAACCTTGGCGTGGGCATTGGTTATGCGCTGATCGCTTATCAAGCCACACTGAAAGGCATCTCTAAACTGGAAGTGAACCGCGATCGTCTGCTGGACGAGCTGGATCACAACTGGGAAGTACTGGCTGAGCCGATCCAAACCGTGATGCGTCGTTACGGTATCGAAAAACCGTACGAGAAGCTGAAAGAGCTGACGCGCGGTAAACGCGTTGATGCTGCCGGTATGCAAACCTTTATCGATAGCCTCGAACTGCCGGAAGAGGAAAAAGTGCGTCTGAAGCAGATGACGCCAGCCAACTACCTCGGCCGTGCGATTCAGATGGTTGATGATTTGAAGTAATGCGGTGGCCAGGCGCGTTTCGCGCGCCTGGTTGTTCTCTGGTTTAGCTGGCTTTGCGTATACTCTCCTCATCATCACTACGTTCGAAGCTAAGGAAATACTATGCGTGTTCTGGTTGTGGAAGATAATGCGCTGCTACGCCATCACCTCGCCGTGCAATTGCGTGAAATGGGCCATCAGGTCGACGCCGCAGAAGATGCCAAAGAAGCGGATTATTTCCTGCAAGAACATGTCCCCGACATCGCACTGGTCGATCTCGGTTTGCCCGATGAAGATGGCATGTCGCTGATTCGCCGCTGGCGCACCGATGCGGTACGTCAACCGATTCTGGTCTTAACCGCGCGTGAAGGCTGGCAGGCCAAAGTGGAAGCGCTGGAAGCGGGTGCCGACGACTACGTCACTAAGCCGTTCCACATTGAAGAAGTGGCTGCACGCTTGCAGGCGCTGATGCGTCGCAACAGCGGACACGCGTCGCAAATTATCTCTATGCCGCCGTTCCAGGTCGATCTCTCTCGCCGCGAACTGACGGTGCAAGATGAACCGGTAAAATTGACCGCTTTCGAATACACCATCGTCGAAACCCTGATTCGCAACGCGGGTAAAGTGGTGAGCAAAGATTCGCTGATGCTGCAGCTCTATCCGGATGCCGAACTGCGCGAAAGTCACACCATCGACGTGTTGATGGGCCGTCTGCGTAAAAAAATTCTCTCACTCTATCCAACCGAAGTGATCAACACCGTACGCGGCCAGGGCTATCGCTTTGATCTCTGATTTATGACGTGGTTCCGGCGTTTACGCCCCTTCTCTCTCCGCGCTCGTTTTCTGCTGGCGACCGCGGCGATCGTGTTGTTTTTGTCACTCTCCTACGGCATGGTCGCGGTGGTTGGCTATGTCGTCAGTTTCGATAAAAATACCTATCGCGTGATGCGCGGCGAGAGCAATCTGTTCTTCACGCTGGCGCAGTGGCACGACAATCAGCTCACCATCGGCCAGCCGGAGCGCATGACGCTCAATTTCCCCACGCTGGTCTTTATCTACGATGAACGCGGCAAACTGCTGTGGCAGCAGCGCGATGTGCCCGAAATCCGCAAAAAGATTCATCGTGAATGGCTGCTCAAGCCCGATTTCTACGAAATCGATACCAGCAATCGCACCAGCATGGCGGCGATGGGCAACAACCCGCAGGCGAAAGAGCGGCTGCACGCGCTGGATAGCGACAGCAGTGACACCTTCACCCACTCGGTCGCGGTCAATCGCTACGATGCCACCACCAACTTACCGGCGCTGACCATTGTGGTGGTCGACTCAATTCCGCAAGAGTTGCAGCATTCCGATGTGGTGTGGTCGTGGTTTAGCTATGTGCTGGCGGCCAATCTGCTGCTGGTGATCCCGCTGCTGTGGCTGGCGGCGCACTGGAGTTTGCGGCCGATTGGCGATCTCACTTCGCAGGTGCGCGAGCTGGAAACCGGTCAGCGCGAGAATCTTGATGACAATCCGCCGCAAGAGTTACGCAGTCTGGTGCGCAATCTTAACCTGCTGCTGACCAACGAACGTCAACGCTACACGCGCTATCGCACCACCTTGTCGGATGTCACCCATAGCCTGAAAACCCCGCTGGCAGTGCTGCAAAGTACGCTGCGATCGTTACGCAATGGTAAAGAGTTAACCATTGAACAGGCCGAACCGGTGATGCTGGAGCAGATCAGCCGCATCTCGCAGCAGATTGGTTATTACCTGCATCGCGCCAGCATGCAGGCCGATCACAATCCTCTGCAGCGCGATTTGCATTCGGTTTCGGCGCTGCTCGATAGCCTGTGCTCGGCACTGAATAAAGTCTATCAACGCAAGGGCGTGGCGATCACGTTGGATATCTCGCCGGAGCTGACCTTTATCGGCGATAAAAATGACTTTATGGAAGTGCTCGGCAACGTGCTGGATAACGCCTGCAAATATTGCCTCGAATTTATTGAAGTCACCGCACGACAAACCGACAACACTTTGCATCTGTTTATTGATGATGACGGCCCCGGCATCCCGGAAAGCAAACGCGATCTGATCTTCGTGCGCGGTCAACGTGCCGACACTTTGCGTCCCGGCCAGGGATTAGGTTTAGCCGTGGTGCGCGACATCCTCGAACAGTACGCCGGCCAGGTGATCGCCACCACCAGCCCGCTCGGCGGCGCGCGCATGGAAGTGATTTTCCAGCGCCAGGAAGTCGAGCATCACCGCGAGTAGAAAGGGACGCGGGCTGTTATACTTGCCATCATTCTTTGCAGCAAACGGACTCCTCATATGGACTATCAGCTCGATATCAACTGGCCCGACTTTATTCAGCGCTACTGGCAGAAACGCCCGGTGGTGCTTAAACGTGGATTTAAAAACTTCGTCGATCCTATTTCTCCTGACGAGCTGGCCGGTCTGGCGATGGAAAATGAGGTCGATAGCCGTCTTGTCAGCCATAACGAGGGCAAATGGCAAGTCAGCCACGGCCCGTTTGAAAGCTACGATCATCTCGGTGAGAGCAACTGGTCGCTGCTGGTGCAGGCGGTCAACCATTGGCATGAACCTTCTGCCGCACTGATGCGCCCGTTCCGTTTTCTGCCCGACTGGCGTGTTGACGACCTGATGATCTCGTTTGCCGTGCCGGGAGGCGGCGTCGGTCCGCATTTCGATCAGTACGATGTGTTTATCATTCAGGGCACTGGCCGCCGTCGCTGGCGCGTGGGTGAAAAAGTGCCGTTGAAACAGCACTGCCCGCATCCGGATCTGCTGCAGGTTGAGCCTTTCGACGCCATCATCGATGAAGAGATGGAGCCCGGCGATATTCTCTATATTCCGCCAGGATTCCCGCACGAAGGCTATTCGCTGGAAAACGCCATCAACTATTCGGTCGGCTTCCGCGCACCGAACGGTCGCGAGCTGATCAGCGGTTTTGCCGATCACATGCTGGCCAACGAATTGGGCAGCTACCGCTACAGCGATCCCGATGTGCCATCGCGTGAATGCCCATCGCAAATTCTGCCGTCAGAACTGGAAGGCATCCGCAAAGTCATGATGGATGTGATTAACCAGCCGGAGCAGTTTAATCAGTGGTTTGGCGAGTTTATTTCTCAGTCGCGTCATGAGCTGGACGTCGCACCGCCGGAGCCGCCGTATCAACCGGACGAAATCTACGATGCATTGCAGCAAGGCGATGCGCTGACGCGGCTCGGCGGCCTGCGCGTATTGACCATTGGCGATGTGGTGTTTGTGAACGGTGAATCGGTCACCAGCAGCCATCCGCATGTGCTGGCGGCATTGGCGCACAATCACGTGCTGACGCTGGAAGATTTCGGCGATGCGCTGGATGACCCTTCACTGCTGGCGCAGCTGGCGGCGTTGGTGAATAGCGGGTATTGGTTCTTCGGCGAGTAAGTTTCAATCTGTCTCGGGGTTTCTAAAACTCGGTGGGTGCTCGGTAGGTGCTCGCTGTCCCCCTCCTCGGTGGGTGCTCGGACTGTGCTCGCTGTCCCCCTCCTCGGTCCTCCCCCATAAATGGGGGAGGAAGATGCTGCAATATGTGAGTAGGGAGTTGGGAGCTGCATGGGGCAGCGTCTCCTTCCCCCATTTATGGGGGAAGGCCGGGATGGGGGACAACCCGCGCTAAGCAATCACCATCAGCCCTTCTTCTGCCCCGCCAGCTCAGCCAAACGCACAATCACATCCACCGACTGCGCCATCACATTGAATGAGGCGAACTCGTGCTTGCCGTGATAGTTGTAGCCGCCGGTGAACAGGTTCGGACATGGCAATCCTTTCCACGACAGCGCAGAGCCGTCGGTGCCGCCGCGAATCGGTTTGACGTTCGGTTCGATGCCGCAATCGCGCATCGCCTGCAGCGCCAGCTCAATAATGTGCGGATGCGGTTCGACTTTCTCGCGCATGTTGCGATAACTGTCGCTGATCTCCACTTTCACCGAACATTCGCTTTGCAGCCCTTTGCTGACGCGCTGACCAATCTCTTCCAGCAGCTGTTTACGCTGTTCATAGCTGTCGGCATCAAAATCGCGGATCAGATACATCAGCTCGGCGTGCTCAACCGTGCCTTTAATGGTATGCAGATGGAAGAAGCCTTCATAGCCGTCGGTATACTGCGGCTTCTCTTTGGCTGGCAGTTCCGCGTGGAAGCGCATCGCCAGATCCAGCGCATTGACCATCACATTTTTAGCGCTGCCCGGATGCACGTTGTTGCCGGTGATTTTAACCATCGCGGTAGCGGCATTGAAGTTCTCGAACTCGAACTCGCCGAGATCGCTGCCATCAACGGTATACGCCCAATCGGCGGCAAAGCCTTCGACGTCGAAGTGCGACGCGCCGCGACCAATCTCTTCATCCGGTGTAAAGGCCACGCGAATCGCACCGTGTGGCGTATCCCCTTTTGCCAGACGCGCCATCGCGGTCATGATCTCGGCGATACCGGCTTTATCATCCGCACCGAGCAGCGTTTTGCCATCGGTGGTGATCAGCGTATGACCGATCAGCTTATGCAGAACCGGGAACATCACCGGTGACAGAATTTCATCACCGTTACCGAGCGCGATATCGCCACCGCGATAGTTTTCAATAATCTGCGGATTGACGTTTTTGGCGGTAAAATCCGGTGAGGTGTCCATGTGCGAAATAAAGCCGATCACCGGCGTGGCCCAATCAACGTTAGCCGGTAAGGTGCCCATCACACAGCAGTGATCGCTCAGAGAGACATCAACAAAGCCCAGCGCGATAAGTTCTTCCTGTAATTGACGCGCCAGCGTCCACTGCCCTTCGCTGCTTGGCACCTGTCGTGCCTGAGGTTTTGACTGAGTTTCTACTGCAACATAACTGAGAAAACGCTCAAGTAATTGATCCATCTGTCATCCCTCTAAAGAACCTGCGTCATTATCATGGTGACCAAATGGCACCATGTTGCGTCAAATCATTATCCTTCAGGTTAGCTCTCTCAACGTGACTTGCGTTGAAAATTCGCTCACTCGCGCCTGTCCGACTTATCCGTTACGCATACTCCGGCATTTTTGAGAGTTTTCAAGGTAAATCCGTGGCAAAACATGGCATTGACACATTTTTGCGGTATCATCGCGCCCTTCATCACAGCAAGCGGCCACCAGCGGCTATGCTGTAACCTGATTCACCATCAGACTGAGTGACTAAAATGACGCAAACACGCGCGCCTGCGCTGGTTACGCTTTCTGGCATCAGTAAAGCTTTTGATGGCAAAACCATCATCTCTGACTTTGACCTGACCATCCGTCACGGCGAGTTCATCACGCTGCTTGGCCCTTCCGGCTGCGGAAAAACCACCATTTTACGCTTGATTGCCGGGCTGGAAGCGGCCGATCGCGGTCATATCACTCTTGATGACAACGACATCACCGATCTGCCCGCCGAGCATCGCCACATTAACACCGTGTTTCAGAGCTACGCGCTGTTCCCGCACATGTCGGTGTTTGAGAACGTCGCCTTTGGCCTGCGCATGCAGAAAACCCCGGCGGCGGAGATCACCATGCGCGTTAACGATGCGCTGGCGATGGTGCAGCTGGAGAGTTTTGCCGATCGCCGTCCGCATCAGCTTTCGGGCGGTCAGCAGCAGCGCGTGGCGATTGCGCGCGCGGTGGTCAATCGCCCGAAAGTGCTGCTGCTGGACGAGTCGCTGTCGGCGCTGGATTACAAGCTGCGGCGCCAGATGCAAAACGAGCTCAAAGCGCTACAGCGTAAGCTTGGCATCACCTTTGTGTTTGTGACGCACGATCAGGAAGAGGCGCTGACCATGTCCGATCGTATCGTGGTAATGCGCGATGGCCGCATCGAACAGGACGGCACGCCACGCGAGATTTACGAAGAGCCCGCCAACCTGTTTGTGGCGCGCTTTATTGGCGAGATTAACGTGTTCGATGCCGAGGTGCTGAACAGCGAACATGCGCCTACAATCCGCGCGCGCGTGGAAGGCCTTGAATGCACGCTGCAATGTGATTTCCCGGTCAGCGTCGGCGATAAACTGCACGTGCTGCTGCGCCCGGAAGATCTGCGCGTCGAAGAGATCGATCACGACAGCCGCAGCGACAACCTGATCGGCTACGTGCGCGAGCGCAACTATAAAGGCATGACGCTGGAATCCACCGTTGAGCTGGAGAACGGCAAGCTGCTGACGGTGAGCGAGTTCTTTAACGAAGACGATCCCGATTTTGATCACTCGCTGAACCAGAAAATGGCCGTCAGCTGGGTCGCCAACTGGGAGGTGGTGTTGCCGTATGAAGTTGATGCGTAACCGCCTGCAGAAAGTCATTGTCGCGCTGATCGTCAGTTGGCTAACGCTGTTTGTGCTGCTGCCTAACCTGATGATTTTCGCCACCAGCTTCCTGACGCGCGATGATGCGCATTTTGTCAGTATGGCCTTCACCCTCAATAACTACACGCGGCTGCTCGATCCGCTCTACGCTGATGTGCTGCTGCACTCGCTAAATATGGCGTTGATCGCCACGCTGTGCTGCCTGCTGCTCGGTTATCCGTTTGCCTGGTGTCTGATGAAACTGCCGGCGCGCCTGCGTCCGCTGATGCTGTTCCTGCTGATTGTGCCGTTCTGGACCAACTCGCTGATCCGTATCTACGGTCTGAAAATCTTCCTCAGCACGCGCGGCTGGCTGAATGAATTTTTGCTGTGGCTTGGGGTGATCGATAAACCGTTTCGCATCATGTACACCTCGGAAGCGGTGATTCTGGGGCTGATCTACATTCTGCTGCCGTTTATGGTGCTGCCGCTCTACTCCAGCCTGGAAAAGCTGGATAAATCCTGCCTCGAAGCGGCGCGCGATCTTGGCGCGAACAAAGTAAAAACCTTTTTACGCATCATTCTGCCGCTCACCATGCCAGGCATTGTCGCCGGTTGCCTGCTGGTGTTTATCCCGGCGATGGGCTTGTTCTTTGTAGCGGATTTGCTGGGCGGCGCGAAAAACCTGTTAATTGGCAACGTGATCAAGAGCCAGTTCCTGAATATCCGTGACTGGCCGTTCGGTGCTGCCACCAGCATTGTGATGACGCTGCTGATGGGGCTGATGCTGCTGGCTTACTGGCGCGCAGCGCGTATGCTGAACAACAAGGTGGAACTGCAATGATGGCGCGCTGGTTACGTGGCGGCTTCATGGCCGTGATTTATGCCTGGTTTTATATCCCGATCATCATTCTGATCGTCAACTCCTTCAACCGTTCGCGTTTCGGCATTAACTGGCAGGGCTTCAGCACGCAGTGGTATCGCCTGCTGATGAATAACGACAGCCTGATTCAGGCGGCACAACATTCATTGCTGATGGGCGTGCTCTCTGCCAGCTGCGCCACGATTATCGGCTCGCTGACCGCCGTCGCGCTCTATCGCTATCGCTTCCGTGGTAAACCGTTCGTCAGCGGCATGCTGTTTGTGGTGATGATGTCGCCGGATATCGTGATGGCGATTTCGCTGCTGGTGCTGTTTATGCTGCTGGGCATTTCGCTGGGCTTCTGGTCGCTGCTGTTCTCGCATATCACCTTCTGCCTGCCGTTTGTGGTCATCACCGTCTATTCGCGCCTGAAAGGGTTTGATGTGCGCATGCTGGAAGCCGCCAAAGATCTTGGTGCCAGCGAAGTCACCATTTTGCGCAAAATTCTGCTGCCGCTGGCGCTGCCGGCGGTCGCAGCGGGTTGGCTGCTGAGCTTTACGCTGTCGATGGACGATGTCGTGGTATCGTCGTTCGTCACCGGCCCGAGCTTCGAAATTATGCCGTTAAAAATCTATTCGATGGTGAAAGTTGGCGTGTCACCGGAAGTGAACGCGCTGGCGACAATTTTGCTGCTGCTGTCGCTGCTGTTGGTGGCGCTCAGTCAGCTGTTGCTCCGTGATAAAACCAAATAGAGGATAATCGATGAAAAAGTGGTCTCACTGGCTGGCGGCTGGGGCGCTGGCATTGGGCATGCAGAGCGCGCAGGCGGACGCCGGCAAAACGCTCTACTTCTATAACTGGACCGAATACGTGCCGCCGGGACTGCTGGAGCAGTTCACCAAAGAGACCGGCATCAAGGTGATTTACTCCACCTACGAATCCAATGAAAGCATGTATGCCAAGCTGAAGACCTGGAAAGATGGCGCCTACGATTTGGTGGTGCCTTCAACCTACTTCGTCGCCAAAATGCGTAATGAAGGCATGCTGCAAAAGATCGATAAAACCCAGCTCAGCAACTTCAAAAACCTCGATCCTAACCTGCTCAACAAGCCGTTTGATCCTAACAATGATTACTCGATCCCCTATATCTGGGGCGCGACCGCCATTGGCATCAACACTGACGAAGTGGATGCCAAAAGCATTACCCGCTGGGCCGATTTGTGGAAGCCTGAGTATAAGCAAAGCCTGCTGCTGACCGACGATGCGCGTGAAGTGTTCCAGATGGCGCTGCGTAAGCTGGGCTATTCGGGCAACACCCGCGATCCCAAGCAGATCGAAGCCGCTTATGAAGAGTTAAAAAAGCTGATGCCTAACGTGCTGGCGTTTAACTCCGATAATCCAGGAAATCCGTTTATGGAAGGCGAAGTGAACGTTGGGATGATCTGGAACGGTTCCGCCTACGTGGCGCGTCAGGCGGGCACGCCGCTGCAGATTATCTGGCCGCGGGAAGGCGGGATTTTCTGGATGGATAACCTGGCGATTCCGGCCAATGCGAAAAATCGTGAAGGCGCGCTGAAGCTGATTAACTTCCTGCTGCGTCCGGATGTGGCGGCACAGGTGGCGGAAACCATCGGCTATCCCACGCCAAACCTGGCAGCGAAGAAGTTACTGCCGCAGGAAGTGGCCAGCGATCCTTCGCTTTATCCTGCTGAGGATGTGATCAAAAACGGCGAGTGGCAAAACGATGTCGGTGACGCCAGCGTGCAGTATGAGACGTTGTTCCAGAAGCTGAAGGCGGGACGTTAACTCTCTGCGGCTTCCCCTCACTCTGCCCTCTCTCGCAAGCGGGAGAGGGTTCCGTCTAGCCCCTTCTCCCTCTGGGAGAAGGTTGGGATGAGGTAAAGCGCGCACAAATCTACTTATACAACCCACGCAAAAACGTATGCACAAACTCCGGCACCACTTCGCTTGCTAAGCCGTAATGACGCTCGGCAAACTCATTGCCGACCTGGCTCGGTTCCAGATTCAGCTCCACAGTATGCGCGCCCTGCAGTTTCGCTTCGTGGACAAAACCGGCGGCGGGATAGACATGGCCCGACGTGCCAATGGCGATAAACAGATTCGCCTGCTCAATCGCCTGATAAATCTCTTCCATCCCCAGCGGCATTTCGCCGAACCACACGATGTGCGGGCGCAGCATGGCCGGGAACTGGCAGCAGGTGCAGCGATCGTCCGCGGTTAAATCTTCGGTCCAGTCCAGCACTTGTCCACTGCTGACGCAGCGCACTTTCAACAGTTCACCGTGCATATGCAGCACGCGCTGGCTGCCGGCGCGTTCGTGCAGGTTATCGATATTCTGCGTCACCAGCAGGAAGTTATCGCCCAGCACCTGCTCCAGTTCCGCCAGCGCTTTGTGCGCGGCGTTAGGCTGAATTTCTGGCTGCTGCAGCTGTTGACGCCGCGCGTTGTAAAACGCCTGCACCAGCACCGGATTGCGTTGAAAACCTTCCGGCGTGGCGACATCTTCTACGCGATGCTCTTCCCACAAGCCATCGGCGGCGCGGAAAGTGCGAATACCGGATTCGGCGGAGATCCCCGCGCCAGTCAGCACCACCACGCGCGGTTGCGGATGCGCGGCCAGTTCAGCTTTGCGATCGCGCTCGAAGATGCGCTGCCGAAAGCGCTGATGCACCTTGCGGCGGTTTTTTTTGTCGCGGGCGAGTCGTAGGCGGCGGCGCGGTATGCGCATAAAAGCTCCTTATCTGCGGCGTTTATTGCCGCGCATCGGGGATTTTTCGGGCTACTCTGCCCGATAATAGCAGCCGTACAGCGGCTGCGTTTTATCTTTACTGACCGCTGAGTACGCGGGCCGGATCGATACGGCTGGCGCGTCGTGCCGGATACCAGCTGGCAATCAGGCTCAGGACAATCGCGGTGGCCAGCACCGAAATCACATCAATCCAGTGCAGTTCGGACGGCAGGAAATCGATAAAGTAGATATCGCCCGCCAGCAGCTGATGCCCGGTCAGGTGCTCAAACACGCGCATCACCGGCGTGAGATTGAGCGCTACCAGCACGCCGACCACCACGCCGCTGACGCTGCCGAGCAGGCCCGCCAGCAAGCCGTACCAGATAAAGATGGCGCGGATCAAACCATCTTTGGCCCCCAGCGTGCGCAGTACCGCGATGTCGCTGCTCTTATCTTTCACCGCCATCACCAGCGTCGAGACGATGTTAAAGCAGGCCACGCCAATCACCAGCACCATGGCTAAATACATAATGGCGCGAATCATCTGGATGTCACGGTACATGTAGCCATAAGTGCCAATCCAGCTCTTGATGTAGACGTAAGAGTGCGTCACTTCACCGGCGTCATGTATCAACTTCTGCGCCTGGAACGGGTCATTCATCTTCAGCGCAATACCGCTGACGCTGTCGCCCATATCCAGATATTTCTGCGCATCGGCCAGCGGCACCAGCGCCAGGCTGTGATCAAGCATGCCGCTCAGTTGCAGCACGCCGCTGACCTGCAGACGAATACGTTTCGGCTGCAGCAGCTTATTCTCGCCATCATTATTGGGGATCATGATGGTGATCCAGTCGCCCTGTTTCACGTTGAGCGATTTAGCGATGCCGCCACCCAGAATGATTTGCTGTTTACCAGCCGCGAACTGCGACCATGCATCTCCGGCAACAAAGCTCGGCAAGGCGCTAAGACGCGCTTCCTGCTGCGGATCGACGCCTTTCACCTGCAGCGCCTGCAGCTTTGCGCCGCTCTCAATCAGCCCGGTGAAGTTGATATAGGGCGCTGCGGCGGCAATGCCGGCCACCTGCTCAATCGGCGCGATCATCGGTTGCCAGTTACGGAACGGCTGATTCACCGGCTCGATTTCACCGTGCGGTACCACCGCCAGAATGCGGTTATTCAGCTCACGCTCAAAGCCGTTCATGGCGCTCAGGCCGATGATCAGCACCGCCACGCCCAGCGCAATGCCGATGGTGGAGATGATGGAGATCAGCGAGACCATGCCACCACGCCGCCGACCGCGGCTAAAACGCAGCCCGAGCAGCAGGGATAATGACGAAGCCATCAGATCACTCCCAGCGTCAGTTGGTCGCTCAGCTCACCGTCGCGCATCTCCATCTGCCGGCTCAGGCGTTTCGCCAGCTGCAGATCGTGCGTCACTACCAGAAAAGCGGTGCCCTGTTTAACGTTCAGCTCGCCGAGCAGTTCAAAAATCGCGTCGGCGTTGCGCGCATCGAGGTTACCGGTAGGTTCATCGGCCATCACCAGCCGCGGACGATTCACCAGCGCGCGGGCAATCGCCACACGCTGACGTTCACCGCCCGACAGCTCAGAAGGCCGATGCGCAGCACGTTTTTCCAGCCCGACCGCCGCCAGCATTTCACGCGCGCGTGATTCCGCTTCCGCTTTGCCAATTTTGCCAATCAGCAGCGGCATCGCCACGTTCTCCAGCGCGCTAAAATCCGGCAGCAGATGGTGGAACTGATAGATAAAGCCCAGCTCACGGTTGCGCAGCTCGGCTTTCGCGGCCGACGACATCGCATTCAGCGATTTACCATCAAAAATCACATCGCCGGAAGTCGGCGCATCCAGACCGCCAAGCAGATGCAGTAAGGTACTTTTACCCGAACCGGAGCTGCCGACAATCGCCGTCAGTTCACCCGGCTGCAGGCTGAAAGCCACATTGCGCAGCACATCGGTCTGCACGCTGCCTTCCTGATAGCGTTTGCACAGGTCACGACACTGCAACAAAGGAGTATTACTCATAACGTAAAGCCTCAGCGGGTTGGACGGCGGCAGCGCGCCACGACGGATAAAGGGTAGAAAGCAGCGCGACGGCCATTGAGACCAGCGCAATGGTGATCACCTGCAACACATTGATGTCGACCGGCAGCGCCGCGCCATCAAGGAACAGACCAATCACCGGCATCAAGTTATTCAGCTGGCTGGCAAGCAGCACGCCAAGCACGGTGCCCAGCAGCGCGCCAATAATGCCCGCGCTGGCGCCCTGCACCATAAACACCGCGACAATCTGGCGGCGGGTTAAACCCAGCGTTTGCAAAATGGCCACTTCGCCCTGCTTCTCCATGATCAGCAGGCCCAGCGAGGTAATGATATTAAAAGCCGCCACCGCGATGATCAGGCTCAGCAGCAGCCCCATCATGTTTTTTTCCATGCGTACCGCCTGGAACAGATCGCCTTTGCGTTCGCGCCAGTCTTTCCACGTCAGCCCCTCCGGCAGTTTCTGCTGGCTGAGCGCATCAACGCTTAACGGCTTATCCAGCCACAAACGCCAGCCGGTGATGTTGCCGAGCGGATAGCGCATCACGCGTGACGCATCCTGCTGATTGACCAGAATTTGATAGCCATCCACTTCGCTGTTGGCGGCATAGGTGCCAGCCACAGTGAAAATACGCTGGCTCGGCAAACGTCCTACCGGCGTGAACTGGCTGACCGATGGCACCATCAGACGCAGCTGATCGCCGCGCTTCACGCCCAGCTGTGCAGCCAGCTGTTCACCGAGGATGACGTTGTACTGGCCCGGCTGCAGCACGCTTTGTTGGGTGTTGACGAGGAATGGCGTCAGCGGATCCTGTTCGTCGGGATTGATGCCGAGCATCACGCCGACCGAGACGTTACGCGCGCTTTGTAGCACCACATCAGCGGTGGTCAGCGGTGCGATGCACTTAACCCCTTGCAGTTGGAGATTATCGGCGGGCAACGCCTTGGGACTGATGCTGCCTTTTTCGCTGGTGATCAGCGCCTGCGGCATCAGGCCGAGGATATTGCCTTCCAGCTCGCGCTCAAAGCCATTCATCACCGATAACACGGTGACCAGCGCCAGCACGCCGAGCGTAATGCCAATAGTTGAGAGCCAGGAGACGAAGCGACCAAAGCGGTCTGAGGCACGTCCACGCATGTAGCGTAAACCGATGAATAACGCGACTGGTTGATACATGAGATCCGTCTTGGCAGTTGCCTGAAAATAAGTAGTGGGATGATAAAGGAGGCGTCCCCTTTATGAAACCTCTAACCCTCTGAGTCTGCGGCAAAGTTGTGTCAAAAACCGTCCCAGCCAACGCTTATGCATAAAATTGCGACAAATTAATGATGTTATTTGTACGTTTATTCGTCATTGGCTGGCGTAGACTTAAAGGTGAATTACCGCAGGCGACGAGGAGTACACCATGTTCAAATTCCCTAAGAACAGTATCGTGAAGCATAAATCGGGAGAAATCAGAGGCGAGATCGTCAACGTTTTTGAACAGGGAGATGCGCCAACCGGCTATTACGTGAAGTGGGACGACGGCAACCACAGCTACCATCTGGAGAAAGAGCTGTCCTGGGCCAATGTCGACCGCCCACGTATGCACTACACACAGCAATCGAGTAAGTAGCTCAACCGGCAAAAGTGTGAGAAATCGCACCACGACAGATGATCCTCAGGGCGGATTATGGAATGATGACGCCCTGTAATCCAAGGAGAGAATGTCGAGATCCCATGTCGGAACAGAGTCGTTATACCCTGCCAGTCAAAGCCGGCGACCATCGCCAGCTCGGCCAGCTCGTCGGCGCCGCGCAAGCGCTTGAGTGCGCCAGCATCACCGAACGCCACAGCGGTCCGGTGTTGATGATTACCCCGGATATGCAATCTGCCCTGCGTCTGCAGGAGGAGATTCGCCAGTTCACCGATCTGCCGGTCACCCATCTCGCTGACTGGGAAACGCTGCCCTACGACAGCTTCTCGCCGCATCAGGACATCATCTCAGCTCGCCTCTCCACGCTGTATCAACTGCCCAACTTAACGCGCGGGATGCTGATTATGCCGGTCAACACGCTGATGCAGCGCGTGTGTCCGCACAGCTTCCTGCATGGCCATGCGCTGGTAATGCAGCAAGGGCAAAAGCTGTCGCGCGATGCGCTGCGCGATCAGCTGGAGCAGGCCGGTTATCGCCACGTCGATCAGGTGATGGAGCACGGTGAATACGCCACGCGCGGTGCGCTGCTCGATCTGTTCCCGATGGGCAGCGACCAACCTTATCGCATCGACTTCTTTGACGATGAGATCGACAGCCTGCGTCTGTTTGACGTCGATACGCAGCGCACGCTGGAGGCGGTCAACGCGATCAACCTGTTGCCGGCGCATGAATTCCCCACGGATAAAGCCGCCATCGAGCTGTTCCGCAGCCGCTGGCGCGAAACCTTTGACGTACGGCGCGAGCCGGAGCATGTCTATCAGCAGGTGAGCAAAGGCACGCTGCCCGCCGGTATCGAATACTGGCAGCCGCTGTTCTTTGAGCAGGCGTTGCCGACGCTGTTCAGCTATCTGCCCGCCAATACGCTGCTGCTCAATAGCGGCGATTTACTGGCCAGCGCCGAGCGCTTCTGGCTTGACGCCAACGCGCGCTTTGAGAATCGCCGTATCGATCCGATGCGCCCGCTGCTGGAGCCGGTCACGCTGTGGCTGCGTCCCGACACGCTGATGAGCGAACTGAAAGCCTGGCCGCGCATGCAGTTAAGCAGCGAGACGCTGCCGGAAAAAGCAGCGAATACCAATCTCGGTTATCAGCCGCTGCCGGAATTGACGGTGCAGGCGCAGGCCAAAGCGCCACTCGATCTGCTGCGTCAGTTCCTTGAACAATTCAGCGGTCAGGTGATTTTCTCGGTTGAGAGTGAAGGCCGGCGTGAAAGCCTGCAAGAGCTGTTGGCGCGCATTAAACTGCGTCCACAGGCTATCGATCACTTTGATCAGGCCGCCAATCAGCCGCTTAGCCTGATGATTGGCGCCAGCGAGCGCGGCTTTATCGATACGCAACGCCAGCTGGCGTTGATTTGCGAAAGCGATCTGCTTGGCGAGCGCGTCAGTCGTCGTCGCCAGGATAATCGCCGCACCATCAATCCTGATGTGCTGATCCGCAACCTCGCCGAGCTGCATCCCGGCCAGCCGGTGGTGCATCTGGAGCACGGCGTGGGGCGTTATATCGGCCTGACCACGCTGGAAGCCGGCGGCATCGTCGCTGAATATCTGATGCTCTCCTATGCGGGCGACGCCAAGCTGTACGTGCCGGTTTCATCACTGCATCTGATTAGCCGCTATGCCGGTGGCGCGGATGAAAACGCGCCGCTGCATAAACTTGGCAGCGATGCCTGGTCACGCGCGCGGCAGAAAGCTGCTGAGAAAGTGCGCGACGTGGCGGCAGAGCTGCTGGATATTTACGCTCAGCGCGCAGCCAAAACCGGCTTTGCCTTTAAGCACGATCGCGATCAGTATCAGCTGTTCTGCGAAGGCTTCCCGTTTGAAACCACGCCGGATCAAGGCCAGGCGATCAACGCGGTGCTGAGCGACATGTGTCAGCCGCTGGCGATGGATCGTTTGGTGTGTGGCGACGTCGGATTTGGTAAAACCGAAGTGGCGATGCGCGCTGCGTTTCTGGCGGTTGAGAACGCCAAACAGGTCGCGGTGCTGGTGCCCACCACGCTGCTGGCGCAGCAGCATTACGACAACTTCCGCGATCGTTTCGCTAACTGGCCGGTGCGCATTGAGATGCTGTCGCGCTTCCGCACCGCCAAAGAGCAGAGTCAGGTGCTGGAACAGGCGCGCGAGGGCAAAGTCGATATTCTGATTGGCACCCATAAGCTGCTGTCTAACGACCTGAAGTGGCACGATCTCGGCCTGCTAATTGTCGATGAAGAGCACCGCTTTGGCGTGCGTCATAAAGAGCGGATCAAGGCGATGCGCGCCGATGTCGATATCCTGACGCTCACCGCCACGCCGATTCCGCGTACCCTGAATATGGCGATGAGCGGCATGCGCGATCTGTCGATTATTGCCACGCCACCGGCACGACGCATGGCGGTGAAAACCTTTGTGCGTGAGTACGACAGCCTGGTGGTGCGCGAGGCAATCCTGCGTGAAGTGCTGCGCGGCGGCCAGGTTTACTATCTCTATAATGACGTGGAGAACATCGAGAAAGCGGCGCAGCGATTGGCCGATCTGGTGCCGGAAGCGCGCATTGCCATTGGTCACGGTCAGATGCGTGAACGCGATCTCGAGCGGGTGATGAATGATTTCCACCATCAGCGCTTTAACGTGCTGGTGTGTACCACCATCATCGAAACCGGTATCGACGTACCCAGCGCCAACACCATTATCATCGAACGCGCCGACCACTTTGGTCTGGCGCAGCTGCATCAGCTGCGTGGCCGCGTGGGACGTTCGCACCATCAGGCCTATGCGTGGCTGCTGACGCCGCATCCAAAAGCGATGACCACTGATGCGCAAAAACGTCTGGAAGCTATCGCGTCGCTGGAAGATCTCGGCGCCGGTTTTGCGCTGGCAACCCACGATCTGGAGATCCGCGGCGCGGGTGAGCTGCTCGGCGAGGATCAGAGCGGCCAAATGGAAACCATCGGCTTCACGCTGTATATGGAGCTGCTGGAGAACGCGGTCGATGCGCTGAAGGCGGGACGCGAGCCGTCGCTGGAAGATCTCACCAGCAATCAAACCGAAATTGAACTGCGTATGCCTGCCCTGCTGCCGGATGATTTTATCCCGGATGTGAATACCCGCTTGTCGCTCTACAAGCGCGTGGCCAGCGCCGCCGATGAGCAGGATTTGGCGGAACTGAAGGTTGAGATGATTGACCGCTTCGGCAAGCTGCCGGATGCCGCGCGTAATCTGCTGGATGTTGCCGGGCTGCGTTTAGTGGCGCGCGAGTTGGGGATTCGTAAGATTGAAGCCAGCGACAAAGGCGGATTCTTCGAGTTTGCGCCGCAGAATCAGGTCGATCCAGGCTGGCTGATTGGCCTGCTGCAGAAAGATCCTCAGCAATGGAAGCTGGATGGCCCAACGAGATTGAAGTTCACCCGCGATATGGCGGACCGGAAAATCCGTATGGAGTGGGTGCAGGGATTTGTCAGCGAGCTGGCGAAAAACCGGGTTTAGTGGATATCCGCACGGAATCGTAGCGGCGCGATTCATCGCGCGCCTTTGACTCCGTGCGCCATTGATGATGCGCAACAAATTGCGCCGCTACGAATCCGTGCGCGTTGAGGATCTCACACATAAAAAAAAGCGCCTTGCGGCGCTTTTTTCGTTACTGCTGCTGTGATGCATCTTTGCCCAATTAGGCCTGATTTGAATTGAGGATCAGCTGACCATTACGGTCGAGCGGAATGCGGGTACCAGGGTCGTTTTCCATGCGGATTTTGCCCTGCTGGTCGCCTATTTTATAGGTCACGTCATAACCCAGCATTTTTTCCTGTTTGTCATATACCGTTTTGCAACGCTGCTCGTTGGTGGTGTACGTGTCGCGATCCTGCAGCGCACCCTGCACCTGATTACCACCGTAACCGCCAGCTAACGCGCCCGCTACCGTAGCCACATCGCGTCCGCGTCCACCACCAAACTGATGGCCCAACACGCCGCCGGCTACTGCGCCCAGCACCGAACCGGCAATGCGATTCTCATCCTGGACCGCACGACGATGGGTCAGCGTCACATTGCGACACTCCTGTCGCGGCTGCTTGATGCTCTCTTTAATCGGCGTCGCCGACAGGACTTGTGCAAACTGCGGGCCGCGATCGAAAACATCCATGCTGGCGACTGCGGCAACACCTAACGCTGCTGCCACGCCGATACCGATACCCGCTAACATTGATTTATTCACAGGAATATCCTCCTGAAGGTTGTTACCGCGCATTCCTGCCGCTACCCAATCCTGGGTAACCGAGGCATAACCGGCGTGCGCGCCGCGCCGTGTTTGTTGGTGATAAGTTTTACAGATGGACCGTAATTGCAACATCAGATTAATGGAGGAAACGCAGCGGAAACCCATCAGGGCCAGCTTTTAGGAGAGTTCCGAGAGCGGATGAAATAGTGCCGTAACCTAAAGCTGAACGTGCAGTTTTCAGCGGGTTACGGCAGCTGGTGTGGCGTAGGGCGGCATTCACCGCCCGAAAATCATCAGTGCAGCTTGAGACGCGGACGCAGGACGCGGTTAAGACTGCCGACCAGCATCATAAGACCGGTCTTGAAGTATCCGTGGAGCGCAATCTGGTGCATACGATATAGAGAGATGTAGACAAAACGCGCAATGCGCCCTTCCACCATCATCGATCCGCGCATCAGGTTACCCATCAAGCTGCCGACGGTGCTGAAGCGCGACAGCGACACCAGCGAACCGTGATCTTTATAAACATAGGCTTTCAACGGTTTGTCTTTACGCTGTGCAAGGATGTTCTCCAGCGCGCGCGACGCCATTTGATGCGCTGACTGCGCGCGCGGCGGTACAAATCCGCCCCCCGGCAGCGCACAGGAGGCGCAATCACCAATGGCGTAGATGTCATCATCCAGCGTGGTTTGCAGCGTCTCTTTTACCACCAGCTGATTGATGCGGTTGGTTTCCAGACCGCCAATCTCTTTCAGGAAGTCTGGCGCTTTGATACCGGCCGCCCACACCATCAGATCGGCATCAATGAATTCGCCGCCTTTGGTATTCAAGCCATTTTCGGTGGCGCTGGTGACCATGGTTTGCGTCAACACGCGTACGCCAAGTTTGGTCAGCTCCTGATGCGCCGCCGCCGAGATACGCGGTGGCAGCGCCGGCAGAATGCGTTCACCGGCTTCCACCAGCGTGACGTTCAGCGAGCTGCTATCCAGACCTTTGTAGCCGTAGCTGTGCAACTGTTTCACCGCGTTATACAGCTCTGCAGAGAGTTCCACGCCGGTGGCGCCGCCGCCGACAATGGCGATGTTGACTTTTTCCAGGCTGCCTTCGCTGGCCGAGAAACGCAGGAACAGGTTGAGCATTTCGTTATGGAAACGACGCGCCTGATGCGGGTTGTCGAGGAAGATGCAGTGATCTTTTACGCCCGGCGTGCCGAAGTCATTTGAGGTGCTGCCAAGCGCGATGACCAGACGATCGTAGGCCAGCTCACGCTGCGGCACTAACAGTGCGCCTTCCGCATCGCGGATTTCGGCCAGCTCAAGGGTTTTGTTTTCACGATTGATTTGCGTCAGCGATCCCAGCTGGAACTGGAAACCGTGATTACGCGCGTGCGCCAGATAGCTTAGCGCATCAATCCCTTCGTCCATCGAACCGGTTGCCACTTCATGCAGCAGCGGTTTCCATAGATGACTGTGGTTACGATCGACCAGGATGATCTCGGCTTTCTTCTTGCGTCCCAGCTTGTGACCGAGCTGCGTTGCCAGCTCTAAGCCGCCAGCACCACCGCCGATGATAACGATTTTTTCCATAGATGTAGTCAACAAAGACCCCCCTCAAAGTTGTAAACCAATAGTTAATTAATGGTTAATAAAAACCTTAATAAACATAGGGTTGGCGACGTTAAATCGCGAGCTGAGGGCAGAATATCACGGCGTCAGAGACATCACATAAGAAAATTGATGTACATCAATCTTTCAGCTGCATTATCAGAATGTTACACATTTTATGCGCCGCATCACACGGCGCGCGGACGGTCAGGCGAGGAGTTTGAAGGTTTTGATGCGCTGCAAATGCGGCGCGATGTTCTTGAATTTGTGGCTGGCTACGTCATCCCAGATAATTTCATAGAACGGCTGCAGGTACGTCGCGCTGCGCTGATTATCCAGCGCTTCGTCCTGACGAGACAAAATCGCCAGACACTTTTCGCGGTTCTTTTCGCGGAAATCGTTGACGCACTTAGTGGCGATATCGAGATACTCTTCCGGGCGATCGATTTTGCCTTCCATGTTCTCAAACGGGAACAGATTTGGATTGAAGATCACCTGACGCATGCCGCACAGGAAGCCAATGCGTTCGGCCCAATAACCGCCCAGCCCAACCCCGCAAATCAGCGGATGCGCATCGTCGCCCTGTTGTAGCAGCTTGTCGCACTCTTTCAGCAGAAACTGCATGTCGTGTTTGGGATGGCGGGTGCTGTAGCTGACTAATCTGACGTCCGGGTCAATAAACTGCAGCTGCAGCACCTTTTCATGGTTGCCCGGACTGTTGGAATCAAAACCGTGCAGATAGATGATCATGATTATCCTCAGCGTGGAGTGAAATCCGGGCAGCGATGCTTATCTGCCCGAGGCTTTGTGCGCCAGCCAGCGCTCTTGCAACGCGCTTAACTGACGCTGATTTTGCCGCCAGCGCTCGCTTGCCAGCAGGCTTTGACGGGTAAAACGCCCTTGATGGTATAACTGCGTCACGCGCTCTGCCCCGATCGGCGTCAAGTTATCCAGCACGCTCACCGCGCCCGCGCGTTGATTGCACACCAGGATCATATCGCAACCGGCATTCAGCGACTGCTGCGCGCGTTCGGCGTAGCTGCCCATCACCGCGGCACCTTCCATCGACAGGTCGTCGGAGAAAATCACGCCGTTAAAGCTGAGCTCCTCGCGCAATACGGTTTGCAGCCAATACGGCGAACCGCTGGCAGGCAACGGATCCACCTCAGTATAGATAACGTGCGCCGGCATCACCGCATCAAGCAGCTGCTCGTCGATCAACTGCTTAAAGATCGCCATGTCATGCTGACGCAGCGTGGCGGCATCGCGGTTGTCGCGCGGCGTCTCTTTATGCGAATCGGCACTGACCGCACCGTGACCGGGGAAGTGTTTGCCGGTGGTTTTCATGCCGGCTTCATGCATGCCGTTGATAAAACGGCGCGCGACCTGTAGGGCGATGGCCGGATCTTCATGGAATGAACGATCGCCAATCGCCGCGCTGATGTGGCCAATATCGAGCACCGGCGCGAAACTGATGTCGATGTCCATGGCGATCATCTCCGACGCCATCTGCCAGCCCGCCTGCTGCGCCAGTTCACCGGCACTATTGAGATCGTGCAGCGCGGCGAACGATTGCATCGCCGGCAGCTGCGTGAAGCCGTCGCGGAAACGCTGCACGCGACCGCCTTCCTGATCCACCGCTACCACCAGACGATTGCGCGAAGCGGCGCGAATCTGGCGCACCAGCTCTGCTAACTGCTCGACATCGTGGAAGTTGCGGGCAAACAGAATCAGTCCGCCCACCAGCGGATGCTGCAGAATTTCGCGTTCTTCGGCGTCCAGCTCATAGCTTTCGACGTCAAGCATCAGCGGTCCGGGTGTGTTCATGGTCATGATTAAAATCCTGGGTTAAAGGTCGTGCCAGCTGGCCTGCGCCAGCTGCAGTAAGGTGTCATCCTGGCTCTGCTCGGCACGCAGCTGATACCAGCTGGCCATCAACAGCTGCAGCCACGGTTGCCAGCGCTGCATCTGGCATGCCAGTGCTGGCTCATCCAGTTGCGCGCGCGCGGCGTAATCAGCAATCCACGCGGAACGCGTATCGCCATCAACCGCACACACCGCCGCCAGCTCCAGCGCCACGTCACCGTCGGCGGCATACTCCCAGTCGATCAGGCGTAAACCTTCCGGCGTGGCAATCAGGTTGCCGGCGTGGACATCCATATGCAGCGGCGCCAGGCGCAGCGGCTGCGGTTCGCCCTGCTGTAATAAGCGTTGCAGACGACGCTGCCAGCGCCAGTGACGCTGCCGGCAAAGCTGCCAATAGCGCTGTAGCAGCGGCGCTAATCGTAAACGGTAGCCGGTGAGCGGCTGTTGGTGCAGACGCTGCAGCAGCGCCACAATCGCCTGCCGCTGCGCGTTAAACTGCGCGGAGGTGAGCACCTCGCCCGGCATCCAGCTTTGCAGCAGCCAGGGATGGCGCCACGCCAGCGGCTGCGGCCCCAGCTGTGCATGCCGCAGCTGCTGCAGAATGCGGTATTCGCGTTGGCGATCGACAAACGGGATCGGCTGCGGCGGCGCTCGTCGCGCCAGCAATTCGCCCTGCGGCATCTGCACGCGCACGCTTTGCCCGCTCAGTCCCGGCAGCGCGAAAAAATGACCGGCAGCTTGCGCCGTCGGCCATTGTTGCTGAAGCAGGTTTTGCAGCTGTGGATCAGGGTTGAGCAACACCGTTTCCTGACCAGATGATTTCACCGGTTTGTACCAGCATCAGCTGCATTTGCAGCGTCGGTGATTTCACATCGCCCTGCGCATTGCTGTAGAGCACATACTGCGCGTTAACGTTGCGCGCCAGGCCAATCGCTTTACTGCGCGAGTTGAGGCTGTCATCCGGCGACAAGCCCAGCGTTTGCTTGGCCTGCGCCAGCTGTTCTGGGGTGATCAGCGTGAACTTGCCGTTGTTGGCCAGCGCATTCTGAATCGCATCGGTGGCTTTGTCGGTTTGCAGCGCGCCATTAGTGCTGTTCTTGATGCGATCCACCAGCAGCACGCTGCCCGGATTTACGCCTGAAGATTGCACCATCTTACCGACCAACGGCTGGACGCTGGCATCCCAGTTAATGGTTTTCAGCTTTGGTGGCTGCGGCACGGTTTGCGGCGGCGGCACTGGCTGCGGCGTGGGTTCAACCGGCTGAGTGGGCGTAGTCGGCTGCGTGGGTTCTACCGGTGCCGGCGTCTGTTGTTGCACCACACAACCGGTGAGCATTAGCGCAAATAACAACGCGCCCGAACGTTTTACACTGCGAATCACAGCTTACTCCTCAAAGATAAAGATAGAGACGCACCTTACTGGCGGTCGGATTGCCCATTTGTGAGGCCACTTCTACGCTGCCGTGCGCCGGAACGATTTGGCTTTGCGCCGGCTCTTCCGGCGTGATTTCCAATCCTTTGTCGTCGTACCAATAGAAACGATAGTGCACTTTCACTGGCGTTTCACGCTGGTTGTACAACATGCTCATGGCACGCTGCTGACCATCTTGTTCGGTCAACTTCGGATCATCGGTAATAATGCCCGCGGATAACACCGCCGATTCCATCACCAGCGACTGCGAGGTATTAATCATCGGCTTATCGCTGCTGCAACCTGCAAGGGTCAGCAACAGCAAGCCACTCAGCCATTGACGCATCACGTTGTCCGCCTGAGTTAGCTGGCCAGCATCGGGCCCAGCGGCTGACCGCCAACAAAATGCATATGGATGTGATAAACCTCCTGACCGCCATGGCTGTTGCAGTTGATGATCAGACGATAGCCATCTTCGGCAATGCCTTCATCACGGGCAATTTTGGCGGCTACGGTGATCATCCGGCCCAGCGCCTGCTCGTGTGCGGGCTGCGCATCGTTGGCGGTGGGAATCAATACATTGGGGATGATCAAGATATGGGTAGGCGCTTTCGGCGCGATATCACGGAAGGCGGTGACCAGTTCGTCCTGATAAACCACGTCGGCGGGGATCTCGCGACGGATGATTTTACTGAAAATGGTTTCTTCAGCCATGGTGCATTTCCTTAAGCCTGAGTTCAGTCAGGCAGTATGCGTGAGGAATTCCATTTCTTTCAACCTCAGGACCACAATTCCTGCATTAAATGGCTGCCTTTAAGCCGATTTAACTCTTCGCCACGCATGTGCTACAGCTCGCATTCCTGACATCTCCTTAACCACAAAAATGAAACGCTGTTTTATAAATTAGAGATATCACGCCATTTTCTTTGTGATTTTGCCACTCACCTGCAGGTCATTGCGAAATCACGAAGGTTTGCCAGCTTAAGCCGCTCTACTTTCAATCCAATCCGCGCAAGTTGTACGGAGTGATGAGGGATGTGTTTACCGACTAATTCAAGGAGAACCTGCCATGCGCTCTCGTAAGATTGGCCTGGGCCATTATCTGGCCTATGGGTCCGGGGATTTCCTCGGTGCAGGCACCACGGCGCTAACCGCCGCCTGGCTGCTCTACTTTTACACCACCTTTTGTGGGCTCTCGCCGATTCAGGCGACCTTCATTTTCGCCGCCGCCCGCGTACTGGATGCGGTGGTGAGCCCGCTGATGGGTTTCCTGACCGATAACTTCGGTTCGACCTGGCTCGGCAAGCGCTTTGGCCGCCGCAAATTTTTTATCCTGCTCGGTATTCCGTGCGTGTTCAGCTACAGCCTGATGTGGGTTGGCGACATGAGTTTTTGGTGGTATCTGCTGACTTATCTGCTGTTCGATATGGTCTACACCATGATTCTGGTGCCTTACGAAACGCTGGTACCGGAGATGACCGATGATTTCAAACAGAAAACCCGCTTCTCTGGCGCGCGTATTGGCCTGGCGCAGCTGTCGGCCATTCTGGCAGCGTTCCTGCCGGGCATACTGATTGGCTGGTTTGGCAAAGAGAATCCGATCTCCTTCTTCTACGCCAGCCTGGTGTTCTCGGTGATTTGTGCGCTGGTATTAACGTTGGTGTGGCTGTTTACCTGGGAACGCGATCCTGACGATTTCTCTGCCGAATCGCGCCGCGCCGAGCAGGAAAAATCACAGCTGACCTTGCTACAGAGCCTGAAGCGCCTCTACACCGAGCTGGCCTCAACGCTGCGCATTCGTATTTTCCGCCAGCATCTGGGCATGTATCTCGGCGGCTATATCGCGCAGGACGTTTTTAACGCGGTGTTCACCTGGTATGTGGTATTTGTGCTGATGCAAAGCGCGCAGATCGCCTCCAACCTGATGGGCACCATGGCGGTGATGCAGTTTATTGCGGTGATGGCGATGATTCCGCTGTGTATCCGCCTTGGGCCTGCGCCCGCATACCGTATGGTGGTGGTGCTGTTTGGGCTTAGCGCCCTCTCCTACGCCGGATTGTGGTACAGCGGCATGAACGACAACTTCGCTCTGCTGGTACTGATTTCCGGTCTTGCCGGTCTTGGTCGCGGCGGCATCAACTATGTGCCGTGGAATACTTACACCTATATCGCTGACGTCGATGAAGTGATTACCGGCCAACGTCGCGAAGGCATTTTTGCCGGCATCATGACGCTGACGCGCAAAGCCTCGCAAGCGGGTGCGGTGATGTTCGTCGGTATCGTGTTGCAGCTGGCGGGCTTCTCTTCCGGCCAGGCCACGCAGGTGCCGGCTGTCGGCCATACCATCCTGGCGATCCTCAGCGTGGGCACGCTCTGTGTGCTGGCCTGCGGCTTCATTATTTCACTGCGCTTTAAACTCAATCTGCAAACCCACACCGTGCTGCGCGAAGAGACGTTGAAAATGCGCGAAGCCGGACGCGTGGTGCCAGAGCGTATTTCGCCACAGGCGCGTGAAGTGGTCGAAATGCTGGCGGGCATGCCGTATGAAAATCTGTGGGGCAATAACAACGTCGGCTATCTCAACCGTCATAAGCCTGCCGCACCGCCGCTGCCGACGCAGCCACGATCTTTACCTTCTCTCTCTACCCTGATTAACGATAGGAATGAACCATGACTGTATTTCCTGTAAAGCACAGCGCGTTACTGCGCCAGCCTGAATATCTGTTGCCACGTACTGAGCTGGTGCAGTTGATTAAGCGGCTAACCCATAATCTGGTGAATATTACCGATCACAGCGGCGAGTTTTTGCTGCGCCTTGATGATGGCCGCGTGATCGATACCAAAGGCTGGGCCGGTTGGGAGTGGACGCACGGCATCGGCCTGTACGGCATGCTGCACTACTATCAGCAAACCGGCGATCAAGCGACGCTGAAGATTATCGATGACTGGTTCAGCACGCGCCTGGCGGAAGGTACGCCAACCAAGAACGTCAATACCGTTTGCCCGTTCCTGACGCTGGCGTATCGCTATGAAGAGACGCGCAATGCCGCATGGCGACCGGTGCTGGAGCGTTGGGCTGAATGGGTGATGTATGAGATGCCACGCACCGAGCAAGGCGGTTTGCAGCACATCGTCTACAACAACGAAAACACCCAGCAGCTGTGGGATGACACCTTGATGATGAGCGTAATGGCGCTGGCGAAGATTGGCCAGCTGCTGGATCGTCCGGAGTTTGTCGAAGAAGCCAGTTATCAGTTCCTGATTCATACCCAATATTTGATGGATCGCCAAACCGGTTTGTGGTTCCACGGCTGGACGTTTGAGGGGCGGCACAATTTTGCCAACGCACGTTGGGCGCGCGGCAATAGCTGGCTGACTATCGTTATTCCTGATTTCCTCGAGATGATGAACTGGCCGGAACAGCACGCCACGCGGCGTTTCCTGCAGCAGGTGCTGGAGAGTCAGGTGAAGGCGCTGAGCGCCTGTCAGCACAGCAGCGGTTTGTGGCACACCTTGCTCGACGATCCCAACAGTTATCCGGAAGCCTCCGCCACCGCCGGTTTCGCCTATGGCATTCTTAAAGCGGTGCGCAAACATTATCTTTCGCCCGAATATTTGCCGCTGGCGGAGAAAGCGTTGCGCGGCGTGATCGGCAATATCGATGAGGATGGGGAATTGAAGCAGGTGTCGTTCGGAACAGCGATGGGCAGCGATCTCGAGTATTACCGCCAAATCCCGCTCACCTCAATGCCGTATGGTCAGGCCATGGCGCTGCTGTGTTTGACGGAGTATTTGCGGGTTTATTTGTAAATAAAAAAATGCCCTCATTTGAGGGCATTTTTACGCACAGTAAGTAATGTGCGTTGAAGCGGCGGCAGAGGAGTAAAGCGTCCCAAGCCATGGATGGCTTGGGCCGAGCCCCAGGGAAGGTTTATGGCGTCTTTACGATCTGACGCCGCTTCATCGCACCAGCTCTGCCCGCCTTTTTCAGTTACATGCTGCGGATATAATCATCCATTTCGGTTTTCAGGTTATCGGACTTGGTGCCGAAAATCGCCTGAACGCCTGAACCTGCTACCACCACACCACGCGCGCCGAGGCTTTTCAGTTCAGCCTTATCAACCTTGCCGACATCCGCCACGCTGACACGCAGACGCGTGATACAGGCATCAAGGTTAGTGATGTTCTCTTTACCACCAAACGCGGTAACCAGTTTACCCGCCATTTCGCTGCCGGTTGCGCTGCTCTGCTCCATCGCGGTCTCCTCACGGCCAGGGGTTTTCAGATTCAGTTTCACAATCAGGAAACGGAATACGGTGTAGTAAATCAGGCCGTAGATGATACCCACAATCGGGAACAACCAGATTTTGCTGCTGTTACCGCTCAGCACGATAAAGTCGATCAAACCGTGTGAGAAGCTGGTGCCATCACGCATCCCCAGCAGAATACAGATTGGGAAGGCCAGACCTGCCAGAATCGCGTGGATCACATACAGAATCGGCGCCACGAACATGAAGGCAAACTCGATTGGCTCGGTGATACCGGTCAGGAACGAGGTCAGCGCGGCGGAGATCATAATACCGCCCACTTTGGCGCGGTTTTCTGGTTTAGCCGTATGCCAAATCGCAATCGCTGCCGCTGGCAGACCGTACATTTTGAACAGGAAGCCGCCAGACAGTTTGCCTGCCGTTGGGTCGCCCGCCATGTAACGTGGGATATCACCGTGGAATACCTGGCCTGCGGCGTTGGTGAATTCACCAATCTGCATCTGGAAAGGGACGTTCCAGATATGGTGCAGACCAAACGGCACCAGCGAACGCTCAATCAGACCGTACAGTCCAAAGGCGACGACTGGGTTTTGATAGGCTGCCCATTGTGAGAATTCCTGAATCGCGGTACCGATTGGCGGCCAAATGAATGACAGCACCACACCGGTGAAAATCGCCGCCAGACCGGAGATGATCGGCACAAAGCGCTTGCCGGCAAAAAAGCCGAGATACTCAGGCAGTTTGATGCGATAGAAGCGGTTAAACATATACGCCGCGATGGAACCGGCGATGATTCCGCCGAGCACACCGGTATCTGCAAGATGCTTAGCCTCAATTTCTCCGGCAGGCATATGCAGCACCAGCGGTGCAACCACCGCCATGGTTTTCACCATGATGCCGTAGGCAACCACGGCCGCCAGCGCGGAAACGCCGTCGTTATTGGTAAAGCCAAGCGCCACACCGATCGCAAAGATCAGCGGCATATTGGCAAACACCGAACCACCCGCTTCGGCCATGACGTGGGAAACCACTTCCGGCAGCCAGCTGAAGTTTGCAGAACCAACACCTAACAAAATACCGGCAATCGGCAGAACCGATACCGGCAACATCAGCGATTTACCTACTTTCTGCAGGTTCGCAAATGCGTTCTTGAACATAGAAACTCCTGAGTATGAGTGCAATTTTTTTGCGCAGTGCGCATGGCTTAGGGGGAGGATCCTTCGCCGGGGTGACGCTGAGCGTCTTTTGATTTATTACGAAGAGTAAAATAAATCGCTAATTGTTAAATTGACGGCCATCACATTTCGCTAAGGACGTCCCATTCCTTTCAGTCATTTCTTACTGACTTGCGCTAATAAACAGCAATAAAACACTGCCTGCGTCCCGTAAGACGCAGTGCAGTAGAGTGATTTTTGATTAATTACAGCGTTTGAAATAAAGCGTTTAGCCGCCGAGGCGACTCATCGGGATGTGGAACAGGCGGGAGAAATTTTCGGTGGTAGTAGCGGCGAGGGTTTCGATATCAACGCCTTTTAACACCGCCATGTAATCCGCCACATCACGCGTAAACGCTGGCTGATTCTCTTTACCACGGTGCGGTACCGGCGCCAGATACGGCGAATCGGTTTCCACCAGCATACGATCAAGCGGCACGTAGCGCGCCGCATCGCGGATCTGTTCGGCGTTGCGGAAAGTCAGAATGCCGGAGAAAGAGATATAAAAACCGAGATCGAGCAATTTGGCGGCGGTCTCTTTATCTTCGGTAAAACAGTGCAGCACGCCGCCGCACTTCTCTACCTGCTCTTCGCGCAGAATCGCCAGCGTGTCTTCACGCGCATCACGCGTGTGCACGATGATCGGTTTATTCAACGCAATGCCGGTACGAATGTGCTCACGAAACGAAGCTTGTTGCTGCGCTTTAGTTTCCTGCTGATAGAAATAGTCCAGCCCGGTTTCACCCAGCGCGACCACGCGATCCTCTGCGGCCAGACGGCGGAACTCTTCAACGTCGTACGGCGCTTCCTGATTAAGCGGATGGACGCCACAAGCCAGCGCGACGTTTTCACGATCGCCCACCAGCTGTTTGATTTTGTAGTAATCCGGCAAGGTGGTGGCAATCGCCAGCATAAACTTCACATCGCGCGCCGCCGCTTTGGCGATGACATCATCCAGATCGCGATGGTGCTTTTCATAATCGAGGCCATCGAGATGGCAGTGGGAATCGACAATAAACATAGAGCTCTCTTTTCGCTTAACCGACCGTTGCCGGAGCCAGTAAACGTCCCCAGGCGAGTAAACGATCGGTCAACATTAATTCTCGATTGAGTGCGGCGACATGTAACAGCTGTTCGCGACACTGCATCCATTGCTGCGCGCTGCTGTTGAGCGCACTGCTGTTCATTCTTTGCGCCAACTGTGTGACCACATCCGGATGATCACCGTTGCTTAGCCACTGACTTGCGTCCTGCTGCACTTTCATCGCATCCACCAGCAGTGAAATCAGCCAACTGAGACGTACGGCCACATCTTCGCTGTTTAGCGCGGGTAACAGCTGCAGCACATCGCCGTTGAGCGCTTTAATCAGCGTTTCACACAACGTTTCACGCGCCTGCCAGCGCTCGGGCTGCAACAGCGTCAAGGCGGCGGCGGGTGCGCCATTACTCAAACGCAAGGCAGCGCGCAGCTTCTCTTCCGGCTGCGGTTGCTGTTTCTGCAGCCATTGCAAACTATGCGCCTCTTCCGGCGGCGACAGATGCCACGTCATGCAGCGACTGCGCAACGTAGGCAGCAAGCGTGAAGGTTCGCGCACGCTGAGGAAAAACCAGCAATTGGCCGGTGGTTCTTCCAGCGTTTTCAATAATGCGTTGGCGGCGGCTTCCGTCAGCTGCGCCGCATCGGGCAACCAAACGATTTTTGCGCCGCCCTGCTGGGCAAAGTGATACAGCTTTTCAGTGACGTCACGCACAGCATCAATACCGAGCGAAGATTTCCCCTTTTCGGCTTCCAGGCGATACCAATCGGGATGCGTGTGCGCCTGCATTAACTGGCAACCGTGGCAATGGCCGCAACTTTTCAATCCTTCCGGCTGTAAACACATCAACCAACGGCTCACGCCCCAGATCAGCGCATCGTCACCCATGCCTGCAATGGCTTGTACCAGCAGCGCGTGATGCGCCTGGCCGCTTTGATGGCGGGCGATGATTTGTCGATAAGGCTGATTCAACCACGGATACCAATTCATGCGGATTGGCCTGCCAGCCAGCTACGCAAGGTGCGTTGAAGTGACGATGTCACGTTTGCAATGTTTTGCGTCGCATCAATGGTGAGTATCGAGGGATCCTGAGCAGCTAAGGCCAGATAGCGTTCACGCGTGCGCTCGAAGAAGCGCAATGATTCCTGCTCAATGCGATCCAGCTCACCGCGTGCGCGGGCGCGTTGCAGTCCAATTTCTGGCGTGACGTCGAGATAGAGCGTGAGATCGGGACGGAAATCGCCCAGCACCGCATCACGCAGCGTGGTCATCAGTTGCGCATCCAGTCCGCGTCCGCCGCCCTGATAGGCTTGGGAAGAGAGATCGTGACGATCGCCCACCACCCAGGCACCGCGTGCCAGCGCCGGTTTGATGACGTTCTCTACCAGCTGCACGCGTGCCGCATACAACATCAGCAGCTCGGCTTTATCGGTCACCTGCTCGCCGTCTATGCCCTGCTTGACCAATATACGCAATTGTTCCGCCAGCGGCGTACCGCCGGGCTCGCGCGTGAAGACGACATCATTAATCCCGTGCTCATGCAGCACGGCAACCAGCGCATCGCGTGCGGTGGTTTTGCCTGCACCTTCCAGGCCTTCAATGACGATAAACTTACTTTTCATTTTTTTCCTTCATTGCCAGCCGGTAAACCTGCACCGCTTTGTTGTGGCTGGCCAGATTGGTGGTAAAGGTGTGTCCACCTTTGCCATCCGCGACAAAATAGAGGTAGTTGGTTTTTTCCGGATGCGCAGCCGCTTCCAGTGAAGCACGGCCCGGCATCGCAATCGGTCCCGGCGGCAAACCGCTAATGGTATAAGTGTTGTAGTCGGTCGGCGTTTCCAGATTTTTACGCGTTAGCGTGCCGGTGTAGCTGTCGCCCATGCCGTAAATCACCGTGGGATCGGTCTGCAGCTTCATTCCGGTCCGCAGTCGATTGATGAACACCGACGCCACGCGCGCGCGCTCTTCGCTCACGCCGGTCTCTTTCTCAATGATCGACGCCATGGTGACCATGTCCTGCGCTTTCTTATAAGGCAGATTTTCCATACGTCCCTGCCAAATCTCATCAACCAACTTGTTCATGCGCGCGTGGGCACGCTCCAGCAGCGCCACATCGCTGGTATTGGCGGTATAGAGATAGGTATCCGGATAGAAACCGCCTTCCAGCTGGCTAACATCAAGCTTAAGCGCGGCGGCAACGGTGGCAAATTGATCGTCGCTCAGCGTGTGTTTCAGGTATGGCGCTTTGCGTAGCTCGGCTAACCACTCGGTAAGACGCGAACCTTCAATAAAACGCACCGGGAACTGCGCTTCTTTACCGCTGGCCAACAGTTGCAGTAGCTGGCGCACCGTCATGCCGGTTTCCAGGCGATAGGTACCGGCTTTGAAACGTGCCAGTTCCGGTTCCAGTTTCAGCAGCGGCCCAAACCAGATACTTTGCGGAATGATCTTCTGACTTTCCAGTTGCGCTTCCAGTACCACGCGACCGCTGCCAGCGGGCAAGGTGTAAATGGTTTCTTGCTGCAGTGTTAAGGGCGTATCAGCTAAACGTTCAATCTGCCAATAGCCAAAGGCGGCGGTGAGTCCTGCGACAATTACAACGCCTGCGAGAATTTTTTTCATTCGAGTCATGATACTTCCATCGTCGGGCAACTGGCGCGCAGTTGCTGATACAGCGAGCGTGCGGTAAATGAAACGTCGTCAATTTGTCGCACGGGTAAAACGGGCATCAGGGCGTTACATATCACCACTTCATCGGCGTTCAATACGTCGTCCCTGCTGCCATCAATCAGCTGACAAGTCTGGCCATTTGCGGCCATCTGCGCCATCAGATAACGACGCATAATGCCATCCACGCCAGCCTGCTCAAGCTGCGGCGTAAAAACATTGTTGCCCTTACGCCAGAACAAATTGGCCGCACAGCATTCCACCACCGTCCCGCCAGTGTCAAGCACCAGCGCCTCGTCACCGCCCGTCTGGTCAAGATGCTGGCGAATCAGCACTTGCTCAAGGCGATTTAGGTGTTTTACGCCGGCCAGCAACGGATTGCGCGCCAGACGTATTGGGCTGGTGTGGAGCACAGCGCCCTGCTGTTGCAACGTGGCGTAATGCTGCGGCCACGGCGAGAGCGAAAGAATGCGCGTAGGTGAGTGGCAGCCTGCGCGGCTGTAACCGCGTCCGCCTGCGCCCGGCGTCACGATCACCTTCAGCACCGCATGTGTTTGTCCCCTAGCGGCATTATGCATTTCTGTAGCGAGCTGGACTAAATCCGGCACATCCATCATTAGCCTTGCACAGCCCTCTTTGAGCCGCTGCAGATGCGCATCCAGCATCACAACATGGCCGTTAATCACCGCGGCGGTGGTAAAGCAGCCATCACCAAATTGCACTGCGCGATCGCGTGCTGAAAGCTCGGTTTGCGGTATGCCGTTTATCCACATGCTGGCCGCCTTGATTAGCCCGGTAGAAAATATAAAAAAGGCCCGCATTGCGGGCCTCTGTATGGCTGAGGAGCGATTAAACCTTGCGGAAGATCAGCGAGCCGTTAGTGCCGCCAAATCCGAAGGAGTTACACAAGGTGTACTCCAGTCCGCTGACCTGGCGCGCCGTATGCGGCACGAAGTCCAGATCGCAACCTTCGTCAGGATTGTCGAGGTTGATGGTCGGTGGAATCGCCTGGTCGCGCAGCGCCAGAATCGAATAAATCGCTTCTACTGCACCCGCCGCACCCAACAGGTGGCCAGTCATCGACTTGGTAGAGCTGACCATCACACTGTGAGCTGCCGCACCAAACACCGATTTCACCGCCTGCGCTTCCGCTTTGTCACCGGCTGGCGTCGAGGTGCCATGCGCGTTGACATAACCGATCTGCTCAGCGTTCAGCTGCGCGTCACGTAGCGCGTTAACCATCGCCGCGGCTGCACCTGAACCGTCTTCCGGAGGTGACGTCATGTGGTAAGCATCGCTGCTCATGCCGAAACCGATGATCTCAGCATAAATCTTCGCACCACGTTTCTTAGCGTGTTCGTACTCTTCCAGTACGACAATGCCAGCACCGTCACCCAACACGAAACCGTCACGATCTTTATCCCACGGACGGCTTGCCGCCTGAGGATTGTCATTACGCGTGGAGAGCGCACGAGCAGCACCAAAACCACCGACACCAAGTGGCGTACTGGCTTTCTCCGCACCACCCGCCAACATCACATCAGCATCGTTATACGCAATGATACGCGCTGCATGACCAATGTTGTGCACACCAGACGTACAGGCAGTTGCGATAGAGATGCTTGGACCTTTCAGGCCGTACATGATGGTGAGATGACCAGCAACCATGTTGACGATGGTTGAAGGCACGAAGAATGGGCTGATTTTGCGCGGTCCACCGTTGACCAGCGAACTGTGGTTATCTTCGATTAAACCCAGTCCGCCAATACCAGAACCGATTGCCGCACCAATGCGACCAGCATTCTCATCGGTTACGACCAGACCGGAGTCTGCCATAGCCTGAATACCAGCAACGATGCCGTATTGGATGAAGTCATCCATCTTGCGCTGATCTTTGCGCGAGATGAAATCATCGCAATTAAAATCTCTTACTAAGCCCGCAAAACGCGTTGCGTAGGCACTAGTATCAAAATGGTCGATCAGGCTAATGCCGCTCTGACCGGCAAGGAGAGCACTCCAGGTAGACTCTACGGTATTGCCGACAGGAGACAACATGCCAAGACCAGTCACAACTACACGACGCTTAGACACGCACGTCCTCCAGGGAGGGAAAAAATAACGCTATGTGGGGCAAACATAAAACTCAGGCGGTCGAGGTGACCGCCTGAAGATATTCATTAACCTTGATGGCTAGTGATGTAGTCGATCGCTGCCTGAACGGTAGTGATTTTCTCAGCTTCTTCGTCTGGAATTTCAGTATCAAACTCTTCTTCCAGAGCCATTACCAGCTCAACGGTGTCAAGAGAATCTGCACCAAGGTCTTCAACGAAAGAAGCAGTGTTAATCACTTCGTCTTCTTTAACACCCAGCTGCTCAGCTACGATTTTCTTAACGCGTTGTTCGATATCGCTCATACTATTTAATTTCCTATCAAAACTCGCTTTCGCGATGGTTTTCGTAGTGTATAAAATGTTGAAAAAGATGCAACAAAATCCCGGCTGGTCGAACCACGATTTTGCGTTATTCTGCGGTGTTTACCGTAGATAAAGCAAATGTTTTCGTGATTATCAGACCATGTACATGCCGCCATTGACATGAAGCGTTTCACCCGTGATATAGGCTGCTTCGTCAGAGGCTAAGAATGCAACAGCATTGGCAATCTCCTGCGGGTCACCTAAACGACCTGCGGGAACTTCTGCCAAAATACCCGAACGTTGATCTTCGTTCAGTGCACGCGTCATGTCCGTCTCGATAAAGCCCGGGGCCACGACGTTTACAGTAATGCCACGTGACGCAATTTCTCGCGCCAGTGATTTGCTAAAGCCAATCAAACCTGCTTTTGCTGCCGCATAGTTTGCCTGACCCGCGTTACCCATGGTCCCAACTACAGAACCGATGGTAATGATACGGCCCACGCGTTTTTTCATCATGGCACGCATAACCGCCTTAGAAAGACGGAAGACAGATGTCAGGTTGGTATCAAGGATATCCGCCCACTCATCGTCTTTCATGCGCATCAACAGATTGTCACGCGTAATGCCTGCATTATTGACTAAAATGTCCACTTCGCCAAATTCGGCGCGAACTTGTTCGAGGACGCTCTCAATTGAGGCGGCATCAGTAACGTTCAGCAGCAGGCCTTTGCCCTTGTCGCCGAGGTAAGCACTGATTGCTTCCGCACCGCTTGCACTGGTGGCGGTTCCCACCACTTTGGCACCGCGCGCAGCCAGCGTTTCCGCAATGGCGCGACCAATTCCACGGCTTGCACCGGTAACCAGCGCTACTTTACCTTCAAAGCTCATGTTTTTCCTCTTATTCCTGGGTAAGTGCAGCGCTCAGTGAAGCAGAATCGTTCACCGCAGCGGCACTCAGGCTATCCACAATACGTTTGGTCAGACCGGTCAGAACTTTACCTGGACCGACTTCCAGCAGCTGCTCAACGCCCTGCGCAGCAATAAATTCGACCGATTCGGTCCAGCGCACGGGGCTATACAGCTGACGGACCAGCGCACTTCGAATCGCAGCACCTTCAGTTTCACACTTCACGTCGACGTTATTCACCACCGGCACCGAAGGCGCACTAAAGGTGATCGCTTCGAGCGCTACTGCCAGCTTATCGGCAGCAGGTTTCATCAACGCACAGTGCGATGGCACGCTGACTGGCAGCGGCAATGCACGTTTGGCACCGGCAGCTTTACAGGCTGCACCCGCACGTTCAACCGCTTCTTTGTTGCCCGCGATAACCACCTGGCCCGGCGAGTTGAAGTTAACCGGTGAAACCACCTGGCCTTGAGCGCTCTCTTCACAGGCTTTACGGATGGATGCATCATCCAGGCCGATAATCGCCTGCATAGCGCCAGTACCTTCCGGTACCGCTTCCTGCATCAGTTTGCCGCGCAGCTCAACCAATTTAATGGCGTCAGCGAAATTCAGCACACCGGCACAAACCAGCGCCGAGTATTCACCAAGGCTGTGACCGGCCATCATGCTTGGCTGCACCGCATTTTTGCTCTGCAATACGCGATAGATGGCAACAGAAGCCGCCAGCAGCGCAGGCTGTGTCTGCCAGGTTTTATTCAATTCTTCAGCTGGCCCCTGCTGGACCAGCTGCCATAAGTCATAACCCAGTGCGTCAGAAGCTTCACGGAAAGTGGCTTCAACCTGCGGGTTTTCAGCGGCCAGCTCGGCTAACATGCCGACGGTCTGCGATCCCTGTCCTGGGAAAACATAAGCAAATTGCGTCATCTTTCGTTCCTGTCAATCAAAAGCGAACCAGCGCAGAACCCCAGGTGAAACCGCCACCAAAGGCTTCCAGCAGAATCAGTTGTCCCGGCTTGATACGGCCATCGCGCACCGCTTCGTCAAGTGCACTTGGCACTGACGCGGCCGAGGTATTACCGTGACGATCCAGCGTGACCACAACTTTCTCCATGCCCATACCGAGCTTTTTGGCGGTTGCGCTAATAATGCGCAGATTCGCCTGATGCGGCACCAGCCAGTCGAGCATTTCACGATCAAGATTGTTGGCTTGCAGAGTTTCATCCACAATGTGCGCCAGTTCAGTCACGGCCACTTTGAAGACTTCATTCCCCGCCATCGTCAGATAAGCAGGCTCATCCTGATGGGCACGATCCTGATACGGCAGCGTCAGCAGTTTGCTGTAACGGCCGTCGGCGTGCAGATGGGTAGAAAGGATGCCTGGCTCTTCGCTTTGACTCAGCACCACCGCGCCCGCGCCATCACCAAACAGAATGATGGTGCCGCGATCGTTAGGATCGAGCGTACGTGCCAGCACGTCTGCACCGATCACCAGCGCATGTTTTACCGCACCATTTTTAATGTATTGATCGGCAACGCTCAGTGCATAGGTGAAGCCCGCACAAGCAGCGGCCAAATCGAAGGCAGCGCAATCGTTAATCTCCAGCATTTGCTGGATCATGCATGCTGAACTTGGGAAGGCATGGCTGGAAGAGGTGGTCGCCACAATGATCAGGCCAATTTCGCTCGCATTCACACCCGCCATTTCCAACGCGCGCTGTGCTGCGGTGAAGCCCATAGTAGCAACGGTTTCTTCCGGAGCGGCAATACGACGCTCACGGATGCCGGTACGGGTGACAATCCACTCGTCCGTCGTCTCGACCATTTTTTCCAGATCCGCATTGGAGCGAATCTGCTCAGGCAAATAGCTGCCCGTACCGATAATTTTGGTAAACATCTACGCTTTGTCACTCCTGGCTAATACAGTGTCAAGGCGCGCCGCAATCCTTTCAGGGACTTGCTTTCGCACCGTCTGCTCCGCCTGCTCTATCGCCACGGCAAATGCACGTTGATTCGCCGCACCGTGGCTTTTGATCACTGTCCCGCGCAATCCTAACAGACAAGCGCCATTGTACTGGTCGGGGTTGAGATGGCCGAAACGCTTCGCCAGACGCTTTTGAATCAAGCGTCCCAGCAATGTTAGCCACCAGGCCCGTTTTTTTCCTTCCTCTGACGATTTAATCAGAGAGAGGAACATTCTTACCACGCCTTCCATGGTCTTCAACGTGACATTACCAACGAAGCCATCACAAACCAGCACATCCGTCTTGCCGGTGAGGAGATCGTTCCCCTCAAGATATCCAATATAGTTGATTTGCGGTGACGCTCGCAGCACCGCAGATGCGGCGCGGATTGTTTCCAATCCTTTGGTCTCTTCCTGACCAATATTCAGCAGCGCAACACGCGGCTGGGCGATCTCCAGCACTTCTTCAGCCATCACTGCGCCCATGATCGCAAACTGCACCAGCATGGCGCTGTCGGATTCAACGTTAGCGCCGAGATCCAGCACCACCGTTTTGCCATGCTGCTGATGCGGCAACACCGTCATCAACGCCGGACGCTCAATGCCATCCAGCGGTTTTAATAGCATTTTCGCCAGGCCCATCAGTGCGCCGGTATTTCCCGCACTGACACAGGCTTGTGCTTTCCCCTCTTTGACCAACTCTAACGCCACACGCATGGAGCTGCCGCGGCTGTTACGAATCGCCTGAGAAGGTTTGGCATCACTTGCAATAACCGATTCGGCAGGAATAACCTGCACACGCCTCTGTAACGAGGAATCCGCTTTGGCAAGAAATGACGAGATGATGTCGGGATCGCCGACCAGAAGAAGAACCAGCTCCGAATGAGAGGCCAGTGCCTGCAAGGCTGCAGGCACTGTCACGCAAGGACCGAAGTCCCCGCCCATGGCATCAACTGCCAGGGTCAAACGTGTCAAGGTATCGCCTTGTGTAATCGCGAGGATTACTTGGTGATAACCTTGCGACCGCGGTAGTAACCATCCGCAGTGATATGGTGACGCAGATGAGTTTCGCCAGAAACTTTATCTACTGACAGAGCAGCAGTGGTCAGCGCATCGTGTGAACGACGCATACCACGCTTAGAACGGGTTGGTTTATTCTGTTGTACGGCCATGGACCTTACTCCTATTACTTACGCTTTAAACTGGCTAATACGGCAAAGGGATTTGGTTTTTCTGCCTCTGGAGGCAATTGACCAAATACCATGTCCGCGTCGGACACTTCACAGTGTTCAGAATCATGCACCGGAACCACGGGCAGCGCGAGGATGAGCTCATCTTCGATCACTGCCAGCAAGTCGATCTCACCAAAATCATTGACATCAACTGGCTCGTAGGCTTCCGGTAGTGCCTCGGCCTGTTCATCAGAAGAGACAGGACTGAAGCAATAGCTTACGTGAACATGACGTGGAAACGACTGGTTGCAGCGTTGACATGACAGAGTCACCTGCACTTCGGCTGTTCCTTGCAGAACGGCGAGGCGCTGGTTATCAACCGCAAACGACATATCGCATTCAACTTCACTGTCCACACTCACGACCGTTTCGGCCAAGCGCGCCACCAATTCAGGTGCATAAACACCATGATAATCAAGGCGTTTTTGCGCGGCGCGGACCGGATCGAGCGTCAGGGGTAATTTTACCTTTTGCATAGGGCGCGCATATTAACTTTGTAACGTCATAGAGTCAAAGAAAAAGGCCGGTTTACGGCATCTTTCACCCGTTAGTCGCATCCAGTGCGGCGCATAGTTTAAAATGACTGCCATCTTTACGCTATCTATTCTGAAAAAAAATGACGACACCTTTGGTTTTAGCTTCTACCTCCCCTTTTCGTCAGGCGCTGCTAAGCAAACTGGGCCTGCCTTTTATTACCGCCGCTCCCGATTGCGACGAATCCCCGCTGCCGCATGAATCAGCCTCCGAGCTGGTGCAGCGGCTGGCATTAGCCAAAGCGCAGGCGCTGGCTGCACGTTACCCGGACCGCTGGATTATCGGTTCCGATCAGGTTTGTGTATTGAATGGCGAGATAACCGGTAAACCGCATACCGTAGAGAAGGCCTGCCAGCAACTCGCGGCCGCCAGCGGTAACGCCATCACCTTTTATACCGGCCTGGCACTTCTGCAACCGCAGAGCGGCACCCAATCGGTTATTTGCGAACCCTTTACCGTGCATTTCCGCGAGTTGAGTGCCGAAGAGATTCGCGGCTATGTCGAAAAGGAACAGCCGCTACAATGTGCCGGCAGTTTTAAAAGCGAAGGATTGGGGATTTGTTTATTTGACAGGCTAGAAGGTCGCGATCCTAATACCTTGATTGGCTTACCGCTGATCGCGCTAAATGAGATGTTAAGAGCGGTGGGCATCAACGCATTGTGTTGATGCCCCTTTAATCAGTCTTTCTTCTGACGCAGTTGCGCGAGGCAATGTTTCAGTGCGCCATCCAGTGGCGCTTCCATCCGCAGCACTTCTCCGGTGTTGGGATGGGTAAAGGTCAACGCAGCCGCGTGCAGGAACAGACGCGACAAGCCCGTCGAACCCAGCTGTGCGTCAAAGTCGCGGTCGCCGTAACGATCGTCAAAAGCGATCGGATGGCCACCGTGCAGCGTATGCACACGAATCTGATGGGTACGGCCCGTCACCGGGCTGGCTTTCACTAAGGTTGCGAAACCAAAACGCTCTTCTACTTTAAAGCGCGTCTCGGAAGGTTTGCCCTCCGCACTTACGCGCACCACGCGTTCGCCGCTCTGCAAAATGTTCTTTAGCAGCGGAGCCTGCACCACTTTCAGATGCGACGGCCAGTCACCGCGCACCAGCGCAAGGTAATCCTTCTGCATGCCCTTTTCACGCAGTTGCTCGTGCAGCGAGCGCAAAGCAGAACGCTTCTTCGCCACCAGCAGAATGCCAGAAGTATCACGATCCAGACGATGGACTAACTCAAGGAAACGCGCTTCCGGACGCAACGCACGCAGCCCTTCAATCACGCCAAAACTTAATCCGCTGCCACCGTGCACCGCAGTGCCCGACGGTTTATTCAGCACCATCAGGTAATCATCTTCATACAGAATGGCATTGGTGAGCGCCGCGACTTTATCCAGTTTCGGTGAAACCGTATTCTCTTCGCGTTCGGCAACCCGGACCGGCGGAATACGCAGCTCGTCGCCCTCCTCCAGCTTATATTCCGGTTTAACGCGCTTTTTATTTACCCGTACTTCGCCTTTACGCAAAATGCGATAAATCATGCTTTTCGGCACGCCCTTGAGCTGGGTGCGCAAAAAGTTATCAATTCGTTGTCCGGCATTTTCAGCCGTGATGGCGACATACTGTACGCCGGGATTCTCTGTTTTCATGGCGGCGATTCTAATTAGTGTCCCTGGATAGCGCCACCCCTTTTTCTGTGCTTAACTCTCTCTTTGTCGCGTATTGAAACGGTGAAAATGGCGACATTTTCAGCGATGCGATGATTAGCCCTGCAAATGAACAGGTTATGGATGAATAAACTTCTCAGCTTGGCAAAAGTCGCCTTGCTTAATGTGAGTTAGCAATGGAATAATGCAGGGGTTTCTGCCCTGGAAAGATTCAGGCAGGAAAAAGAGCGAAATAAGTCATTTTGCCGGATTTAACGGACACGCAGCAATGGCGTAAGACGTAATGTTAAATCAGGCACTTAGCGGGCTGCGGGTTGCGGCCTGGACGACAGACCAGGATGTGTGGATTTTTGAATACTCTGTAACATTTCCACCTTCAGGCGCTGGATTTCCTTATGAAAAACAGGCCACCGACAAGATTTGCGCCCCTTTAGCCGCCGACAACCGTGAGGTTGACGTCAGTGCATTAAGACACGGGGCCATCGGTTGATTCTCGTCCAGGGTAACGATGCCCGCAGCTAGATCACTCATGTGAGAATAACGAGTAAGTCACGATGAAAAGAATGTTAATTAACGCAACTCAGCAGGAGGAGTTGCGCGTTGCCCTGGTTGATGGACAACGTCTGTACGATCTGGATATTGAAAGTCCTGGACACGAACAGAAAAAAGCCAACATATACAAAGGTAAAATCACCCGCGTTGAACCCAGCCTTGAAGCTGCATTTGTCGATTATGGTGCAGAACGTCACGGTTTCCTCCCTCTGAAAGAAATTTCCCGCGAATACTTCCCCGCCAATTACAACGCACATGGTCGTCCGAATATCAAAGATGTGCTGCGTGAAGGCCAGGAAGTTATCGTTCAAATTGATAAAGAGGAACGCGGTAATAAAGGTGCAGCACTCACCACCTTTATTTCCCTGGCCGGTAGCTATCTGGTATTGATGCCGAACAACCCACGTGCCGGTGGTATTTCACGCCGCATTGAGGGCGACGACCGTACCGAATTAAAAGAAGCACTTTCCGCACTGGAACTTCCAGACGGCATGGGATTGATCGTCCGCACTGCGGGCGTGGGTAAATCTGCCGAATCACTGCAGTGGGATCTCAGCTTCCGTATGAAGCACTGGGAAGCCATTAAGAAAGCCGCAGACAGCCGCCCAGCGCCTTTCCTGATCCATCAGGAAAGCAACGTTATCGTGCGCGCCTTCCGCGACTATCTGCGTCAGGATATCGGTGAAATCCTTATCGATAATCCAAAAGTACTGGAACTGGCCCGTCAGCACATTGCTGCACTGGGTCGTCCGGACTTCAGCAGCAAAATCAAACTCTACACCGGTGAAATCCCGCTGTTCAGCCACTACCAAATCGAATCGCAGATTGAATCCGCCTTTCAGCGTGAAGTGCGTCTGCCATCAGGCGGATCGATTGTTATCGATAGCACCGAAGCCCTGACGGCGATTGATATCAACTCCGCACGCGCTACTCGCGGCGGTGATATCGAAGAAACCGCGTACAACACCAACCTGGAAGCGGCCGATGAGATTGCTCGCCAATTGCGTCTGCGCGATCTCGGCGGCCTGATTGTTATCGATTTCATCGACATGACGCCAGTGCGCCACCAGCGCGCGGTGGAAAACCGCCTGCGTGAAGCGGTACGTCAGGATCGTGCGCGTATTCAGATCAGCCACATTTCACGCTTCGGCTTGCTGGAGATGTCGCGTCAGCGTCTGAGCCCGTCACTGGGTGAATCCAGCCATCACGTCTGCCCACGCTGCAGCGGAACCGGCACCATCCGTGATAACGAATCGCTGTCGCTGTCTATTCTGCGTCTGATTGAAGAAGAAGCGCTGAAAGACAACACCAAAGAAGTGCATGCCATTGTTCCGGTTCAGGTCGCCTCTTACCTGCTGAACGAAAAGCGTGATGCCGTTAGCGCCATCGAAAAACGCCAGGGCGGTGTGCGTGCCATCATCGTGCCAAACGATCAGATGGAAACGCCACACTACTCGGTACTGCGTGTTCGTACTGGCGAAGAGACGCAAACGCTGAGCTATCACTTACCGAAACTGCACGAAGCGGAAATGGCGCTGCCTTCTGAAGAAGAGCACGCTGAGCGTCGTCGTCCGGAGCAGCCAGCACTGGCCGCCTTCGCGATGCCTGATGCGCCGCCTGCGCCGGTTGAAGTGGTGAAAGAGTCTCAGCCAGCAGCAGAAGTGAAAACCAAACCAGCAGTTGCTGCGCCTGCAGTAACCAACACGGGTTTCGTGGCTCGCCTGCTGAGTGGCTTGAAGAAACTGTTTGCCGGTGATGCGCCCGCTGCGGCGCCTGCTGAAACTAAGCAGGAAACCCCAGCCGTTGTTGCCGCTGAATCTGAAAACACCCAGCAGCGTGGCGAACGTCGTAACAATAATAACCGTCGCAACAACCGTCGTGAACGTACGCCGCGTAATGGCGAGAACGGTCAGGTGCGCGAAGGTCGTGAACCGCGCGAGCCGCGTGAAGCACGTGAGCCACGTGAAGCCCGCGAACCGCGTGATAATCAGGACAACCGTCGCAATAAGCGCCAGAACGAGCCGCGTGAAGCGCGTCCAGTGCTGAGCGATGAAGCGCTTGAGCAACGTGACGAGCAGCAGCAACAGCGCCGCGAACAGCGTGCCGATCGCCAGCGTCGTCGTCAGGAAGAAAAACGTGCTCAGCAGCAGGATCAGAAAGCCGCTGAACCGGTTGTTCAGGCGCCTGCGGTTGACGAAAACGTTGAGCACGAAGAAGAACGCGTTCAGGTCATGCCACGTCGTAAGCAGCGTCAGCTGTCACAGCGCGTGCGTGTTGGCGAAACGCCTGACATCACTGTCGAAGCGCCGGTGGTTCATGATGCTGCCGTTGAAACTGCGCCGCGTGCTCAGTACAAAGAGCATCCTGAAGCCAGCAATGACGAGCAAGATGATAGCGATAACCGTGATAGCGCCAATATGCCGCGCCGTTCACGTCGTTCACCGCGTCATCTGCGCGTAAGCGGTCAGCGTCGTCGTCGCTACCGTGACGAGCGTTACCCAACGCAGTCTGCAATGCCGCTGGAATCTGCTGCTGCTTCACCAGAAATGGCGTCAGGCAAAGTGTGGATCTCTTACCCGGTTGCGCAAGCGCAGGAAGAGTACAGCACGCAAGATGCGATGCATGAAGTGTCGGATTACGGTTACCAGCAAACACCGGATGCCGAGACTCAACCCGCTGACGCTGTTGAACCGGCCGTTGAGCAGGTTGCCGCTGAAGAAGCCGTACATCAGGTTGAACCGCAGGCGCACACCGATGTGCCCGTGGTGAATACGGATGACGTCACGCCGATTGCCGCGCCCGTTAACGAAGAGCCATCAGTGATCTCTGCTGCTGACGAACAGGTTGCACAGGAAACCGCGGCTGAAGCGGAACCGGCTGCCGTGGCTGAAGAAGCGAAGCCTGAAGTAAGCGAAGTGGCTGCAGTTGCTGAACAGGCGCCGGTGGATGTATCGCCAGCCGTTGAAGCTCAGGTTGAAGACGTGCTGGCTGCGCCAGTCGCCGCTGAAGCCGAAGTCACGCCAGTCACTGAACCTCATGCGCCGGTTGCGGCACGTGATACCGCAGTGACCACGGTTGAGACGCGCTTCAAGCATCACGCGACTGCACCGATGACCAAAGCACCAGCACCGGCGTGGGAACCAGAACCGGTTCGCAACAGCGACTGGGTCCGTCCAGCCTTTGGCTTTGAGGGCCGCGGCTCAGCCGGTGGTCACAGCGCGACGCACCAGGCAACCGCACCGGCAACCCGTCCGGAAAGCGCGTAACCTCTGGCAAGTCAGTCAACATCAAACCCCGGCCAGTCCGGGGTTTTTTATTGCCTGCAGGCGGCATTTATGGCGACCTGAATAACAGGCAAAAAAAATCCCACAGCCCCAAAAGGCGGTGGGAGAAACTAAGCGCACCCGGTTAAAGTACGCTCAAAGGTTCAGGTCAATTACGAATTAAGCTGGAACAGTGACAGCTTCGACATATCGGTGAAGGTCTTATACGAAGCTTGCAAGGCCGTTTGTTGCATGGTGTAGCTTGAAATGGCTTGGGTGTAATCAACCTGCACCAGATCCGTCATTTGCGATGCCATAATGGTGTCACGGTCATCACCCTGCGCGTCCAGCGTATCGAGTTCAGCCAGCTGTGAACCCACGGCTGAACGCACTGCCAGCACGTTGTTCAATGAGTTGCTTAAGCCACGGTTGGTTTTATCCATTGCATCCTGGAAAACCTGCTTGGTTGCGTCATCAGCATCATCCTGCGGCGTTTTTAACGCTGCAATTGCGCTATCGAGCATGTTAAACAGATTGGTCTCGCTGGCACTGCCGTCCGGCTCGGCTTTCGCGTTGCTGGTTATCGACATAAACACTGACGATCCTGTGCTACTCACCGCCATCGTGCGACCATCATCGACTTTCTGCGTAATGGCATCCGCGCCACCTACATAAGTGACACCGGCCGGCGCACCGGCATCGCTGAAAGGTGCGACATCGGTTTGATAGCCCGCAAAAATGTATCGTCCGTTACCATCACGGCTATTGGCCTGGTTAAGTAATTGCGAGCGAATGCCTTCTAATTTGGTGGCAATGGAAGCACGGTCATCGTCGCTCAGCGTACCGGTAGAACCATACACAATCATGGTTTGCGCATCCTGGATGCTGCTGGTTACGCTGGAGAGTGCGTTCTCTTCCATCGACAAGCTCTGATCGGCAAAGCTGCGTGCCGTGGCATATTGGGTACTTTTCGCCTGCGATTGCGAAAGCACGACGGCACGTGAGGCGGCGATAGGATCATCTGAAGGATTGCTGACGCGCAGTCCGCTAGAGAGTTGCTCACCCACTTTTAACCAGGAGGCTTGCGAATCGGTGATCCCGCGCACCTGCTGGTTGAAAATCATATTGGTACTAAGACGCATGGTTTTTATCCTCTATGCTTAGCCGCGGATGCCCATCAGCGCATTAAAAATGGTACTCGCTGTTTGCAGCACTTGCGCGTTCGCCATATAGAACTGCTGATACTTAGTCAGATTCGAATACTCTTCATCAAGGTTGACCCCGGATACTGACTGCTGGCGATCGCTGAGCTGTGTCACCACGTTCTCCTGGGTGGTGCTGGCGGTTTTTAATGTACTGGTTTTATTACCGACGGTGCTGACAATGCTGGCGTAAGCCTGGGCGATGGTCGCATTACCATTCACCAGCTTGCTATCCTGCAGATCCAACAATTTCTGCGCGTTACGGTTATCGCTTTCACCGCTGGTTGCGCTGGATGCCGCAGCAATTTGCGACTCATCGGTGATCGCGACCGACATGCCCGCAATGACGTTCTGGACCGGTTTGACCAGGAAACTGTCTTTCGCGTTAGGCGCGGGTGAGGTGCTCACCGTCAGTTTCAGGCCATCAAAGTTGAGGGTGCCGTCGGTCGCATCTGGCGTAACGCTAAACTTCACGTTGTCAGACATGCGGGTCACCGACCAGTTGCTGCCATCATAACTTACGGTGTAGTTAGAGGCTTTCATCGCGCTGGTGTCTGACCAGGCCGCCGTAACGGTAGCCGCTGAAGTATTTTTGCTGTTACCCACCACGGTTGGCGAACCGATATTAAAGAAGTTGCCACCCTGGTCGCCGTTGCTGTCATAACCTTCGCTGTGCACGGTATTAAAGCTGGTGGTGAACGCTGCCGCTAACTGGCCGAGCTGATTTTGCGCGGTATCCAGATCCTGGGTGCGGAACGCCAGCAAACCGCCGAGTGAACCGGTGGTTAGCGTCTTCTCAGGGATCTCAACGTTACCCGCCTGCTTATCGACATAACCGACAGTGGTACGTGTTGAATCGCTGCTGGACGGCATCGCCACTAAGCTGGTGGAGTTTTTACCATTCACCAACGTCACACTGCCCATCGAGACAATATAGCTGCCGTCCTGCTGGGATACGTTCACGCCCACCACATTGTTCAGGCTATTCACCAACTGATCGCGCTGATCCAGCAAATTGTTCGGCGCCGCGCCACCGCCGGTGGTCAGCTTGGCGATCTGGCTGTTCAGGTCGGCAATCTGGCTGGTGAAGGTGTTGATCTGATCGACGTTCGAGGCAATATCCGTGTTAACGCTATTCTGCATATTGTTGAGATACTGCGCGGTGGTCTGGAATTGGTTCACTAGGCCTTGGGCGTAGCTCAGCATTGACTGACGCGCCGACGGGTCGTTGGCGTTACTCACCACGTTCTGCACGTTGGTGAAGAAGCTTTGGATTGAGGTCGACAAGCTGGTGGTCGACGTCGACAGCAGATCGTCAATGTTGGAAATTTGGTTGTATTGCGTGTTCACTGCGCTGTAGTTGGCGCTGGAGCCACGCAATTGCGCAGTAATGAACTCATCGTATTCACGCTGTACGCCTGAAAGCGTCACACCGTTGCCGTAATAGCTGTTGCCCTGCAAGGTGCTGTTCGACTGCGACAAAATCGCCGTCTGACGCGAATAGCCCGCTACCGTGTAATTACTGATGTTGTTACTGGTGGTGCTTAATGCAGCCTGTGCGGCGCTCAGCCCACTCATCGCTGAGTTAATTATGCTGGACATCTCGGTTCCTTAATTTCCCGTTAACCGGGCTGGCAGTCATCAGTGCGATTGCGCGGACGAGGACGCCCGCGGCATGTGATTGTTATCGGCGTGCTTAAGTGAAACTTGAGAGCAAAAATCAGAACAAATCGGTGATGTCGTTGCTGTACGCCTTCACCACTTTTTCGCCCATGTTTTTGAATTGCTGGATCATTCCCACCAGTTTCTGCGCATACTTTGGATCGGTAGCGTAACCGGCGGCCTGCAAGGCACGCGCGCCCTGCTCGGCACTCGGTGCGTTGGCAACGGCGGCATAACGAGGATTATTGGACAGCAGTTTGACGTAATCGCTGAGCGCTTCCATATAGGAACCATACACACGGAAACTGGCGCGCACTTTCTTCGCTGCCCCGCCTTCGTATTCGGTGGTCATGATATCGGTGGTTTCGCCCTTCCAGTCGCCGCTCGCCTTAATGCCAAACACGTTGTAACTCGGCTTGCCGTCGCGCGTCAGAATCTGTCGCTGGCCCCAGCCGGATTCCAGTGCGGCCTGCGCCAGAATCAGGTGATGCGGAATACCGCTCTGCTGGCTGGCGACCTGCGCCGGCTGCGCCAGCTGCGCGATAAAGTCGTTGCTGTCGCTCGGCAAACTGCTGGGCGAGACCGGCAAACGCGGCACCGCCTTACGCACCATCTGCTCCAGCTGATTCGACGGCAGGTTGCTATAGATGAAGCTGTTATCCAGCTTCATCGGCACCGTACCGGCGGTTTCGTCCGGCTCCTGAGCGGGCTGCATCTGCTTAACGATGATATCGGCCATGCCGAGACCACGTTTGCCTATGTCCTGTGCAATCTGCTGATCGTACATCGAGGTGAAAAGCCGCGTCTGATCGTTGCTCAGCAGGCCATCCTGCGGCAGCGCTGCACGCATGCTTTTCATCATCATCTGCACGAACATCCCTTCCACCTGTTTGGCCACCTGCATCGCCTTCCCTTTCGGGTCGGCGGCGGCTTCGCGTTTCAGGTCGTTCAGCGAGCGGCTGTCGTACGCCGCATTCACCAGCGATTGCGTATCGTTCATCAGATAATTTCCAGTTTGGCGCGCAAGCAGCCTGCGCTTTCCATCGATTGCAAAATCGACATCAGCTCAATCGGTGACGCACCCAGCGCATTCAGCGCACGCACCACGTTATTGAGGTTGGCGCTGGCGTTAACCCGTTGCAGCGCGCCGCCACTCTGACGCAGATCGATCTGGGTATTGTTGGTGGTCACAGTCTGCCCACCCGCCAACGGCGTATCCGGCTGACTGACGTTCTGCTGCTGATTGACGGTAACCGACAGATTGCCCTGCGCCACCGCACAGGTGTTCAGCGTCACTTCGCGGTTCATCACCACCGAACCGGTACGTGAGTTGATAATCACCTTGGCATCTTCGAGCGGCACCGCAACATCAAGGTTCTGAATTTCGGCCAGCAGACGCACCTGAGAACTGTTATTAGGCGAGACGCGAATCTGCACGGTACGGGCATCCAGCGGCTGCGCCGAACCAATCCCACGGCTGTTGATGGCGTCGGCAATGCGCTGCGCCATGCTGAAGTCTTCGTTATTCAGCTGCAGGTTAATGGTGTTCTGGCTACCAAAGTTGCTCTGCAGTTCACGCTCTACCGTGGCACCGCCGGTAATGCGGCCACCGTTCAGCTGGTTAACCTGCACGCTGCTGCCACCGGCAGAAGCGCCGGCACCGCCGACCAGAATGTTACCCTGCGCCAGCGCATAAACCTGGTTATCGACGCCTTTCATCGGCGTCATCAGCAGCGTACCGCCGCGCAAACTCTTGGCGTTACCCAGCGAAGAAACCACCACATCAACGGTTTGCCCCTGACGCGCAAAGGTTGGCAGCTTAGCGGTCACCATCACGGCCGCCACGTTTTTCAGCTGCATATTGGTGCCAGCCGGCACAGTAATGCCGAGCTGGGAGAGCATATTGCTCACGGTTTGGGTGGTGAACGGCGTTTGCGTGGTCTGGTCACCGGTACCATCAAGGCCCACCACCAAACCGTAACCGATCAGCTGGTTGTCGCGCACGCCCTGCACGGAGGTTAGATCGCGGATGCGGTCAGCATGCGCCAGTAAGCTGAAACCGAGCAGCATGCCAAGGCTCAGGCGGAGCAGAGTCGTCATATTCATTGTTACTACCTCTTACATCGGCGAGACGTTCAGGAAGAAACGCTGGAACCAGCCCATCGTCTGCGCTTCATTGATATAACCATTTCCGACGTACTCAATACGTGCATCGGCCACCTGCGTTGACAGCACCGCGTTGCTGGCGCTGATGGTGCGTGGGTTAACCACGCCCGAGAACCGGATAAATTCGGTGCCCTGGTTAATTTCGATCTGTTTCTCACCCACCACGCGCAGGTTGCCGTTCGACAACACCTGATTGACGGTGACGGTGATGGTGCCCGTAAAGGTGTTGTTGGCTGTCGCGCCACCTTTACCAGCGAAGTCATTTTTGCCATTGGCATCCAGCGTGGCTTTTTCGCCACCGGCACCCACCAGACCGCTCAGGCCGGTTGGTACACCCGTCACACCAAAACTGTTGCTGCCATCGCGGCTGGCATTGGCCGAAGAACTTTTGCTGGCGCTGACGTTTTCCTGCAAGGTGATCGTCAATGTATCGCCAATGTTGCGTGGACGACGATCCTCAAACAGCGGCTGATAGCCGTAGTTCAGCGGTGCGACGCCCTGAAAAATGGAACCGTTCACCACCGGCGGTGCGGATGGCGTCGGCTCTGCCGTAGTCGATCCCTGTACCAGTGGTGTGCGCGGAACCAGCGCACAACCGTTAAGCGTGAGTAGCAGCGTGGCTACCAACCAATGACCAGGCTTGAGAATCACTTGCTTCGCCACTTTTTGACCTTCTTCATGTTGCTTAATCAGGCCAGCAGAGCTGGCCCAACGACACCAGCATTACAGCTGGGTTAACTTCGCCAGCATCTGATCGGAGGTGCTGATCGCTTTACTGTTGATCTCGTAGGCACGCTGCGTCTGAATCATGGTGACCAGCTCTTCCGCCACGTTGACGTTCGAGGTTTCGACATAACCCTGATACAGCAGACCCGCGCCGTTCTGGCCTGGCGTACTCTGCGTCGCCGCACCGGATGCCTGTGTCTCCTGATAGAGGTTTTCACCCTGGCTGTTCAGACCCGCATCGTTCATAAAGGTGCTCAGCGTCAGCTGACCGACCTGCGCCGGGTTGGTCTGGCCCTGCTGCGTTACGCTCACCACGCCATCGCGCGAGATCGTGATGCTGGTGGCGTTGGCCGGAATAGTGATGCCTGGCTGTACCGGATAGCCGGCGTTAGTCACCAGCTGACCGTTCTGGTCAACCTGGAATGAACCATCACGGGTATACGCCGAGGTGCCGTCCGGCATCTGCACTTCGAAATAACCCTGGCCGTTAATCGCCACGTCTTTCGAGTTGCTGGTCTGCGACAGGTTACCCTGCTGATGCAGACGTTCAGTGGTGACAGGACGCACACCGGTACCGATCTGCAAACCAGACGGCAGCGTGGTTTGCTCTGACGACTGGGTGCCCGGCTGACGCAGGGTTTGGTACATCAAATCTTCGAATACCGCGCGCGAACGTTTAAAGCCGTTGGTACTTACGTTCGCGAGGTTGTTGGAGATGACGTCCATGTTGGTTTGCTGAGCGTCAAGACCGGTTTTGGCGATCCATAAAGAACGAATCATGGTGTTTTCCTTACGCCTTAGCTGCTCATGTTGAGCAAGCTGTTAGCTTTTTGTTCGTTTTCATCGACGTTGGAGATCACTTTCATCTGCATCTCAAAACGTCGGGCGTTGGCGATCATATCGACCATGGTTTCCACCGGCTTGACGTTACTGCCCTCCAGCACGCCGGGCATCACCGTCATGGTGGCATCATTTGCCAGCGCAGCGCCGCGCGTCGCCTGGGTTTGCTGATTAGGACGGAACATGCCGTCATCACCGCGCTGCATCTCTTTACCGGTGGCGCGCACCAGCTTCAGACGACCAATCTGCACCGTGGCATTGGGTGCATCACCGGCGTTACGCGAGGTGATGGTCCCGTCTGCCGCGATGGTCAATTCAGCGCCTTGCGGGATGGCGATCGGACCCCCATCGCCCATTACGGGATTGCCCTGAATAGTCAAAATACCGGTCGCGCTGATCTGCATGTTGCCGTTGCGGGTATAAGCTTCGGTACCGTCAGCGGCACGCACCGCCAACCAGCCGTCCTGCGCAACGCCCACATCCAGCGTGCGGCCGGTGTTGTCCATCGAGCCCGGTGACATATCGGCGCCCGGCGTGGAAGCGGCAACCAGCGTACGCGTCGGCAGCGACCAGCCGCTGACCGGCACCGCGCGCAACGCGTTGAGCTGAGCACGAAAGCCCGGCGTTGAGGCGTTGGCGAGGTTGCTGGCCGTTACCGACTGCTGATCCAACGTCTGACTGGCCGCGCCCATGGCGGTATATATTGCGTGATCCATAAAGCAATCCCGTTAGCGAATTAACGTAAGTTAACCAGGGTGTTAAGAATCTGGTCCTGAGTTTTAATGGTCTGGCTGTTGGCCTGATAGTTACGCTGCGCAACGATCATGTTTACCAGCTCTTTGCTCATATCGACGTTGGACGCTTCCAGCGCACCTGAAGTCAGGTTGCCGTAAGTACCGGTGCCTGCCAGACCAGTGGCGGCCTGACCTGATGAGCTGGTGGCAGACCAGACGTTGTCACCTTCAGACTTCAGACCTTCCGGATTAGAGAAACTCGACAAGACAATTTGTCCCAGAAGTTGGGTTTTCTGGTTGGAGTAAGTGCCGGTAATGGTGCCGTCATCATTGATGGTGTAGCTGGTCAGATCGCCAGGCTGATAACCGTCTTGCGTTGGGTTACCAAAAGTGGTCGCACCGGTATTTTGCTGCAGGCTACCCAACATGCTCAGGCTGATGTTCATGCCATTCGCCCCGTTGGTGCCGTCCACAACCAGGTTTGCCAGGGAAGCGCTGGTGGTCGTGGTATCCGGAATCGCAGTGCCTGGATTGGCCGGATCGTCAATCATTTTTGATACGCCGGTCAGTTTACCGTTGGCATCAAACTTCATCTGGTAGCCCAGGTTGTCACCGCCCGCAGTATTACCAACTTCATTACCGGTGGTGGAGTCAACCATATGCACGGTCCAGGTGTTATCCGCCGTTTTGATGTAGTACATGTCTAACTGGTGATCGTTACCCTGCGTGTCGTACACCGTCATGGTGGTTTTCGCGTTGTAGCTATCAACGTTGGACTTATCAAACGGGGTGACGGTCGGGGTGGTGCTGGTGGAGTTCAGGTTGGCAACCTGGGTAGCAGTTGTTGTTGCACGTGCCCCCATCTGCGTGGTTGGAATACTCAGCGCCACTGGGTTGGCACCGGTCTGAATGGTTGGCGGTGTGCCGCTGGCCGGATAGCCGGTGACGTTCAGACCCTGGGTGTTCACCAGGTTACGGTTGGCATCCAGCGTGAACTGGCCGTTACGGGAATAGAACACGCCGCCGCTGGCGTCGGTCATGCGGAAGAAACCGTTGCCGCTCAGTGCCACATCCAGTCCACGACTGGTTGACGTTGTACTTCCATCACCAAAGTCCTGAATGACGGCGGCAACTTTGGTACCCAAACCCACGTTAGAGCCGGCAAACATATCGGCAAAAGCAATGGTGCTGGATTTAAAACCGGCTGTGGCGGAGTTGGCGATGTTGTTACCAATCACATCCAGATTGCTGGAGGCAGCATTGAGGCCGCTCACCGCTTGTGAAAAAGACATTTAATCTCTCCTGCTAAAAGGTTAATCAGAGAATCTGACGAATTTCATCGAGGGTTGCGGAGCCCATGGTGCCGAGATCCAGTTTTGTGGTGCCATCAGTGGTGCTGACGCCATTGACGTAGGCATAGTTCAGCGGCTGCGCCACCAGTTGCGTGCTGCCATTGCTGGCGGCCAGCGAAACAGAATATTTGCCATCCGCTGCGGTAGAACCGTCATCCAGCTTGCCGTCCCACGAGAAGGTGTGGACGCCAGAGCTCAGTTTGCCGAGGTCAATGGTGCGGACCGTGGCGCCGTTACTGTCTTTAATCGTGACACTGGTGGCCGTGGACGCTGTCGCCAGCTCAATGCCAAACGGCGTAGTCGTACCGCTGCCCACCAATACCTGCGAACCATTGACCATCACACCGTGACCAATCAGCGTTGAACTCTGCAGCGACTGGCTGGTAGTGATCTGGCCGGAGATAGATCCCAGCGTGGTATTCAGCTTTTCAATACCGCTCAGGGTGTTGATCTGTGCCAACTGCGTGGTGAGCTGGCTGTTATCCATAGGATTAGTGGGATCCTGGTTTTTCAGCTGCGCCACCAGCATGTTCAGGAACTGATTCTGCAGGTCGGCGGAAGAGTTACCGCTCGAAGCGCTACTGGAGGTCAGGACCGTTGGGTCCAGACTGTCTTTAATTCCTACTGCTACGCTCATATTCGTTCTCCGTTACTGACCGATAGTGAGAGTTTTCATCATCATTGACTTCACCGTGTTCAGCACTTCAACGTTGGCCTGGTAGCTGCGCGACGCGGACATGGTGTTGACGGTTTCGGACACCACATCAACGTTTGGCATCTTGACGTAGCCCTTCTGATCCGCCAGCGGATTGCCCGGGTCGTACACCAATTTTGCCGGGGTAGGATCGTTCACCACGCCAGCGACCTTCACGCCGCCGGTGGCTGCACCTTGTGCGGCGTCGGTCTGGAAAATCACCTGCTTCGCCACGTAAGGCTGGCCATCTGGGCCGGTCACGCTGTCGGCGTTGGCCAGGTTACTGGCACTGACGTTGAGGCGCTGTGATTGCGCTGTCATCGCAGAACCGGCGATATCAAAGATATTCAGCAATGCCATGCTTATTGCCCCTGCAGAACGCTCATCATGCCTTTGATCTGGCTACTGATGAGGGTGAGATCGGTTTGGTATTTCAGGCTGTTATCAGCAAACTGCGTACGTTCGCGATCCATATCCACGGTGTTGCCATCCGCGGCGGGTTGATCGGGAATGCGGTACAGCAGATCCAGTGACGGCTGAGAGTTGGTTTGCGCTTCAATGTGGCGTGAGGACGTCACATTCAGCGCCAGACTGCTGCCTTCGGCGCGACCGTTTTGCATCACCTTGCTCAGCTGGCTGGCAAAGTCGATATCCCGCGCCTGGTAGCCCGGGGTATCGGCGTTGGCAATGTTTGACGCCAGGATTTCCTGACGCTGAGCACGTAGGTTTAACGCTTCAGTACCAAATCGCAGCGCGGCATCGAGTTTGTCGAGCATGCTTCCTCCGCGAATGAGAATTTCGAGCTGACAGCTTAAGTGGACAAATGCAAGGGTGATCGTCTGAATAGCAGCAAAAATGACGGCTATTTTTGACATTGATTTTTTTGCGCGAGGCGTAGACTCAGTGCCATCTTCTCGTCAGGAGGCGTTATGCGGAGATATTCCACGTTGCTAGCCACACTTTTGCTGGCACTGGCGCTACCCAGTTCTGCTGCGGACCTTACCGCGCAGTTGACCCAATTTTTTAAAGCGCGCGACCCACAACATGCCGCCGGCATGACGGTGGTGGTGCGTACTCCACAGGCGCAGTGGCCAAACTGCGAAACCCCTGAACTGCAGCTGCCGGGCAATAGCCGTCAGTGGGGCAACATCAGCATCGCTGCTAACTGCGATCAAAATCGTCGTTTCCTGCAGGTTCAGGTGCAGGTCACCGGGCAATATCTGGTGGCGAGCCGTCAGGTGGCGCGCGGCAGTAATCTCAGCCCGACGGACGTGCGTCTGGCAACCGGACGCCTCGATGAACTGCCAGCACGCGCATTGATGGATAGCAGCGGCGTCATCGATGCGATCGCGCTACGCGATATCCCGCCAGGACAGCCGGTCACCGCCACCATGGTACGTCAGCCGTGGCGCGTAAAAGCCGGTCAAAATGTGATGGTAGTCGCCAGTGGAAACGGGTTTAATGCCAGCAGCGAAGGACGTGCGCTGAACAACGCCAGCGCGGCACAAATGGTGCGCGTAAGGATGGGAAATGGTCAGGTTGTCAGTGGTCGCGTCGACGCGGATGGGAATATTCTGATATCGCTATAAAGCGTTAAAGAACCCTGTTGTTCTGCCGATAGAGATATCAACAAAGACATTACCCTATGCTGACTCAGTTGGCTGACCCCCAACTGACCTTACAGGAGCCTTACCATGAGCATCGACAGAACGCAGCCTACGAATCCGGTTAGCACTGTTCAAACACGCGACAATAACGATAACAGCAGCAAAGTGCGTCAGAGCGCGACGCCAGCAGCCAGCACCACCAGCGAAAGCGGTGCGGAAGTGAAGTTGAGTACCGCGCAGGCGCAACTGATGCAGCCTGGCAGCAAAGATATTAATACAGCGCGCGTTGAGCAGCTGAAGACGGCCATTCGTAATGGCGAATTGAAAATGGATACCGGTAAGATCGCCGACGCGCTGATCGCCGATACCAAGGCGTATTTAGAGGGTAACTAATCCCAATGGACCATCTGCTGATCACCTTAGACAAAATGCAGGACGTGCTGACATCCCTTGCGGTGGTAATGGATGAAGAACAACAGCAACTTTCTGCCGGCCAGATCAATGGCAACCTGCTGCAGCGTATTTCTGAAGATAAAAGCGCGCTGCTGACGACGTTGAATTATCTGGACGAGATGCGCCGCACCACCGAGAAAACGCTCGGCACGCAGGCGCCCTATGGTGATCACAGCGATCGCGAAAGCCGCTGGATGCGTATTCAGCAGCACACGCGCCGCTTGCGCGATGCCAATACGCACAACGGGATTTTGTTGCAGCATCAAATTGGCTACACCAATGAAGCATTGGCGGTGTTGCGACCCCACCAAACCCAGGCGTTTTATGGCCCGGATGGTTTGGGTAAAGGTCAGGCGACGCTGAGTCGTAAAGGGTAGAAAAAAGTGGGTTTGAAGAGGCTGCTATCTTTTGGGATGGCGGCCTTTTTGTTGTGTGCGGGACCTACAGCATCTGCCGCTGCCGGGCGGTCCTCGCGCCGCTTACGCGGTACCTTCAGCTTCAACGTTGTGCCGACGGACCGTTCGGGATCGGGCTTCCTGCCCGGCCCGAACTGAGCCCCGCATCCATGCGGGTCTCTCCTGGCCCACCGTTTACGCTTCAGCGCTGCGGATTGCCCTTACGCAGCGGCAGACGCTGCATGTCCATTAAGAGAGTGCGGCCTTTAAACCAGCGTGCGGCGCGCGAAGTCGCGCGGGCGGAAGCCGAGCAGACCAAGCATCACAAAGTATGCGCCGCCGCCAATGGCGCAGACCGCCGCCAGACGAATCAGGCGCCACCACATCTGCCCCTCTTCCCAAGCCGGCATCACCTGCAGAATGCCAAACAGTGCTGCGGCCATTACCACTACGGCAATCAGCAAACGGGTCAGGAAACTGAACCAGCCGGGCTGCGGCTGGAAGATATCCTGCTTACGCAGTTGCCAGTACAGCAGCGCCGCATTCAGGCAAGCGGCCAGACCGATCGACAGCGACAAACCGGCATGTTTGAGCGGGCCGATAAACGCCAGGTTCATCAGCTGCGTCACAATCAGCGTCACGATGGCAATTTTCACCGGAGTTTTGATGTCCTGACGAGAATAGAAGCCGGGTGCGAGCACTTTCACCACGATCAGCCCCATCAAACCCACTGAATAGGCAATCAGCGCGCGCTGCGTCATCAGGGCATCAAACGCGGTGAACTTGCCGTACTGGAACAGCGCGACCGTCAGCGGCCCGGACAAAATGCCCAACGCCACCGCGCTCGGCAGCGCCAGCAGGAAGCAGAGGCGCAGGCCCCAATCCATCAACCGTGAATACTCTTCCTGATTACCGCTGGCAAAACTCTTCGCCAGCGAGGGCAGCAAAATGGTGCCCAGCGCCACGCCCAGCACGCCGGAAGGAAACTCCATCAGGCGATCGGCGTAATACATCCACGAAACCGAACCTGAGACCAGAAAGGAGGCGAATATGGTGTTGATGATCAGTGAAATCTGGCTCACCGAAACGCCGAGGATCGCCGGCCCCATTTGACGCATTACGCGCCATACGCCCGCATCGCGCAGATTCAGGCGCGGCAAAACCAGCATGCCAATCTTTTTCAGGTGCGGCAGCTGATAAAACAGCTGCAACACGCCGCCGACCACCACGGCCCACGCCAGCGCCATCACCGGCGGATTAAAATGCGGCGCAGCGAAGACAGCAAAACCAATCATGCTGATGTTCAGCAGCGTCGGCGCAAACGCCGGCACGGAAAAACGGTTCCAGGTATTGAGGATCGCGCCCGCCAGCGAGGCCAGCGAGATCAGCAGAATATAGGGAAAGGTGACGCGCAGCAGTGCGCTGGTTAAGGCAAATTTATCGGCGGTATCGGCAAAGCCTGGCGCCGTCACCACAATCACCCAGGGCGCAGCGATCATCCCTAACACGGTTACCACCGCCAGCACTAGCGTCAGTAATCCGGAGACGTAAGCGACAAACACGCGCGTGGCATCTTCGCCCTGCTTGCTTTTATATTCCGCCAGAATCGGCACAAACGCCTGAGAAAACGCGCCTTCAGCGAAGATACGGCGCAGCAGGTTCGGCAGTTTGAAGGCAACAAAGAAGGCATCGGTTGCCATTCCGGCGCCGAAAACGCGCGCCACAATGGCATCGCGGGCAAAGCCCAGTACGCGGGAAAACAAGGTCATCGAACTGACCGCAGCCAGCGATTTCAACAAATTCATATTGAGTGGCGCATCCTGAAAAGTGTCGGAGAAATGAGCGACTTAGCGCGGACATCCCGTGATGTCCGGCGATAGTCTACTGCCACGGCGGGAAATGACCAGCATTGAGTGTTACAAGTAATTATTCACGTTCGGCATCGCGCCACAATTTTTCCACCAGACGCTGCGCCGCCAGCGCCTGTTCGCCACTGGTTTCAGGCATCGTCTGATTTTCAACGCACTGTATGAAATGGTGCGCTGCGCCGCTGAAACCGCGCTGAGTAAGGTGGCTTTGCCACGCGGGCGGCACATCACGCACCATGCCGCCGCGGTTTTCCTGCTGCCAGTCGCGCATCTCGTTAATTTCGATGTAATCACCGTCGCAGGTGGCGCTGACGACTTCGCGTTGCGTCCCGGCGCGACGATGCATGCTGGTGGTGATTTGCAGCGATCCGGCGGAGAAATGGTGTTCGGCGTACAGCATCGCGCCATCATCATTGGTCTCGATATGCCCTAACTCGCGCGTCAGGCTGCCGCCCGCCAGCCACAGCGCGGTGTCCACCACGTGCAGATAATCGTCCAGCAGGGTAAAACGCAAATCCTGTGGACCCACGCTATCCGCGCGGTGCTTTTCAATGCGCAGCGAGGCGGCGCGTGGCATGTCACTTTTCAACTGCTGATAACGCGGCGCAAAGCGGCGGTTAAATGCCACCATCAGCTTGCGCTTCTGCTTGTCCGCCAGCGCCACCAGCGCTTCGGCCTGTTGCAGCGTTTCGGCTAACGGTTTATCGACGCACACATCTTTGCCCGCCAGCAACAGCGCTTTAACCACTTCGTAATGGCTGGCGGTGCTGCTGTGAACAAACACCGCATCACTGGCGGCAGCCAGCGCATCCAGTTGACCAAAATAAGGTATGCGATAGCTATCGCAGATCGGTTGCGCCTTTGCCTGATTGGGCGAAAACGCACCCGCTAATTGCCAGCCGCTGGCTTGCGATAACACCGGCAGCCACGCTTTCTGCGCGATACCGCCCAATCCTACAATGCCAATACGCAGCGTCATATTAGTGCTCCTTTTGCAGCAGCTGTTGCAGTTGCGACTGCAACTCAGCAACCGTTTCTTCAAGTTGCGCGACACGCGCGGTTAAATCGCCGTTGTCATTGACGGTTTCTGCGCTGGCCGCGTCTTCCACTACTTCGCCACCGAAAAGATGCATATAGCGGCTTTCACGTTTGCCCGGTTCGCGCGCCAGTCGCACCACCATTGGGCCATCCTCGCGCGTGCTTAAACCGTTAAGCGTCTGCTCAACTTCATTCATATCGCTGAATTCATGCAGACGGCCGCTGCGGGTGCGCAGTTCGCCCGGCGTCTGTGCACCGCGCAGGAACAGCAACGTCAATACCGCGACTTCAGCGCTGCTCAGTTGCAGATTGCCGAAAGCGGAATTGCAGAAGCGCTGTTCATACTTGCTGACGCGCTGACCGAAGCCGTTATTGGCGGTCACCAGATGCTTTTTCACCAGCTCATCAAGCTGCGCTTGCACCTCCATCTCGCTGAGATTGAGCACCGGTTCGCGGTTGGATTTCTGATTACAGGCGGTGACAACGCCATTAAGGGAGAGCGGATATTGATCCGGCGTGGTGACCTGCTTCTCCAGCAGGCATCCAATCACGCGCAATGCCTGCGCGGATAAGGCCATTTTCATTGAGGTGATCCTTTATTATTGTCCACGACGATCCGGGGTCCACTCCCGGCAGGTCAACGCGGTGAGTACATGATCCTGCCAGCACCCATCGATCAACAAGTAATCTTTGGCGTAACCCTCTTTTTCAAATCCAAGACGCGCCAGCAGATCGCCACTGCGCTGATTGTGCGGCATATAATTAGCCATAATGCGGTGAATACGTTGCTGACGTTGCATATAGCGAAGGGTGGTAGTGAGCGCTTCAAACATCAGTCCCTGACCTTGCCACTTCTCGCCCAGTGAATAGCCGAGGTAGCAGGCGTGAAACGAGCCGCGCAGCACGTTGCTGTAATTCGCCACACCACGCACTTCGGTCTCTTCCGGGTCCATCAGCACAAAATAGTAGGCTGAGCCCTGTTTATGCATGTCGGCGATCAGTCCGAGGCGCGCTTGCCAGCCCGAAGGATAACAATGGCTCTCGTCGCGCACCGGTTCCCACGGCTTGAGAAACGCACGATTTTCAGCGTAATAATCCGCTAATCGCCAGGCATCGCGTTCGTGTACTAAACGCACCACTAAGCGATCGGTAGTGAGGCGCACGCGTGGGCCAGCAGAACGATAGCCAAACATCATGACTCCTGAAATCCATAACTTAAGAAAGATGTACGCCAGCGGCGATACTCCTCACTATAACCGTCACCCCGCTTGCGGTAAAACCCTTGAACGCGTTCCTCAGGATTCATCCTGATTTAGGATTAATATTTCTGCGGATTCGATGAAAAAATATCATCCTGAGAAAGCTGTTTTTCGCCGCTGAGCAGGCGGAAAATAGACCAATTGGTCTCTTATCTCCTCTCATTTGCTCAGGAATTAGCATGTCTCGGGTTGCGCGGGCACGACGCCTCGGTAAAACATTTCTTTTAGTGGATAACATGCTGGTTGTGATGGGCTTTTTCGTGGTGTTTCCCCTCATTTCCATCCATTTTGTCGAACAGCTGGGCTGGGCCGCGTTGATGGTCGGTATTGCGCTTGGCTTGCGCCAGTTCGTCCAGCAGGGATTCGGCATCTTCGGCGGTGCGATTGCCGACCGTTTTGGCGCGCGTCCGCTGATCGTCACCGGCATGCTGATGCGCGCGGCGGGTTTTGCCTGCATGGCGCTGGCGCATGAACCCTGGCTGCTGTGGTTTGCCTGTTTGCTTTCCGGTCTTGGCGGCACGCTGTTTGACCCGCCACGCAGCGCGCTGGTGATGAAACTGGTGCGCGCACGCGATCGCGGCCGCTTCTTCTCCCTGCTGATGATGCAGGACAGCGCCGGTGCGGTGCTGGGCGCGCTGATTGGTAGCTGGCTGCTGGCGTGGGATTTCCGTCTGGTGTGCTGGGTTGGCGCGGCGGTGTTTGTCACTGCTGCGCTGTTTAACGCCGTTTGGTTACCGGCGTGGCGCATCTCGACCGAACGCATTGCGATGCGTGAAGGGATGCAACGCGTCTGGCAGGACAAGCGTTTTCGCCTGTACGTGCTGACATTGACCGGCTACTACATTCTCGCCGTGCAGGTGATGTTGATGCTGCCGGTGATGGTGAATCAGGTAGCCGGGGCGCCTGCTGCGGTGAAGTGGATGTACGCGATTGAAGCGCTGCTGTCATTAAGCCTGCTCTATCCGCTGGCGCGCTGGAGCGAAAAACGCTTCCGCCTCGAAACGCGTTTGATGGCCGGCTTGTTCCTGATGACGTTCAGTCTGCTGCCGGTTGGCATGACCGATTCGCTGCCGTCGCTGTTTATGCTGATCGCCCTCTTTTATCTGGGCTCAATCATTGCTGAACCGGCGCGAGAAACGCTCAGCGCTTCGCTGGCCAGTTCGCGTGCGCGCGGCAGCTATATGGGCTTCAGCCGACTCGGCCTCGCGATTGGCGGCTTGATCGGCTACTCCGGCGGCGGCTGGATGTTCGATATGGGCCAGCTATGGGCGCTGCCGGAACTGCCGTGGATGCTGCTGAGCAGCGTTGGCATGATTACCCTTTTGGCGCTTTGGTGGCAGTTCCAGCCGCGTTCGGTGGCGCCAGCGATTTTCAGCAGCTAATTTGCCCCCGCCAAAGATCTCTTCCATACTTCCCGCACGTCCGAAAAAAGGGTGACCTCCGTCACCCTTAGAACCACAGGAGAAACGGGATGAAACTCTACATCTACGATCACTGCCCTTTCTGCGTCAAAGCACGCATGATTTTCGGCTTAAAAAATCTGCCATTAGAACTCATCGTTATGCTGAATGACGACGAGCAAACGCCGAAAAAATTGATCGGCCAGAAAATGGCGCCGATTCTGCAACAGGCCGACGGCAGCGCTGTACCGGAAAGTATGGATATTGTGCGCCTGGTAGATAAATATGATCACCAACCGCTGCTCAATGGCAAAAGCAATCCTGCGATCAGCGACTGGCTGCGCCACGTGAATGGCTACGTCAATAAGCTGCTGCTGCCGCGCATCGCCGATGCCTCCTTCGCCGAATTCGCTACGCCGGAAGCGCGTAGCTACTTCAGCGAGAAGAAGCAGGCCAGCGTGGGCGATTTCAGCGAGTTGCGTAAACACGCGCCGGGCTTAATCAAAAACATCAGCGACGATCTGCGTCAGCTCGACAAGCTGATCGTCAAACCCAATGCGGTAAATGGCGAACTGTCGGAAGATGATATTCATCTTTTCCCGCTGCTGCGCTCCTTAACGCTGGTCAACGGCATTGAATGGCCAAGCCGCGTTGCCGATTATCGCGACAACATGGCGAAACAAACCCAGGTTAATCTGCTCTCCTCCATCGCCGCATAATCTTCATCCCTGAGAGGCGCTGCGGCGCTTCTCATCTCTCTCCTGGTGACACATGCCGCTGATTCAGGCAGGCTATCGCTGTTTTGCCGTTTCGATCAGGATGAGGACAATATGAAAAAGGCGTTTACCGGGCTTTTCGCTCTGCTTTTTGCCGTGCTACTCAGCGGCTGTAACCAATTGACGCAATACACCATCAGCGAACAGGAAGTGAATCAGGCGCTGCAAAAGCGCAATAACTTCGAAAAAGATATCGGCGTTTCCGGGCTGGTGAATGCGCACATTGTGCTGAGCGATCTCAACAGCCAGATTGGCCGTGAAGAACCCGGAAAAATAACGCTCTCGGGTAAAGCCAATATCAATGTCAGCTCGCTGTTTGGTCCGCAGCAGGCCGAAATGCTGCTGAAGATGAAGGCGCAGCCGATTTACAGCGCACAGGAAGGCGCGATTTATCTGCATGACATGGAGATTGTCAATGCGCAGGTGCAGCCGGAGAAAATGGCGTCGATCATGAAAACCCTCACGCCGTATCTCAATGAGTCGCTGAAGCGCTACTTTAATGAGAGACCTGCTTATGTGCTGAGTGCAGACCGCAGCAAAGGCGAAGCGCTGGCGAAGAAACTTGCTAAAGGAATTGAAGTGAAACCGGGCCAATTGGTGATTCCGTTTACAGATTAATCCGCGCAACCGCACCTTCCGGTGCGGTTTTTGTTTGTCACAATAAAATCCCGTGCAAACGGTTGCCCACATCCTTATGATTACTCCCCGGCCTAAACGTGCCTCTCGTTTTCTTCTCAGCCGGAGTCTTTTTGAATGACAGCCCAACCTCAGCACATTACCATCCGCCGCCCTGACGACTGGCACATCCATCTGCGCGATGGCGCGATGCTCAACGCCGTACTGCCTTATACCAGCGCAGTAAATGGTCGTGCGATTGTCATGCCAAACCTGGTTCCACCGGTTATCAGCGTGGCCGCTGCCGTGGCGTATCGCGAGCGCATCATGGCTGCGTTACCTGCTGAGCACGCTTTTACTCCGCTGATGACCTGCTATCTCACCGATTCACTTGATCCCGATGAGATCGAGCGCGGCTTCCGTGACGGCACTTTTACCGCCGCCAAACTCTATCCTGCGCACGCCACCACCAACTCCAGCCACGGCGTGACCAACATCGCCGCTATCGCTAAGGTGCTGGATCGCATGCAGCAGATCGGCATGCCAATGCTGGTGCACGGCGAAGTGACCGATTCTCACATCGATATATTTGATCGCGAAGCGCGCTTTATTGAAACCGTGTTGGAACCGCTGCGTAAACAGTTCCCGGCGCTGAAAGTGGTGATGGAGCACATCACCACGAAAGAAGCGGCGGAGTATCTGGCAGCCGGTAATGATCTGCTGGGCGCCACCATTACGCCACAGCACCTGATGTTCAACCGTAACCACATGCTGGTGGGCGGCGTGCGTCCGCATCTTTACTGCCTGCCGATTCTGAAGCGCAATATCCATCAGGAAGCGCTGCGTAAGCTGGTTGCTAGCGGGAATCGTCGCGTATTCCTCGGTACCGATACCGCGCCACATCTGCGTCACCTCAAGGAAGCCAGCTGTGGCTGCGCCGGCGTGTTTAATGCGCCGACCTCATTGCCGGCGTACGCCACCGTGTTTGAGGAGCTGAATGCGCTGGAACATTTCGAAGCCTTCTGCTCGGAGAACGGCGCGAACTTCTACGGTCTGCCGCTGAATGAAGGCACGCTGACGCTGGTGCGAGAATCCTGGCAGGTTGAAGAGAGCATTGCGCTGGCAGATGACACGCTGGTGCCTTTCCTTGCCGGTGAAACGCTGAACTGGCGCATCAAAGAATAATGATCTGCTGCTTGCCTTCGGGAAATTTATACTGTACAAATAAACAGTATATTATCCCGGAGGCTTCTATGCGTGTTGAAATTACCGTAGCAAAAACTTCGCCCCTTCCTGCGGGTGCACTGGATGCACTCAGCGTCGAACTGGTTCGTCGCATTACGCAGGATTTCCCCGACGACGATCATCACGTCAAAGTGCGTTATGCCGGCGGCAACCAACTCAGCGTGTTTGGTGGCTGTAAAGAGTCACGCGAACGCATCAGCGAACTGTTACAAGAAACCTGGGAAAGCGCTGACGACTGGTTCAATAACGATTAACTGCCACTGTGCCGTTTTTGCCGGGTATCGCTATCCGGCTTTTTTGTTTTTATTTCCCTCTCGCCAGAAAAACTTCCTGCATCTAGACTCATGTTAAACGATCCCCTATTCTTGCCTCGTCATGCTTACAGGAGGTGTTTTACATGACTACTGAAAAACCAGAAGAGGCGATGACCTTCGGAGAATTGCTGGCATTTATTGCTGAGCAACAGCGCCGCTTAACCGTATTAGAAAATGCGTTTGCCACCTTGACCTTCTGTCTCGACGATCGCGCCAATCAGTTGCTGGTCCACAACCTGACGCTGGAAGCGCAAAACCAGAACCATGACGAGCAGTTACAGCAGCATTTTACCCGGCTGGCGGAAGAGATTCAGAAACGTCACGGCCTGCTGCCGGTCGAGCCACACTCATAAACGTGCCCCCTTTTTCGGCCTAAAGTTTTCCCTTATAAAAGCCGATAACTTCGTCAGTGTTGCCAGTAATAATTCCAATAAAATGCCTGACGCTGCGGGCATTTTATTATTCGATTAAACGGCAATGTTAACCGCGTTTATTTTTACTCTGTTTAGGTTCGTCATACCTTTTAACTATTGTACCCGCTATTTCATGTTATAATTGTTTCGCTAGTGCACGATACAGCCGCATTGAACCTCAAGAAGCACTTCGTTTAACGAGTAATACGGAGGTTATAATGGACAGAAATAAAGACGTCATCCAGACTCATCCGTTGGTAGGATGGGACATCAGCACCGTAGACAGTTATGACGCCATGATGATTCGCCTGCACTCGCTCTCCTCGCAGGGGCAGAAAGAAGAAGAAGCTGACGTGGGTCCGACCTACTGGCTGACTACCGACGTAGCCAGACAGTTCATCTCTCTACTCGAAGCTGGCATTGCAAAAATAGAGTCTACCGAGCAGTACCTACGCGACAATCAAAAGCATTAATTTCTACTATCGCGTGAAAGGGCACCCAACAGGGTGCCTTTTTCATGGGCGCTCTCTTTTGATATGCTGTTGAAAAATTTCGCTGTTTTGCTGGAGTGATGTCGTTATGGTTTATGATCTGATTGTGGTGGGAAGCGGTTCGGTCGGCGCAGCAGCAGGGTTTTACGCCACGCAGGCTGGCTTATCGGTGCTGATGATTGATAGCGCCCATCCGCCGCACAGCCAGGGCACACATCATGGGGAAACCCGCCTGATTCGCCATGCGTATGGTGAAGGTGAACGCTACGTGCCGCTGGTGCTACGCGCACAGACACTCTGGGATGAGCTGGAACGCCAGAGCGGCGAGCGCATCATGCATCGCAGCGGCATCCTCAACTTAGCGCCCATCACCTCCTCCTTTATTCAAAATGTTATCGATAGCGCGAAAGCGTGGCAGCTGGATGTGAAAATCCTGCAAGCCGATGAAGTGCGCGCGCGCTGGCCGCAGTTCACAGTGCCGGATGGCTACATCGGCGTGTACGAACCCAACTCCGGCTTCCTCAAATGTGAGCAAGCGGTGCGCAGCTGGGTGCAGCTGGTGGAACAGGCCGGTTGCGCGCAGCTGTTTAACTGTCCGGTGACAGAGATAGGTCGTGACGGCGATCTGCAGCAAGTCACCACCAGCGATGGCATTTTCCGCGCGCGTAAACTGTTGGTCAGCGCCGGTACCTGGGTGAGCCAGTTGGTCGCCGATCTGCCGGTTGCGCCCGTGCGCAAAGTTTTCGCCTGGTATCAGGCAGATGGTCGCTACAGCGAGAACAATAAATTCCCCGGCTTTACCGTGGAGATGAGCGATGGCAGCCACTTTTACGGCTTCCCGGCGGATAACAACGCGCTGAAAGTGGGACGTCACGATGGCGGACAGCTGATGCAAACGCCGGCCGATCGCAAACCTTTTGGCAGCATCGCGGTAGACGGCAACGAATCTTTTAGCTTCCTGCGTAAATTCCTGCCGGGTGTGGGCGTCTGTTTGCATGGTGAAGCCTGCAGCTACGACAATACGCCGGACGAAGATTTCATTATCGATACGCTGCCGGGCGAGCCTAATCGTCTGATCATCACCGGCTTAAGCGGACACGGTTTCAAATTCGCCAGCGTGCTGGGTGAACTTGCCAGTGAATTTGCGCAGAACAAACCGTTCTCTTTCGATATTGCGCCTTTCTCCCTCGCGCGATTTAACTAAACCATACTTGCCGGTACTAATCCTGTGCCGGCGAAATTGACACAAACTGACAGTTAATTACCTATATCAACATTCAGCGCAGCGCTATGCCGCATTTGGTGTAGTGAATATGCAATACTTCGCAATAAGCCCCGCCTTTTAAGCTATCCCTTCAATTATTCTGACTGAGTTTTAATTAAATCCTCATTTATTCCGAAGATGATTTTCAACTTTATAGAAAAGTAAGGTTAATTGATCTTTCATTGCAAAATGTAGATGCTCATTACCACTTATTTCATTCCAGGTGATTTTAATGTGGCGTAATTCCACACAGCATTTCGGCGCTGTCTCGATTTTATTGCATTGGCTTATGGCGCTGGTTATTTACGGCATGTTCGCGCTGGGTTTGTGGATGGTCGGATTGGGCTATTACGATGGCTGGTATCACGATGCGCCCGAAATTCATAAAGGCATCGGCATTCTGCTGTTCGCTGCGCTGCTGCTGCGCCTCGGCTGGCGTTTTATTTCACCTCCGCCCAAACCGTTGGCGAGTTATTCGCCCGCCGTACGACGCAGCGCTACCGCCGCGCACTGGCTGTTATACGGCTTACTGTTGGTGCTGCTGTTCACCGGTTATCTCATCTCCACCGCCGATGGCAAACCGATCTCCGTATTTGGCTGGTTCGCGGTTCCCGCCCTGTTCAGCGGCGCCGCGCAACAAGCGGATCTGGCGGGTGACATTCATCTTTGGCTGGCGTGGGGTTTGGTGCTGATCTCTGCACTGCACGCGCTAGCAGCCCTGAAGCACCATTTTATCGACCGTGATGTGACACTGAAAAGGATGTTGGGTTACCGCATCCCGTTAACCTCTGAAAAGGAAAAGTAGCATGCTAAAGAAGACATTATTGGCAGTAGCAGCGGCCGGATTATTGAGCGCCAGCCTGACGGCCAGCGCGGCTGATTACAAATTTGATAAGGAAGGCCAGCACGCATTTGTGCAGTTCCGCATTCAGCACCTGGGCTACAGCTGGTTGTACGGCACCTTTAAAGACTTTGATGGCAGCTTCACTTTTGATGAAGCCAATCCTGCGGCAGATAAAGTCAACGTGACCATCAACACCAACAGCCTCGATACCAACCATGCTGAGCGTGATAAACACCTGCGCAGCGCGGATTTCCTCAACACCGGTAAGTTCCCGCAGGCAACCTTTGCTTCTACCGCCGTGAAGAAAGAGGGTAAAGATTACAAGATCACCGGTGACCTGACGCTGAATGGCGTGACCAAGCCCGTCACGCTGGATGCTAAATTGATCGGTGAAGGCAAAGATCCATGGGGCGGCTACCGTGCAGGATTTGAAGCCAGCGGTGAGATCGTGCTGAAAGAGTTCAACATCAGCAAAGATCTTGGCCCGGCATCGCAGAAAGCTGAACTGATTATTTCGGTGGAAGGCGTGCGTAAGTAAACGAAATACAGCCTGAAGTCCGCAGACCTCAGGCTGTTTTACGCTTATTTTTTATCTGGCGCCGGAATCGCCATCGTCATGTTCAGCAAACCACGTGATTTGTTGAACACTTTGTTGCCATTTTCACGGCCCGCACGGCGTGCGCGCTGCTCCTCTGGCGACAACGTTGACTCTTCCATGCAGATTGGGCTGCAGCAGTTGTTGTACTTTTCAGCGCAGCTTGGGCACTGAATAAACAGCAAATGACAGCCATCATTGATGCAGTTGGTGTGGCTATCGCAAGGCGTGCCGCACTGATGACAGCTGGAAAGAATATCGTCGGAAATACGCTCGCCCATGCGCTCGTCAAAGACAAAGTTTTTGCCCTTGAAACGCACCGGTAAACCCTGTTCGCGCGCCCGGCGGGTGTATTCAATAATCCCGCCTTCGATGTGATAAACATCTTTGAAGCCGTTGTGTTTCATCCAGGCGCTGGCCTTTTCACAACGAATGCCACCGGTACAGTACATAACAATCTTTTTGTCTTTCTGATCCTGCAGCATATCAACGGCCATCGGCAGTTGATCGCGGAAGGTATCGGCCGGCACTTCCATGGCGTTATCGAAGCGCCCCACTTCATATTCGTAGTGGTTACGCATATCCACAAACAGCGCATCCGGATCGTCGAGCATTGCATTAACGTCCGCGGCTTTCAGGTAAGCACCCACATTGCTGGCATCAAAGCTATTGTCTTCAATCCCATCCGCTACAATGCGTTCACGCACTTTCAGGCGCAGCACCCAAAAAGATTTACCGTCATCATCCAGCGCAATGTTCATGCGCAAGTTATTTAGCGCCGCATCAAAGGCATACAAAGCGGCCTTCATCTTTTCGTAGCGGCTGGCGGGCACACTGATTTGTGCGTTGATGCCTTCGTGCGCAACATAGACGCGACCAAACACCTTGAGTTTGGTTAACTCAACGTAGAGGGCATCACGGAAGGCTTTAGGATCGGCAATCTGGAAGTATTTATAAAAAGAGACTGTGGTACGTGGTTCGGTTTCCGCCAACATACGTTCCTTCAGCTCTTTATTGGAAACAAGGTTATGTAACACTGGCATGGTGTTCGTCCTGTTAGCAATCAGAGAAATTTAGCGCGCGTATGATACCCGAATTCTGCCTGATACAAAAATTTTGGTTTGATAAGCCTGCCGGCTGAAATTACACACGCATTTGTGCGCCACAATTGCGTTTTCGTGCGCATACCTGCTGTCGGAAAGCCGTCCTCGGTCTATGCTTGATTTCAGCCAGAATGAAAAAATGGCATAATGACAAAAAATTACAGAAACCGGACTCTCTGGCATAAGACGCAGGATACTGACATTTCCATGACTCAACTTCCCCAACTCACCCGTGAACTCTTCTATCCACGCTATTGGCTGACCTGGCTCGGCATTGGCTTTCTTTATCTGCTGGTGCTGTTGCCCTATCCGGTACTGCATGCAATTGGCTGCGGATTGGGTCGCGTTGCCATGCGCTTTATGAAGCGGCGCGTTGAAGTGGCGCAGCGTAATCTTGAAGTGTGCTTCCCCACTATGCCGACCAATGAACGTGACGCGATGGTAAAGCACAACTTCGAATCGGTTGGCATGGGGCTGATTGAAACCGGGATGGCGTGGTTCTGGCCGGACTGGCGTATTCGTAAATGGGTCACCACCAGCGGGCTGGAGCACGTGACTAACGCGCTGGCAGAGAAGCGCGGCATATTATTAATTGGTATGCACTTTCTGACTCTGGAGTTGGGAGCGCGGGTATTTGGTATGCACAACCCAGGCATTGGCGTGTATCGTCCCAACGACAACAAGTTGATCGACTGGCTGCAAACCTGGGGCCGGATGCGCTCCAATAAAAGCATGCTGGACCGCAAAGATCTGAAAGGCATGATTCGCGCCATGAAGAACAACGACATTATCTGGTATGCACCGGATCATGATTATGGCCCGCGCAGCAGCGTGTTTGCGCCATTCTTCGCGGTTCAGGATGCGGCGACCACCACCGGCACCCATATGCTGATTCGTCTGGCAAACCCAAGCGTGGTGCCGTTCCTGGCGCGACGTCTGCCGAACGCGCGCGGCTATGAGCTGAAAATGATGCCAGATATCCGCGACAAATTTACGCTGGAATCTGAACTTGATACGGCTGTGGTGATGAATAAAGTGGTGGAAGAGACGGTGCTGCTGGCTCCAGAGCAATACATGTGGCTGCATCGCCGCTTTAAAACGCGTCCGCAAGGCGAACCATCGGTTTATTAATATTGGTCGGGGCACCCTGTGTGCTCCGCTGTTTATATGCACTAATTTGCCTTTTGGCGCGATCACATGCGGTAATTTATTAGTGAGCCGTGCCAGCCTGAACTTAAGCTGATAGTTGGCTTAGCGCCGCATTTAATCAGACATCACTTTTCTTCAGCACGCAATGTTGACGTAAAATTAACCTTTCCTTGCACCATAGCAGCCAAATTCTGCGTTGATGCAGGATTCGCGGAATTGTCACCCATTAATATTTATTCACCTAAGTTTAGCGTTTCGGACCTGATTTCTACGACTTCCAGGGCTATTCCTATTTAATATTGCTAAATCCTTCGGCATCACTTATCAATGAAGTAAAATTAACTTACTAAACAAGGTATTGTCTGATTAAAAAACCCCATATTCCTTTTCGTTAAAATAATCGCTTCGCTTATAACTTTATGGAATTGGTTCGTAAAATCGAATCCAGTTAATTTCGATTACAGCACTTAGCTTCACCCGTTCACTTTTAAAAAATATAAAAAGATTACACACAGCAAATATATCTCAGGACAATATAATATGAATAAAGGTATCTACTACTACGTGACGATCAGTACCGATCAGGAAGGTTATCATCTTCTGCATCGGAAAGAGTGCAAACGCTTACCCGTAAAGGAGGACATGGTATTTATTGGCACTCTATATAATTTAAATCAGGCATTATCAACCGCGCGTATTAATTTTAAAAAGGTTAAGCCCTGTATTAAATGTTGTATTCGTTACTCTGCTCCAATTATTCACGAATCAGTACGCCCGGTATTGCATTTCCCGCAGAAAATAGCCTGACCGGTTAGGCGGTTGAATTTCACGCAACCGCCCAACTGATATTTCCTCTCCGCCCTGCACTTCACGATTTTTCGTCTATCCTTCTGTGAAATCCCTTTTTTACAGACATGGAGTTGATGATGAGCCTGTTTACCACCCTTGAAGAAGCCATTGAAGCCGCTCGTGAAGAGTTCCTCGCCAGCCAACCAGAGATCGCTGAAGAAGATGCCAGCGTGAGCCAGTTCGCCCTGCAGAAGTACGTGATGCAGGATGGCGACATTATGTGGCAGGCCGAATTTTTCGCGGAAGAGGACGGTCAGGGTGAATGCCTGCCGATCTCCAGCGGAGACGCTGCACAAGCCATCTTTGATGGCGATTTTGATGAAGTCGAACTGCGTCAGGAGTGGCAGGCGGAAAATACGCTGCACGAATGGGATGACGGCGAGTTCCAGCTGGAACCACCGCGTGACCTTGAAGAGGGCGAAGCGGCGGCACAAGAGTGGGAAGACGACAACAGCCCTTCTGACAACCTGTAATAGCGTTTATTCGTACGGACCGTGACTGGCATCGACGGGCAGTAACAGCGTGTCCATCACCAGCGACAGCGGCAAATCGATAATGGTTAGCACGCGCCACGGTCCGTCACGAACGTCCCACTGCACGCCGGGATAATATTGGTTGCCGTGACCTTGTCCAGGAAAGGTGCGGCTGATGATACTGCCACAACCGGTGAGCAGAAGAATGGCGGCGCTAAGCGCGGTTATTTTCAGGAAATAATTCACAACATTTACTCACAATGAACTGGCGTTAGTTTAACCATCTCGCAGGGACGATGACCACTCCTTAACACGTAAAGATTGCGACATATTTCTGGCGAAAAAAAAGCGGCATCTCTGCCGCTTTTTACTTTCTCATCCTCAGCGCTGTGGCAGCGCCTCTGGATTGAGCTTCAGCTTCTGATAGCTTTCCACCCACTGATGATATTTGTCCGCGCTTTCCCACAGGCGTGAGTGCACACGAGCCAGCACCACCGGATCGCTAATCAGCTGCAAACGCTGCTCGCGATTCAGTTTCTCTGGCGCATCGCTCAGTGCCTGATCGACACGACGGTCACGCGCATGATCCAGTAAATCGCTCTGCTTGTGACGTGATGTTGCCATCGCCGTCGCCAGCGCGTTAAATGCCGGGTTAAACAGTGCATGCATAAAGCCATTTTTCAGCGCGCGTTGACGGTTGATCTGCAGATAGTGATCGGTATCAACCAGCTCTTTAGGTGGCTCATACTCTTCCGGGATCAGGAACAGTTTGGCGTTCTTGCTCTTCTGCCCTACCGTTGCACGGCTCGACATCACCGATACAAACGGCGACAGGATCAGCGAGACGACGATCGGCGACAGCCACCACAGGAAGTTCAGATCGAGGAAGCCCATACCGCCCGCCCACACCAGACCCAACAGCATCTGTGAACCATGACGACGGAAAGCTTCGCTCCACGGCGTCGCATCATCATCACGCTGCGGCGAGTTCCACACCACTTCCCAGCCAAGGAACGCGCTGACCACAAACACGGTGTGGAACAGCATGCGCACCGGCGCCAGCAGCACTGAGAACAGCATCTCCAGAATCAGCGAGAAGAACAAGCGGATGGCGCCACCATAAGGTTTCGCTCCCTTGAACCAAATCAGCACCACGCTCAACAATTTCGGCAGGAACAGCAGCACCAGCGTAGTTGAGAACAAGGCTATCGCCAAGTCGGGACGCCACTGCGGCCACACCGGGAACAGCTGGCGTGGTTGCAGGAAGTAGGTCGGTTCCATCAGCGTGTGCACCACCTGCAAGGCAGTAGAAAGCGCGAGGAACATGAACCACAACGGCGCGGAGAGATAGGACATTACGCCCGTCAGGAACACCGCACGGTGAACCGGATGCATCCCTTTTACCAGGAACAAACGGAAGTTCATCAGGTTACCGTGGCACCAGCGACGGTCACGCTTCAGCTCATCCAGCAGGTTCGGCGGCAGTTCTTCATAGGAGCCTGGCAGATCGTAGGCGATCCACACCCCCCAACCGGCACGACGCATCAGCGCGGCTTCAACGAAGTCATGCGACAGGATCGAACCCGCGAAGGAACCTTCACCCGGCAGCGGTGCCAGCGCACAGTGCTCGATAAACGGTTGCACACGAATGATGGCGTTATGGCCCCAATAGTGTGATTCACCCAACTGCCAGAAGTGCAAACCAGCGGTGAACAGCGGACCGTACACACGGGTAGCAAACTGCTGGCAACGCGCATACAGCGTATCCATGCCTGACGCTTTCGGCGAAGACTGGATAATACCGGCGTTCGGGTTAGCATCCATCATGCGCACTAAACCGGTAAGACACTCACCGCTCATTACGCTGTCGGCGTCCAGCACCACCATGTAGCTGTAGTTGCTGCCCCAGCGACGGCAGAAGTCATCGATGTTGCCGCTTTTACGCTTCACACGACGACGACGACGACGATAGAAAATCTTGCCGGCGCCACCGACATCACGCACCAGCTCCATCCAGGCTTTTTGCTCGGCGATGGCAATATCGGCATCGTAGCTGTCGCTCAGAATGTAGACGTCGAAGTGTTCGGCATTGCCAGTTCGTTTGACCGATTCCCAGGTCGCACGCAGGCCAGCAAACACGCGTTCTACATCTTCATTACAGATCGGCATGATCAGCGCAGTACGGTGTTCCGGATTCAGTGGCTCATCGCCGGTTGTCGAATACGAAATACTGTATTTATCGCGACCGATCAGCAGCTGCAGGAAGCCCATCAGCGCAGTCCAGAAACCGGCAGAAACCCAGCAGAACAGGATGGCGAACAGGAACAGAATCCCGGTCTGTAGGATATACGGCAGGATCAGCTCAACCGACTGCAGCCAGTTCTGGTTGAACATCTCGATAGGATCGATCAGCGTCCAGCCCTGATACGGCAGAATGGTTTTCATGTACCAGGTTGCCACCACGGTCTGCAGAATCGTCAGAATCAGCAGTACGTAACGACGCATGGAGCCAACGTGGCGCCACTTGTCCTCGTTTTTCTGCTCTTCAACGGTGGCATAGCGTGGGGTGGATTTCTGGCCGCGCAGGGAATCCCAGGCGCGCGCAATCGGGTTGGTGCGCCAGATCTCCGGGAACATTAGCGAACGCTTCACTTTCGGCATCGCCTTCAGTGTGGTGCGATCAAGATAATCCTTGCTGAGCTGCTGACCATCCGCCAGTGAGTCCGGCCAGGCCATTTGCACACGGGATGACACCGATTTCAGCGGTGCATCATCCGGGCGCTCGCTGGCGGCGTTATCTTGCCCCAGCGACGTATGAATAGCGTGGAACGCCTGCGCATTCTGCAGCGAATCGCTGAGACGGGCGCGCCCTGCCGCATCAAGCGGCAGAGCCTCCACGTAAGATTGAGGTAGAAATATCGATTTATTCATTGGCAGGTAGCTGATAGCTCCAGGTTTCCGTCAATGTCTTGTCGCCGCTCACCAGCGCCGCACGCATCTCAGTCGGCTGCTTGTTATCTTTCACACGCAGACGCAACACCAGACGCCAGCCTTTGGTCACCGGGTTGTAGCGCACACTCTGCTCAACCACGTCAGCGTTGTTACCCACGCTCACCTGCGGCGCCACTTGCGTATCTTCCGGCAGCTTGCTCATCGCTTTGCCAACGAAATCCACGGTGAAGGCGATAGAACCATCCGGCTGACGCACCAGATTCGACTGCTTCACATCACCGGCAGAGCGCAGCGTGTCTTTTACCCAGGCGATATCGTCTGAGTGCAGCTGATTCTCGTCACGGGTGAAGTGCAGACGATACTGGAAGTTCATCTCTTTGCCCGGCTCTGGCAGTTTTTCCGGCGTCCAGAACGCAACGATGTTGTCGTTGGTTTCATCGGCAGTTGGAATCTCTACCAGTTCAACGCGGCCTTTACCCCAATCACCCTGCGGCTCAACCCAGCCACTTGGGCGCAGGTCATAGCGATCGTCGAGATCCTGGAAACGGCTGAAATCACGCGTGCGCTGCAGCAGACCAAAACCTTTCGGGTTCTCAACGGTAAAGGTGCTGACCGCCAGATGTTTCGGGTTATTCAGCGGACGCCAAATCCACTCACCGTTACCGGCATGAATCGAAAGACCATTCGAATCGTGCAGCTCAGAACGGAAGTTGGTCACTGGCGAAGGCTGGTTTGCACCAAACAGGAACATACTGGTCAGTGGCGCAACGCCCAGTTTGCCGACGTTATCACGCAGATAAACTTTGGATTGCACATCAACCGTCGATTCTTTGCCCGGTTTGATGATGAAACGATAGGCACCGGACGCGCGTGGCGAATCCAGCAGCGCATAGATCACCAGCTGTTTGTCCTGCGGTTTTGGACGCTCAATCCAGAACTCTTTAAAGCGCGGGAACTCTTCGCCCGACGGCAAGGCGGTATCAATCGCCAGTCCACGTGCCGAAAGACCGTACACCTGGCCTTCGCCAATCACACGGAAATAGCTGGCGCCGAGGAAGCTGGTGATCTCGTCGTCTTTACCCTTTTTATTTAAAGGATACAACACCTTAAACCCAGCAAAGCCGAGGTTTTTGACTGCATCAGCATCGTGTTTTACGTTGCCGAAATTGAAGTAGTCAGGGTTATATTTAATTTCACGTACTGAAGACGCCGTCACTTCGTTGATTTTCACCGGCGTATCGAAATACATGCCCTGATGATAGAACTCAAGCTTAAACGGCGTGCGCAGTTTGCCCCAATAAGCTTTGTCGTGGTTAAACTGGATCTGCTGATAGTCAGCAAACTTCATTTCACGAAACTGAGAGGGTAAATTGCTTTTTGGCGCTTCGAAACTTTTCCCTGCCAACGCCTTGGCTTGTTTTGCAACATCATCAATGTTAAACGCCCAACTATTGTTGGCATACATAGCCAGCAGAACTGCCGCGCCTACCCAGCGCATCTTTACCAGTCCCACTTTATTATTCACATTATTCAGCACATCCCCCCCTTTCGTGTGCTTAGATCAAACCCGATTATCTTAAAGGATTATTCGGTTTTCCGACAGCGTATGTAATAGATTGTTCCGCTGATTTGTAAGCTGAAAATGTGCTTTTAGGATAATTAAACCCCGCAAAACCACATACAGATTCACCTGATAGTATACCCTGTTTACAGCCGGTAGAATTTTCCTTCGGCATAATCCGGTTTCAGGGCGAAACCGGCAAGTAAACTGACTATTGGAAGATTATGAGTTCAGCTAAACCCGAACGTGAATATTTCCTCGATTCGATTCGCGCGTATTTAATGTTATTAGGCGTGCCTTTTCACGTCTCTCTGATTTACTCCACGCAGAAATGGGCCGTGAACAGCCATGACGCCTCAATGTGGTTGACGGTGCTGAACGACTTTATTCACGCCTTCCGCATGCAGGTGTTCTTTGTTATTTCAGGCTATTTTTCCTACATGCTCTACTTACGCTACCAGCCGCAGCGCTGGTTGAAAGTGCGTCTGGAGCGTGTCGGCATCCCGATGTTGACTGCCGTGCCGCTGATTACCTTGCCGCAGTTTTTCATCACCAAAAATCTCACCGATAAAATCGGCGACTGGAACAGTTTCTCGCTGTACGACAAGTACAACACGCTGGCGTGGGAGCTGATATCTCATCTGTGGTTTTTATTGGTACTGGTGATTCTGACGACGTTCGGTATGGTGGCGTTTCGCTGGCTGAATAAGCAGCAGCGCAGCATCGATTATCAGCAAATTGGCTGGGGCAAATTGACGCTGGCGCTACTGACTTATGCCTTAATTTGGTGTGCGTTCCGCCGCGTGCTGTTTTATTTCGTTCCGGCCGTGTTTGCCGATGGCCTGTTCAGCATTGCCGTGATGCAAACGCTGATGTTCCTGCCGTTCTTTATGCTGGGTGCGTTGAGCTGGAAGCATCAGGCGCTGAAAGCGTTGTTTGTGCGCTTTAATCCGGTGATGTGCTTTGGCGCTATCGCAGTATTCATCGCCTATAGCCTGAATCAGCGTTACAGCAGCGGTGAAGGTTGGCTGTATGAAATCGATATGATCATTTCGACACTGATGGGGTTGTGCATGCTAAACGTCTGTTTTAGCTTCGGCCATAAGCTGCTGAACAGCCATTCGCCGCGCATCATGTATCTGGTGAATGCCTCGCTGTTTATCTATCTGGTACACCATCCGCTGACCATTTTGTACGGCATCTACATCACGCCGCACATCGGCAACAACACGCTCGGCTTCTTCGTCGGCTTACTGATGGTATTTGGCGTGGCGTTTACGCTGTATGAAATCCATCTGCGCATTCCGCTGCTGCGCTTCCTGTTCTCCGGTAAGCCGCAACGCAAATGAAAAAAGGGCCCGCTAAGCTGGCCCTTTTTATCTAAAGCAACCACTCAACCGGCAAGCGCCACACCAGTCGCACCAGCAAGCGCTGCAGCAGCGTGCATTGCGGTTCATGTTTGTGCACCACTTCGCCCTGCTCGTTAGCAAACTCGACCCAATTGACGCGTCCCCACTTATCCAGACGTAGCGTCCAGGCGCGATCGCGCATCCCGGCAATAAAGCGCTGATGCGTTTGCTGCGCCAGGGCTTCACTCTCAATCACCAACCCCATTTCGGTGTTCAGCATGGCGGAACGCGGATCGAAATTGAACGAGCCGATAAATACTTTGCGATTGTCCACGGTGAAGGTTTTGGCATGCAAACTGGAACCTGAATTACCGGTGATACCGCGATCGTGTGGCGCGGTTTGCGGATTGTCCTGCGGCTTCAGTTCATACAGCGCGATGCCGTGGCGCAGCAGTTTTTTGCGCCAGCGCGCATAACCGGCGTGCACCACCGTGACGTCATTGGCCGCCAGCGAATTGGTAAGGATGGCAATCTTCACCCCGCGACGCTTCAATGCCAGCAGCTGCGCCACGCCAGATCGCGTCGGGACAAAATAGGCCGAGATAATATCGAACTGCTGCTGCGGCGTGCCGATGACCTCTAGCATGCGCTGCGGCAGTAGACTGCGGCGTTTTGCTTTGCCGAGCCCTTTACGCGGATCATCACTCAGCAGGCGCGATTCCGCCCACGTCATCTCCAACTCGCCCTGCTCCATCTGGCTGATAAACGACGAGTGCTCCAACCGTGCCAGATAGCGCTCCACCGCTTCACTCTGCTGCCACTCTTGTGGCAAGCGCACTGCCTGATGCGCATCGCCGCTCACATCAACCACTTTGCGCAGCGGCGATACCGCTTTACTGCGCCAGTAGCGTTCGAAATCCTGCGTCACTTCGTCGACCACCGGACCAATCGCCAGGACATCGAGATCGGTAAACAGTGGTTCATCGCCGGTGCCAAAATATTCGTCGCCGATATTGCGCCCGCCCACCAGCGTCGCCGCGCCATCCACTGTCAGGCTCTTATTGTGCATACGTCGATTGAGGCGGGAAAAATCGGTGAGATAACCGAGCGCGCGCAGCGTGCGGAACGAGAACGGATTAAACAGGCGCACCGCGATATTAGCGTGGCGATCGAGTTCCGCCAGCGTCTCATCCAAACCCGGCGTGTTATTGTCATCCAGCAGCAATCGCACTTTCACCCCGCGCTCGGCGGCGTCCAGCAGCGCGCTGAACAGCAAGCGGCCGGACATGTCGTTGTGCCAAATGTAGTACTGCACATCAATGGTGTGCTGCGCCATGCTCATCAACTGATAGCGCGCAGCAAAAGCGTCCAATCCATCGTTAAGCGGATGAATGCCGCTCATGCCCGGATGTCGTGCGCAACGCGCCTCAACACTCGGTTTCAGCCGGTTGCCCGAATGTTCCTCAGGCGGCAAAGAGGTTGCTGCTTCACTCATAGTGAATCCCTGAAAGCTGTGGACCTATTATTGTTGGTATCAATGCGCTAAGAAGCAATCGGAGGCTTCCTTTTCTGCCCAATGGTGCACCGTCAATTTAGTCTAGACTTAGCCAGGCGTTCTGCATTCTGCATCCGGCGCTCAATGTGAGGAGAGGATTATGACTCAGCAATCCCTGCGCCATCACCCTCAGCTGTTCCGCAGTTTCTTTCAGGGCAGTTTTCCCTGTTCAACCGCCCGACGCGCAGGCGGACGTCGGCTCGATATGGTGATCAGCAGCGGCCACGACATGCTGCTGGAGAAAGATTATGCCGCACTGGCGCAGGAAGGTTTGCACACCGCGCGCGATGGCGCTCGCTGGCATCTGATTGAAGCCGTGCCCAACGAATATGACTGGCGCACCTTTCTGCCGATGGTGCACGCCGCGGCGCGTCACGATATGCAGATTATCTGGGAGCTGGCGCACTTTGGCTATCCCGATCACCTGGATATCTGGAAAGCCAGCTTTATCGATCACTTTGAACGCTTCGCCCGCGCCATGGCTCAACTGATGCGCGATGAAGGCATCGAAAAGCCCTTTTTCACGCCGATCAATCAGATCTCATTCTGGTCGTGGGCCGGCGCGGATGTTTCCTGGCTCGATCCCTACGCCAGCGATCGCGGTCGTGAGCTGAAGCGCCAATTAGTGCGCGCCTCGCTGGCGGCGATGCACGCCATTCGCGAGGTTTATCCCGATGCCCGCTTTGTGCTGACCGATCCGCTGGTGCAGGTGGCGACCGATCCCGATAACCCTGACAGCAAACCTTATGCCGACGCGCAGCATCAGGCGCAGTTTGAAGCCTGGGATTGGATTGGCGGACGCGATGCGCCGGAACTGGGTGGCCGCGCGGATTTCCTCGATATTCTGGGTCTTAATTACTATCCCGACAATCACTGGTTTTTCTCAGGCGAAACCATGCCAATCGACCATCCGACGCGCCAACCGCTGCACCGTTTGTTAATGCAGTGCTGGCAACGTTATCAGCGCCCGATGATTCTGGCCGAAACCGGAGCCGAAGGTGATGCGCGAGCGCCCTGGCTGCGGCAGATCAGTGAAGAAGCGCGTCTGGCGCTGGATCACGGCGTGGCGCTGGAAGGGATTTCACTCTATCCGGTGGTGGAGTATCCGGCGTGGGCCGACGATCGGCGTTCACCGGGTGCGCTGTTTGGCCTCGGCGATCCCAATGGCAATCGCACCCTGCATGAGGCGCTGGCGCTGGAGTTGCGCAGTCAACAGATTAAGTGGCAGAACTGGCAGACAAAAAGCTAGGACTGTTGCGTAGTGGCGGGTTTTTGCGGGCAGGTTTGCACATCGAGTGAAGGATCCGCGGGGTGACGCACGTCGGTGAGCCAGGTCATGGTGAAGAGAAACACCACGCCAATTAAACAGGCGGAGAGCAGGCCAATTATGGCGATCAGTTTGTCATCGCTGGATTCCATCGACATCTCCTTACAGGCTTCCTTTTCCCGGTGCTGACCTTAACTCATCCACAGCGTAATCATCAGGACGAAGATTATAAGCGTAACCGAAGTGACTGCAAGCACCACAATGGCGAAGAGCGCGTCGTCGAGCGGCTGCCGATAAGGTTCGTCGTGGTCGTCTGGTGGTGCAGGTGAACTCATGATGACTCAAAAATAAAGGCGAGTTTTCGCGCAGGATTGCCGCACAGAGTGTAATGCAATGCGCCCTAAGTTACAGGAAAATTTCTGGCGGAGAAATAATGGGGCGCAGGCGCGCCCCATTCGAGAGCAGATTAGAAATCGTAGCTGAGTGAAACCTTCACCGTGCGTGGTTCACCCTGCGACAAATAGGTGCCGCTGTCATCAACATTGGCCCAATATTTCTCATTCGTGACGTTATCCACGCCCACGCGCCACACCATATCGTTCTGGTTAACCTTCATGCGGTAACGCAGACCCAAATCCAGCGTGGTGTAATCATCCAGCTTCATGTTGTTTGCCAGGTCGGCATATTGTGAACCGGTGTAGTTCAGCAATGCTGTGGCGGTCAAACCGTCCACCGGCTTGATGTCATACTCCGCACCCAGCGCCGCAGTGAAGCGCGGTACGCCGATGGCGTTTTTGCCATCCTGATCGCTGTCACCGGTTTTGGTCATATCCGGATCGATCCAGGTGGCGCTGCTGTTAAGACGCAGGCCCAGCACCGGCTCACCGAATATGTTCAGCTCCACGCCACGGTTGCGCTGCTCGCCATTCAGCTGGTAGACCGAATTGTTCAGCACGCCAACCGGCTGTTTGATTTCAAACAGCGCCAGCGATCCGCCGACGCGACCAAAGTCCGCTTTGACACCCACTTCGTTCTGCTTCGCATGCACGATGCCGGTCACGCTACCGTAGTTGGTGGCGGTAAACGGCGCGGCGGTGCCCGGCGTCAGCGATTCAGTATGGTTGGCATACAGCGAGATATTTTGCGTGGCTTTATACAGCAAACCGTACGCCGGCAACCAACGGCTGCTGTCGAAACGTGTCGCGGTATCTTCAACGCCGTCATAACCGTAGTTACGCACCACCACTTTTTGATGACGCGCGCCGACGGTTGCCAGCAAGGTGTCATCAAAGAAGCCCAGCGTATCGCTCAGCAGGTAGCCTTGCGAACGTGAACGGTAAGTGGTCAGCGGATCGCTGAACTTAGCGCCACCGGCGAACACGCTATCCGGTTCAGCCACATCCTGCGGGTGATAAATATTTACGTTGGCATCGTTGCCCGACGACATGCGATAGCTGTTTTTCGCATTCGTGGTCATCGCCGAATAACCGAAATTCACTTTATGCGTCACCGGACCGGTAGTGAAATCACCACGCAGGCCAACCATGCCGCTCATGTTGTCCTGCACGCGATTGGTGCGGAAGCGACCAATGGTGGCGTTGCCGGCGCTGTCGAGGATCTTCGGAATGCCGTAATTGCCCACTTCATGTGTGTGCTGCGCGCCGAGGCCCGCATAGGCGGTCCAATGATCGGTCAGATCGTATTCGGCTTTCGCCAGACCAAACTCCGACTCGATATCGCTGAACACCCACTTCTGGCTGTAGTTTTTCGCGTTGGACGGCACATCAGGAATGAAATCGATGCCGCTGATGTTGACGCCGTTACGCGCATCGTGGAAGGTCTTTTTCTGGTAGCCAACGTCGAGCGACGTACGCAGACGATCGCCACGATAATCCAGGCCGAGTGACGCAGCGGTGGTGCGTTTTTTCTCGCCATCTACCTCGGTGCCGCCTTCGCGGTTAACCGCATTCAGCCGCACGCCAAACTGGTTGTTGTCGCCAAAACGACGACCAATATCGGCGGTGCCGCCCACCTGGGAACCGGACGTGTAATCCACCCCGATGCGCGTCAGCGGCGTATCATCAGCGTGCTTCGGCTCGAGGTTAATCATGCCGCCGACGCCGCTCTCCGCCGAACCGTTCAGCAAGGCGTTAGCCCCTTTAAAGATCTCCACGCGATCAATCAGCGAGGCATCCATCACCTGACGCGGCACGATACCCGCCAGGCCGCCGTAGGTCATGGCATCGCCGTCCAGCTTGAAGCCACGAATGCGATAGCTCTCGGCAAAGTTGCCGTAGCCTTTCAGATTCTGCACGCCAGCATCGTTGCGCACCACGTCACCGATGGTTTGCGCCTGCTGATCCTGAATCATTTTCGAGGTAAAACCGATGACATTAAACGGCACGTCCATGGCGTTCTGCTCACCCAGCATGCCGAGACGGCCGCCGTGTGCAACCTGGCCATCGAGGAAAGCCGGTACCAGATCGTTGCCGCCTGGTTTGAAATCGGTTTGCGGTGTCGCGGTCACGGTCAGCGTCTGCTGTTCGTTTTTCGCGTCAGTGGAGGTTGTGGTGTTGGTGGTAGCAGCCATCACTGGCAAACAACCGGCGCTGACCATTACGGCCAACAGCGTCGGTTTCAGTCCGGGATTGAAAGGCATAGCGCGCATGGGATCCCCTAATGCAAACGAAGTGATAATCATTATTATTGCGGTTTGCGATTATGCGCAGTCGTTGCCCGAAAGCAAGAAAAATCCCACTTTTTACCTTCATATCATGGAGGAGTGGTGCAATAGGTACCCTGCCCGGGCTTGTAGGGTCGCCATTCATTCATGGCGACCAATGCTTATCACTGAAGAAAGGGTTTTGCTTTGACTAGGTAGCGGGCTCTGACACATCTGCTGCGTCACGGGCCGTCCTCGCGCCGCTAGCGCGGTGCCTTCGGCTTCCATGTCGTGCCAACGGACCGTTCGCGGATCGGCCTTCCCTGGCCGACCCCGAACTGCCTCACGCATCCATACGTGAGGCTCCTGGCCCAACGTAAAAGCCTCAGCGCTGCGAATAGCCCTTTTGCCGCAGCAGACGCGCCAGCGCCTCTAGCAACTGTGCCCTTTTCAACAACATGTACCGAAGCATCCGGCATGCGTTCGTCGCGGACTTAACTAACAAGCGCCATTCATGGCGACCTGCTATCAGCCTTCGCGCCAGCGTTTAAACACCAGCGAAGTGTTAATCCCGCCAAAGGCGAAGTTATTGGATTGGATGTAATCTGTCTCAATCTGGCGCGCTTCACCGATGATGTAATCAAGTTCACCGCATTCAGCGGCCGGTTGTGACAAATTCAACGTCGGCGCAAACCAGCCTTCACGCATCATCTCAATGCTCATCCAGGCTTCCAGCGCCCCGCACGCGCCCAGCGTATGGCCAAAGTAGCTTTTTAGCGAAGAGATTGGCGTGCTGTTGCCATAAATCGCTGCGGTGGCCTGACTCTCGGCGATATCGCCGCGATCGGTGGCGGTGCCGTGGGCATTGATATAGCCAATCTGCTCCGCCGTGACACCGGCGGTTTTCAGCGCGCGCTCGATACAAATCTGCATGGTTTCACGCTGCGGCTGGGTGATATGCGCGGCATCGCAGTTAGTGTGGAAACCCACCAGCTCGGCATAAATGGTGGCTCCGCGCGCCTGCGCATGTTCCAGCGATTCGAGGATCAAGGTGCCTGCACCTTCGCCAATCACTAATCCGTCGCGCTGCTGGTCGAACGGCGCGGGCGACGTGTGCGGCGCGTCGTTACGCTGGCTGGTGGCGAACAGCGTGTCAAATACCGCCGCTTCGGATGGACACAGCTCTTCCGCCCCACCCGCCACCATCACGGTTTGATAACCGTGACGAATCGCTTCCCAGGCATAGCCGATCGCCTGGCTGCCCGACGTACAGGCGCTGGACGTCGGGATCACCCGGCCGCGCAGGCCAAAGAACAGGCCCGCGTTAACGGCGGTGGTGTGCGGCATCATCTGCACGTAAGTGGTGCCGGTAATGTTGTTGGTGTGCTTTTCCGTCAGCATAGTGGCAAATTCACTCACCGGTCCGGTGCTGCCGGTTGAGGAGCCGTAAGCAATGCCGGTTTCACCGCTGGTCAGCACCGGATGATCGATCAAACCGGCCTGCTCCAGCGCGAGTTCGGTGGCGCGCGTTGCCATCAGTGAGACGCGCCCCATCGAACGAATGCGTTTGCGCGTGTAATGCGCTGGCGGCGTAAAGTCGTCCACCGGCGCGCCGAGCAGCGTGTGCAAGCCGTCGTACACTTGCCATTCCGGCATATGGCGCACCGCATTTTTGCCCTGTTTGATCCGCTCAGCCACCGCGCTCCAGCGCTCACCAAAAGCGGTCACGCCGCCCATGCCGGTTACCACTACGCGCTGAATCACAGCATACCTCCATTGATTGAAATCACCTGACGCGTGACGTAGCCCGCGATGTCCGACATTAAGTAGCTGGCCAGTCCGGCGACTTCATCCGCCGCGCCCATGCGCTTCATTGGGATCAGCTTCATCGCCTCGTCAATCACCAGCGGCTCAAGATCGGTCATACCGGTATCAATCAAGCCGGGTGCGATGCAGTTAACGGTAATTTTGCGTTTCGCCAGCTCAATCGCCAGCGCTTTGGTGGCACCGATAATGCCGGCTTTGGCCGCGCTGTAGTTGACCTGGCCGCGATTGCCCATGATCCCCGAGACCGAGGAGAGCGTAATAATGCGTCCGCCCTTGCGCAGGCCAATCATCGGCATCACGCACGGATGAATCACGTTGTAGAAGCTGTCGAGATTGGTGTGGATCACGCTGTCCCACTCGTCATCGGTCAGCGCCGGGAACGCCGCATCGCGCGTGATGCCCGCATTGCTCACCACGCCGTAGTAGGCACCATGCGTGGCGATATCCTGTTCCAGTGCGCTGCGTGTGGCATCGCGCTGCGCCACGTCAAACTGCAAGGTGCGCCCACATCCGCCTGCCGCCTCAATCTCAGCCAGCGTCTGCGCGGCACCGGCGCTGTCGCGATGATAATGCACCACCATTTCAAAGCCATCCTGCGCCAGACGCAATGCGATGGCGCGGCCAATACCTTTACTTGCGCCGGTCACTAAAACGCTGCGTGTCATGGCTGAACTCCTTGTTGCAATTGAATTAACTCGTGTTCATTGGGCTGATAGGTATTCAGCCGCCCGCTGGCGATGATCGCCTCGCCGCAGCGGATCTCCCCTTCGAAGCTGCCCAATCGGTCGTCACGCATCAGCAGGCGCATCTCAACGCGCAGCGTGCTATTGGCGGCGAAAGCGGCGCGGCTGGCACGATAACCGCGTCCGCCAAGCAGCATGCCGAGACGAATCTCATCGCCGCCGCGCTGACGCACATGAAAGCCCGACCAGACGCCAACGGTCTGCGCCATGATCTCCACGCCGTACCACGCCGGTAAATCGCCCTGTGCGGTGAGAAAAGGGGCCAGCACGCCTGTCGCGTTGATACTGACTTCGCAGATCACGCTGTCGTCGCTAACCTGGATGACGCGATCCAGCAGCAGCATCGGTGCACGATGCGGCAGATAAGCATCTACCGGCAGAAAATCACTCATAAGGCTTTCCTACAATCAGGCAGGTATTGTTCCCGCCAAAAGCAAACGAATTTGAGGCAATCACCGGGCGCGCCAAAGGCTGCGGCGTGGTGATCAAACCGCACGCCGGCAGCGAAGTATCGTGTGCCGCCAGCGAGAAATCCTGCGGCGGCGGCGGCAGCTGCCGCTGCAGAATCAGTGCGGCTAAAGCCGCTTCGGTGGCGCCCGCCGCGCCCAGCGTGTGGCCGGTCAGGTGTTTGGTTGAACTGCACGGCACGCGTTCACCAAACAGGCGATGAATCACCGCAGATTCCACCTGATCGTTCAGCGGCGTGGCGGTACCGTGCAGGTTGATGTAACCAACATCCTGCGGCTGTAAACCCGCCTGTTGCAGCGCCATCAGCATAGCGCGCTCAGCGCCGACGCCTTCAGGATGCGGTGCCGACATGTGCCACGCGTCCGACGATTCACCGCAGCCGAGCAGCGCCAGCGGCTGCTTTTCGCGCGTCAGCAGCAGCAGCGCGGCAGCTTCACCAATCGAAATGCCGTCGCGATCGGCGCTAAACGGCGCGCAGTGACGTTCAGAGAGTGAATCCAGGCTGGCGAAGCCGTTAATCGGCATACGACTTAGCGAATCCGCGCCGCCCACCAGCGCCACGTCCGCTAAACCAGCATCAATCAAACGTTGGCCGCTAATTATGGCGCGCGCACTGGATGAGCAGGCAGTCGAAATGGTGTAAGCCGGACCGTCCAGCGCTAAAAAATGCGCCAGGAAGCGTGATGGATCGCCAAGCTCCTGCATGCGGTAATCGTAGCCCGACAAGGCGTCATCCACCTGACGATCGCCTTCATCCACGCCGGAGGTGCTGGTGCCAAGCACAATCGCCACGCGATCGCGCCCATATTGCGCGATCGCCGCATCCACTGCCGGGCGTATCTGCGCCAGCGCGGCCAGCAGCAGCTGATTGTTGCGGGTGTTATGCGCCGCCAGCGCGGCAGGAATCAGCGGCAACGCGCCCTGCACTTCGCCCAGCCAGCAGCGTTTGCCGTCTTGCAGCCAGCCGTCACGCGGTTGCATACCGGGCGCGTGGCCCGCTTGCAACTGTGTGGCGATGTGCGCCAGGTTGTTGCCCAGCGCATTCACCATGCCAAAGGCGGAGATGTAAATCATGATGAGGCATCCAGATGTTGGATTTGAATCTGATAACCAAACGCACGTTGATCGATGCTGATCGGCTCACGCAACTCGCCGCGTTGCAGATAGCGAATCAGCGTCACCACCTTGCCGGCGGGATCGCGCAGCTCGCGCCGATCGTCGATGTCGGTCAGCGTCCAGCCACGCGGCAACTGCGGCTGCCACGCGCTGATCGGCCAGTGGCTCAGCATCACATCCGCCAACACCTGACTGGCGGGCGGCATTTCCGGCAGCGCCATCATCTGCTGCGTGTGAATGCCGTTTTTATCATAGGTGACGCGGAACAGGCGAATGCCAAGCGATGACAAACCGGCGAGGCTCAGCTGCTGTGAATCCGCGCTCAGCAGCACCAGCAGCGACTGGGTTTTGCCTTTGGCGTGGCCGGTCAGCAACTGCTGCTGCTGAAACGCGGGCGAGATGCCCGGCGCCGGCAGCGTGACGCGCACGCCCGGTTTCAGCCACGCGGTTGGCCGATTGAGGTCGCTCTGATGCTGCGCGCAGCCGCTTACCAGCAGGCTTAACAGCAGCAAAATGCCCATTTTCATCGTTGCTTCCTTTTCCCCGGAGCCAGCGCCAACGGCGCCAGCAAGAATGCACAAAAAATCCCGCTGCACAGCACGGTACCAAAACCGCTGATGGCGGCGGTGCTGCTGAACACCAGCATGCCGAGCGTTAACAGTGTGGTCATCATCGCCAGCGTCACCGCCAGCATGGAGGTTAACGGCGTGCCGCGCGGATTGCTGAAGAACAGCGTGTAGTTGATGCCGATGCCCAGCACCAGAATCAGCGCCAGCAAGGCAAACAGATTGAGGCTCGCGCCGATCCAGCCCAGCGTCGCCAGCGCCGCCGCCAGCGACAGCCACGACGGCAGCGCGCTGCGCATCCCGGCTTTCACGCCCAACCGTAGCATGTAGCTGCCGGTAATCAGCAATAATGCCAACGCCAGCAATCCGCTCAGCAGCGTGCGCCAGAAGCGGAACAGTTCATCATAGCTGGCCTTGCGATCAACCCAACTGACGCCCACCTGCTGGGATGCCAGCTGCTGCAACGCGGCGCTGTTTTTAACGCCGCCGATCGGCACCAGCACGCTGCTGCGTCCGTCCGGCAGCGACAGCCACAGCAGCCGCCAGCCTTCACTCAGCGGGCTCGCCAGCCAGTCGGCGGCGGTCACCGACATGGCGCTGAGATTGGCATTCGCTACAGTAATGCCCGCCTGCTTCAATCGATCCAGAATGGTTGGTGCAGCCTGCTGTAACAGCGCTACATCCTGCTGCTGCTGCGCCAGCGAACTCAGCGGCAGCACGCGATAACTTTTGAACCAGCCTTGCTGCTGCGCCTGTTGCAGCTTCGGTGTTAGCGCGCTCAGCCGTTGCAGTGCTTGCTGTTCATCATCGCCCCACACCACAAACCAGGTTTGATCGGCCTGCTGACCGGTGAGTTGCGCCAGCTGACGATCCTGCGCTAACAGCTGCGCCGGCGCACTTTGCAGATGGGCAATATCATCATCGACCTTGAGTTGTAGCATGCCGCTCAGCGCATAGATCGCCACCAGCGCCGGTAAGCCGCGCTTCAGCCCGTTATTGCGTCGCCACGCGGCCAGCCAGCGCGCCAGCCACACCATGGCCGGAATCGGTCGCACCGGTAAACCGCGTACCAGCCACGGATAAAAACAGATCACCGTCAGGCAGGATGCGCTTAATCCGCTGGCGGCAAATACCGCCAGCTGGCGCAAGCCGGGGAACGGTGCCAGCAGCATCAGCAGCCAGGCAATCGCCGTGGTGCCGAGCGCCAGCAGCAGCGTGCCGCGCACCTTATGCAAACTTTGCCACGGCGTGGCTTGCTCGCCATGCACCATGCGTTCCGTCAGATAGTAGAGCGTATAGTCGGCAGAGATACCGACAATGCTGAGGCTCATCACTAAGGTGGTGAGATGCAGCTCACCAAAACAGAGCAACGTCAGCACCGTGCCCGCCATCGCGCCCATCGCCACCGACAATGCACAGAGCGCCAGCGGCCGTAATGAACGGAACACCAGCCACACCAGCAGCAGCAATCCCGCTAACGTTGCGCTGCCGAGGGTTTCGACATCATGCTGCGCGCGCTGGCTGGCATCGTCGCTAAACAGCACCGTGCCACGCGTCAGCAGTTGCGCATCCGGCCAGCGGGTTTTCAGCTGTTGCTCCAGCTGATTGAGCGCGGTCACCAGTTGATGGCTCTCTTTGATACTGAAAGCATTGCTCGCCAGCTCGCCGTGCAGGAAATACCAGCGGCGCTGCTGCGCATCCTTGACCGTCAGCCAGCCGTTATGCAGCAGCATTTTATTGGCGTTCTGCTGCATCGCCAGCTGTGCGCCGCGCACCAGCAGCAGCGGATCGTGGCCGATCTCTTTGCTACCGACGCCCGCGAAAGCCGAGAACAGCTGCGCCAGAATCCAGTCGGCCTGCGCGTTACCACCGTTCTGCAGGCGCGCGCGCGTGGCCGCATCGATCAAGCCGTTGCGATGTTGAAACGCGTAGGCGCCCCAGCGCTGCATCTGATCGTCATCCAGCGCTCCGCTCACCTGTTTCAGCATCGGCAAGGCTTGCAGCTGCGCTTGCCACCAGGCCGCAACCGCATCGCCGTGGTGATCGTTGGCACTTACCAGCCACACCAGCTGACGATCGAGGCGCTGCATAAAGCCGTGCTGGATCTCCGCTGGCGCCTGGCCGAGGTTTTGCTGCGGCAATAACGCCAGCACGCTGCTATTCAGCTGGCTGCGCGGCAGCAAAACCGCCAGCGTCACCGCTAACGTCAGGCACACCGCCAGCCACAGCAGCGCAACGGCTTTTTCACTGCGCTGGGGCAAAACGGGCTCGCTCTTCATCGGTTAACTGTTTCGGTTCGGTACGGGTAGCGCTAAGGGTGATCTCGGTTTTATCGCCCTGCTTGTCATCCAGCGTGATGCGATTAAGAAACGCCTCGCCTTGCAGATCGATACGGTTAAAGATCTTATTCAGCGGCGCGGCTTTCGGCGTCAAACCAAGTTGCCAGCGATTGTTGCCCAGATCGTGGAAATCGAGCGCAAAATTCTCACGCAGCACCTTTTCATCTGCCTGGAACAGCGCGCGCAACAAATGGTTGAACTGGAACATCTGCGGATTGCTGTCGGCGGTGATCACCTGCGGCGGCTGGCCGCTCATGCTCTGCACCATGCGCTTATCATCAAGGATCAGCATCAGCGGGAACGGCGTGGCTTGCTGCCACCACAAACCCTGCTGCTGGGCGATCAGCAACTGACCGCGTGACACCAGCGGCTGCGCCATGCCGGCAATGGTGCGCACCTGAACAAAATTGGCGCGGATCACCGGTTGGCTGGCAAAGCGCTGTTGCAACTGCTCGAGCGTGACCGCGCTGGCGTTGGCGCAGATCACCAGCAGCAGCAGACAAAGGGTTCTGATCACGGTTTCACTCCCAGGCGTTCAAACAGAATATCGGGCGAGACAAAACACATCTCCTGCGTCGCTGCATTGACCGCCACCTGCAGCGTGTGTGCTGTGGTGGTCACCTGCCCCGCCGCGTTGCGGATCACATAATCAATGCGTAAACGGTTTTCGTATTCGCTGATACTGGCGACGACGCGGACCACCTCTTCGCAGCGCAGCGGCTGGCGGTATTTCACATGGGTATCGACCACCGGCCAGACGTAGCCGCTGGCGGCCATTTCGCCGTAGCTGTAATTGACGCTGCGCAGCAAGGCTTCGCGCGCCACTTCAAAAAAGCGGAAATAGTTGCCGTGCCACACCACGCCCATCGGATCGCAGTCGTGAAACGACACGGTAATGTCCACCTCAGCGCGGTAGTTGCTTTCACTCATCGCGACTTTTCTCCTCGGGCAACGTCCAGAAATCGTAAAAGTTAAACCAATCCAGCGGCGCCATCAGCGCGTGCTGTTGTAACCGTTCGGCGTAGCGATCGACGGTGGCCTGTAACGCCTGCTGGCGCTGGGCGCGCGGCAGCGAGAGCGGATCGGCAAAGGCTTCGCAGTGCACCCGCAATCGCCCCTGTTCGCGCAGGGCGAACATCAGCAGCACTGGACAGCGCAACGCCGCCGCCAGCACAAACGGTCCCTGGGGAAACGGTGCAGGATGGCCCATAAATTCACTCCACACCACGCGACGCTCGCCGCCGCGCTGGCGATGCACGGCGGTACGATCGCCAACAATCGCCACCCATTCACCGGCATCAAGTTTTTGCTGCAGCAGAATGGCGGTGTCCGGACCGATATCGGTGACCGGCAGCAGATTGACGCCCGCCTGCGGTGCAATGCTCTCCAGCACCTCGCGGAAGCGTTGCGCATTGTCTGTAAACACCAGCGCATTAATCACCAATCCGCTGACCTGTTTGGCCATCGCGCGGCAGGCTTCGATATCACCGAGATGCGAGGCCAGAATCAGATGGCCTTTGCCCTCGGCGGCGCGAATGGTGGCTTCCGCACCTGGCGCGAAATCAATGTCGCGCCCCCATTGCAGATCGCCGCGCCAGCTAGCGACTTTATCCAGCATGCTGTAGCCGAAACGCAGAAAGTGACGATAGCTGCTGAGCGGCGCAGGCAGCGCGATGTTCTGCCGCTGCGCCATCGCCCGCACTCGCGTCAGCCACTGCTGCGAGGCGGCGCGCGCGGTGCGTCCGGTTAGCCAGTAAACCGCCACCACCGGCCACAGCAGCAAGATAAAAGGCAAGCGTCCGGCGCGGCGATAGAGCCACAGCATAAAGCGCAAACCGCTCTGCCCGCGTCGTTCCGGCGTTGCAGACCAGTGTTGCGCATCACTACGCTGACGCAGTAACTTCGGGATGCGTGGCAACATGCCGAAGAACAGCCGCGTGTGCATCCATGAGATGCGCAGGTTGTCCCGCAGCGCATCAAAGTGCGATACGCCGCTGGCCGGATAGGTCACGCGCGTGGTGATAAAACGGCTCGGCGTGCCCTGCCAATAGAGGCGCACCATGATTTCGGTGTCGAAATCCATGCGCTGACCAATTGGATGGCGATCGCACAACGCCAGCGATGGCGCGAGCGGATAGACGCGGAAGCCGCACATGCTGTCTTTCAGCGAGAACGACAGCGTTTCCACCCACACCCAGAAATGGGTGATGTAGCGGCCATAGAGGCGCGATTTGGGAATCGAGGCGTCGTAAAGCGGCTGACCGGAGATCAGACAGTGCGGATAACGCTGCGCTTCGGCCAGCATACGCGGCGTGTCTTCCACCTGATGCTGACCATCGGCATCGAGTTGCAGCGCGTGGCTGTAACCCGCCGCCGCCGCCGCGCGCATCCCGGCAATCACCGCCGCGCCTTTGCCCTGATTGTGGGGTAGCGTCAGCACCCGCAACTGCGGTGCCTCCAGCGCCGCAATCAGCTGTTTGGTGGTGGCATCGCTGCCGTCATCCACCAGAATCACCGGCAAGTTGAACGGTGCCAGCCGCGCCAGCACCGACGCCAGCATCGCGCCGTGGTTATAGCAGGGAATCAGCACACAAGGCGTGAAGTGAGAACTCAACACAGGCGGATCTTCCCGCTGCTGGCCACCGTCGCCACGTCGCCGTTGATCAGGCTGTAGCTGAAACTGAGCAGCGATTTTTCTGCCTGCCACTGCAGCTGTAACGCCAGCTCGGCATCCGGCGGCACCGGCTGCTGGAACTTGATATTGTCAATCGCGGCGAAAGATTTACCGATGGCTAAACGCGTCAGGCCGTAATGCAGCGCCCAGTCGAGCTGCGCCACGCCGGGCAGGATTGGCAGCGTCGGGAAATGGCCGCGAAACCAAAAGAGATCGGCAACAACGTGCAGGCGCAATGTCAGTGCATCGCCCTGCTGTTCGGCATGCAGTTCAACCGGCAGCATCAAATAACTCCTCAATTTGTGGCCAGGCGCGTTTACTTTGTGCGGTGACAGGAATCGACGTCACCACGCGCCAATAGCGCGGAATCGCCACCGGCTCCAGCCAGGGTTGCAGGGCGCGTTTCCACTCAATTTTTAGCTGATGCAGCGTCGCCGCATCCAGCATCTCAGGCAGCGCCAGCACCACGCCAATCGCGTTACGACCGTGACGCTGAATCGCCAGCGCGGCGGCATCTTCCACGCCGGGCAACGCCAGCAGGCGGCGTTCAATTTCACTCAGCGATACGCGTTTATCTTCGATCTTCACCACGCGATCCTGACGTCCCGCCAGCTGAAACTGGCCGGACGGCTGCTGCACGATACGATCGTCGAGCGCGCAACCGGCGTCGGTTTCCAGCAAGGCGGAAAATACCCGCCAGCGTCCGGCGTCCTGCTCACGCAGGGTAATCTGCGGAAAACAGTGCCACAGCGCGTTCTCCTCACGTGCAGAGCGCCAGCCAATCACGCCGGTTTCGGTGCTGCCATAAATTTCATCAACCGTGCAGCTCAGCGCCTGTTGCGCATGCTGCGCCGCCGTCCACGGCAACGCACCACCGGCGGACACGATCAGTTCGCAGCGCGGCCCGGCCAATGCAGGATCGAGACGCCGCAGAAACGCGGGGCTGCTGATAAACGCGTAGCGACGATCGGGTGAATGATCGGCCAGCTGTTCACTGTAGAAAATTTGCTGCGCGGCAAAGGGTAAACCCAACGCCATCGGCAGCACGATGCGAAAACTCAGGCCATACAGATGTTGATGGCTGACGGAGGCAATCACATGGCAATCACGTAAGCGTGCGCCCCACAAGCTGGAGAGCCAGCGGGCTTCAAGATCCAGCGCGCGCAGCGATTTCACTACGCGACGCGGCGTGCCGGTCGAACCAGAGGTGAACAACACCAGCGTGGCGTCGGCGGCGATTGGCGGTAACGCACCGCTCGCCAGCGCGCCGTCCCAGCGCAGCTGCGGCAGCGCGACTGCCAGCGGCATATCGCTGATCACGCCATCCAGGCTGTCGGCCATCTCTTCCAGCTGGGCCGCGCGACAGTGTCCGGGGATCACCGGCGTTTTACCGGCGTGCCACAGCGCCAGCAGCGCGGCGGTAAACGCATAGCTGTTATCAAAGCACAGCGCCCAATATTGGCCGGGCTGGTTTTGCAGCCGATCGGCCAGCGCCCGCACCTGCTGACGCAAGGTGTGCAGCGTATGTTGCTGTTGGCCGTGCCAGGCCACCATGCGATCCGGCGCGCTGAGCCAGTCGCGGAGGCTATGTAAGTTCATGCCTGTTTCCTTATGCGCTGACGCAGCAGCCATTCACCGCCCATCAGCGTGCCCATCAGCAGATAGCTGATGCACCCATTCCAGAGTGTCCAAAGCGTGACATCATTGAGCAGGCAGGTGAGCAACGCCACGCTGCCGTTGAAGATGAAAAAGCCGCACCACACTTGCGTCACGCGGCGGGTATAACGCACCGCGCGCGGTGGCAGATCCGGTTCGCGCAGCCGTGCCAGCCGTTCCACCAGCGGCATGGGGCTCCACAGCGACGCGCCAAACAGCAGCAGCATCGATGCATTAACCACCAGCGGATACCACAGCAGCAGATGTTGCGATCGCAGCAGCAGGCTGGCGAGGCATAACGCGCTGCCCACCAGCGCCAGCATCAGCATCACGCGCGCCATCGGCCCGGCGGCACGGCGCAGCGTCCAGACGCGCAGCACAAACAGCAGCGCCAGCAGGCCCGTTACGCCGCGCCACTGTGGCTGGGTGAGGGTTAACCACACCAGAAACGGCCACGCCAGCAGCGCCGCTCCGTTTAGCAGCCGCAGCAGCATGCGATCAGGCTTCGTCGCGCATCAGTTGATCGACGGCATCCACCACATCCTGCACGGTACGCACCGCGCGGAAGGTTTCCGGTTTGATCTTACGGCCAGTACGCTTTTGCAGATGCACCACCATATCGACCGCATCGATGCTATCCAGCTCGAGGTCTTCATACAGGCGGGCGTCCGGACGAATATCATCCGGCTCAATTTCAAACAGCGAGGTGAGCAGCGAAGCCACTTCCTGGTAAATTTCGTTTTTGTTCATCATGTTGACTGCTCTCAGGCTTGCTGTTGTTCAACAAACGCGGCCAGTGTAGCCACGGAAAAAAAGTGCGCGCGCAGCGTTTCACTCTCGGCGGAGAGCTGTACGCCGAAGCGATTTTTCACCGCTAGTCCCAGCTCCAGCGCATCGATTGAATCGAGGCCCAGCCCCTCGCCAAACAGCGGTGCGTCGGTTTCGATGTCGTCAGGGCTGATATCTTCCAGATTCAGCGTGTCGATAATCATCTGTTTGATGTCGTTAATCAGTACTTGCATAACTTAGTTGGTCTCTTCAGGCACCAGCGCCTGTTGCAGATGACGCGTCAGACGACGTGCGGCCAGCGGCTGCGTATCCTCTTCGGCTTCACTAAAGGCGTGGCTGGCAATACGCGATTGTACGCGTACAGTAAAAATCGGTTTAACCAGCGGAATCTGATACCAGCGGCTTTGTTTATCGAGCATGCGCTCGGTGCAGCTGATGTGCACCAAACGTAGATCGCAGCCCGCGCGCACCGCAATGTTGGCGGCACCGCGCTGCAGCTTCAGCGGCTCGCCATAACGTGTGCGCGTGCCTTCCGGGAAAATCAAAATGGTATCGCCGCGCGCCAGTCGCTGCTGGCTGTCTGGCAGCAGCGTATCGGCTTCGCTGTTAATCAGGTAATCGGCGGCGCGAATCACGCCACGGAAGAAAATGTTGTGCTGCAGCTCGGCTTTCACCAGGCAATCCATCTCCGGCAGCACCGACGCAATCATCACGTAATCGATCAGTGACGGATGGTTGGCGACGATCAGGCAGCCGCGATCCTGACGCAGCTGTTCTGCGCCGATGATTTGGTAATCGTAAACCCCGACAACGCGGCAGAAACGCAGGAAGCAGCGGAAGCTCCAGGCGATGCTGCTGCGGGCGATATGGCGACGGCGCAGGCCATCACGCTGCACGAGTAACAGCAGATTGAACCAAATCAGCGACAGTAGCAGGCCGCCCACACTGAACAGCGTAAAGCTGACGGCGGTCATCATCAGCCGCCAGTAATAGTTGAAACCGGGACGCGCCTCGGTCAGCGAATTATCCACCATGCAGACGCTCCCAGTGCCACTGATGGCGCTCGCCGGCCACGCTAAAACGTGGCGTGTTGTGCAGCATCGCCGCCAGAAATTGCAGACTTTGCGGCAGAGGGTTGTGCAGCTCAGCGGGTTTGCCGGCCTGCGCTTCGCAACGCCATGCCTCGCCCGCCCGTAGCAGCAGCGCTACCGCGTACGGCGCATTAAAGCGATCGATTTCCGGTAGCCACGGACGGTAGTAATCCGGCACCACGCCGTCAAAATCCACCAGCAGCACCTGCGCATAACCCGCCTGATGCAGCGCCGCCACTTCTATCAATCCTTGCTGGAAGCTATCAATACCGGCCGAAACCGAGGATGAAACCAACGGCTGACGCGCGGCGATGGTCAAACTGCCCACCGCTGAGTTGTGAACCGACATGGCGAAATCGGTGGGCGACAGCGCTTGCTGTTCCGCCAGCGCGGTGAGAATGCGCAGATTACGCTCCAGTTCGCCGTGGCGACTGGTGAAGACGATGGCGTCCACGCTGTGCCGCGCCAATAACGCCAGCCCGCACTCAACCGCAGCACGGCTGCCGGCGCTGAGACGACGCGCGGTCATCATCGGCAAAAATTGGGGTTTCGCGATAGGTTGCGTGGCATCTAACGCCGGTGCCTGTTGCGCCCAACGTTGCCACTCTTCTGCGGTGCTGTTGCCCGGCGCGATGGCGTGCCAGTCAACAAGGGAGTAAGCGAGTTTCATACCTGTATTCTTTCTTCAGCCTCAGGGATGGTCCGGTTTTCGCTGCGCGGCATCCCTTCCTTGCTCTCTATACCCGTCATCCCATGCGGATGTCGCCGATTAACAAGGCGGGCACGTGGCCCGCCTGTTTCTATTTCGGCAGCGTTACGGCTAACTTTACAACATTATGTCAGCAATCACGCTTCGCGCTTATTTAGCGGCTTCGACCGCCAGTCGCGTCTGGATGCCCTGGCTCAGGTTCTGAATCCAGCGGTTATAGTTGCGGTGAATCTGACCGCTGCCTGCTTTCAGATTCTGGCTGCTGACATACTGAATTTGATAACTGTTCGCGGTGTAGTTCACGCGAATATCCGCGGTATGTCCGCGCTCGGCCAGGTGACCATTCATCACGCCCGGACCCGCTGGCGTCATCACCCAATGGTTAGCGGCGCCCGCCTGGACGATAGCTTGCTTCATTTGCTCATCCGAGTAGCTCTGACCCACGGTCTGGCTAACATTCTGGATCGGCGCGGTACGCGGCGCACAGCCGGTTAACAGGACCGCAGTAACTAACAACGCAAAACCGATTTTTTTATTCATCATTTCCTTTTCTTCCCCTGTCTTTGCATGCCGCTTAAGTGAGCGACCGCGCTGGTAAACTTACCAACACTGTTCCGTTCAGACTGTGTAAAGCGGGCGGATAATAACATTATTTGTAAAGACAAGTAAAAAGAAGCATGAATGACTTTAGAATCGTTTACTGCCGATTTAAAACCAGACGCAGGCCGTTTTACGGCGGAATTTCTACCGAAAAATGGCCTTGCGACATGATGTTTAACCCTGCCAGCCGCCGCCGAGCGAACGATATAGATCGATTTGCGCTAACAGCAGCGTATTTTTTACTGACACGATATTCAGCTGAGTGCTGAACAGCGTGCGCTGGGCGTCCAGCTCATCCAGATAAGAGGCGTAACCATTTTGGTAACGGTTGTGGGCAATGCGATACGCTTCCGCCACATAACTCTCCTGTTTCTGCAACTCCGCCAGCTGCTCCTCGCTACGGCGAATGGCATCCAGCGCGTTATCCACGTCGGAGAAGGCGTTACGCACCACTTTTTCATAACCGTACAGCGCCTGATTACGCGTCGCCATCGCCACATCCACCTGAGCAGTTAGCGCTTCGCGATTCAGCAGCGGAGCCAGAATGCTGCCGCCAATGCTCCACAGACGGAACGGATTATCCAGCAGCTGATGCAGTTCGCTGCTTTGCAAGGTGCCGCTGGCGGTGAGATTGAGCGACGGCAACAGTTTGGCCTGGGTTGAAGCCAGTGACGCGTCGGCGGCCAGCAGCTGGCGCTGCGCCTGCACAATATCGGGACGGCGATTCAGCAGCTGTGAAGGCAGCAGCGATGGCAAGGTTTGCGGCTTGATGTGGTCGAACTGGCTGCTGCGCGCGATTTGGCGCGGGTTCATGCCCACCAGCACGCTAAGCGCGTTCTCCTGCTGCTCGATCTGATGCTGCAACTGCGGGATCTGCGCTTTGGCGGTTTGATATTCCGAGGCGGCCTGCATCCATTCAAGGCGCGAGGTGTAGCCGGTTTCAAACTGGCGCTGCGCCAGGTTGAGCGAGTTTTTGCGTGTCGCCAGCGTTGCCTGGGTTACGCGCAGCTGTTCATCCAGCGCGCACAGGCTGAGGTAGCCCGATGCCACCGAACTGGCGACGGTGAGCTCAGCGGCAGAAGCGGCAGCACGCTGCGCATCCAGCGAAGCTTCTGCGGCGCGAATGCTGTTGCTGCGGCTGCCCCATAAATCCACCTCGTAGTTGGCCTGCAGCAATCCCTGAAATACCGCGTTTTCATACGGCTGACCGGTGGCCGCCGACAGCGCACGCTGATGCGTAGCCGCCACGCCCGCCGACAGCGTTGGAAAATTATCGCCCTGCGCGGCACGCAACTCGGCACGGTATTGATCCACGCGTGAACGCGCGGTGAGGACATCGCTGTTGTGCTGCAGCGCCTGCGTGACAAGGCGATTAAGATTGGCATCGCCAAAGTTCTGCCACCATTGCGCCTCCGGCAGCGCATGCGGGCCCACCTGCTGACGCCAGCTCTCAGGAATCGGCAACGATGACGGCGCTTTTTCTACTTCCGTCGCACAGCCGCCCACCATTAATGCCATGCACGCGGCTAACAGTAAGCGCCTCATGGCGCATCCTTGTGCGGCTCTGCGGCGGTATCAATGCTCACTTCCACTGACATGCCCGGACGCAGTGCTTGCAGATCGTCATTCAAAATTTTGATGCGCACCGGAATGCGCTGGGCAATTTTCACAAAGTTGCCGGTGGCGTTATCCGGCGAGATAGCACTGAATTCGGAACCGGCGGCAGGCGAAATAAACTCGACGCGGCCATCGTAGTGCTTACCGTCCAGCGCATCGACGCGGATATTCACCGGTAAACCGGGACGCACGCGCGCCAATTGAGTTTCCTTGAAATTCGCGATGATCCATTTGTTTTCTGGCACCACCGATGTCAAACGCGTGCCGGCGGTCACATAGCTGCCTTTGCGCACCGACAGCTGACCGAGCTGGCCGCTGTCTGGCGCGATGATGCGCGTATTCGCCAGGTCGATATTTGCCAACTCCAGCGCCGCCTGCGCACTGGCAACATCGCCCTGCAGTGACGCGCGATTCACCACCACGGTTTGCAGATTCTGTTGTGAAACGGCCACCTGCGCATCCGCCTGACGCAACTGTGCCTGCGCCTGGGCATTTGCCGCGCGCGCGGCGTCGCGCTCACGTACCGACAGCGAGCCATCAGCCGCCAGATTCTCAACGCGCTTGAGATCGAGGCTGCTTTTCAGCGCCTGCGCTTTGGCATTTTCCAGCGCCGCTTTATTGCTGAGAATATTGGCTTCGGCACTTTTACGTTGCTGCTGGTTGTTGTTCTGCGCGGCGATTTTCATATCCAGCTGCGCCTGCGCCTGATGCACGCGCTGACGATAGATACGATCGTCGATGGTCATCAGCAGTTGGCCTTTGGTCACTGGCTGCAAATCCACCACGTTCACTTCAGTCAGATAGCCATTCACCTGCGGGCTGATAAAGGTTACCTGGCCACGCACGTAGGCGTTTTCCGTGGACTGAACGGTGCTGGTGAACGGCCACAGCTGCCAGGCATAGAGGATCACCAGCACGCCGACGATGACAATGCCGCTGCCAGCGGCGATAGAAAGAATGCGTCGGCGGTTGGTGCGCTCGCGCTCCGCCGCCTGAATGTCGTCCTGTTGGCTCATGAATTCTCCGTCGGGGTTACTGGTTGTGCCGCATTCATTTTAGTCTGACGCCAGTTGATATAGCGTAAGCGCGTCAGGCGATACAGCACCCAGATTAAGGTGATGAAAGCCAGCGCGGCGGTAAGAAGATAAGTATCGTTATAGGCCAGCACGTTGGCTTGCAGCGTCGCCACCGTTTGCAGCTGGCTGCTGCTTTGCGCGCTGAGCAGCACGCTATCCGGCAACTGGCTGCTAAACAGCGAGCTGTACTGGCTAAGGCGTTCGGTCACGTTGGGATCCAGCTGCGACAGCTGATCGCCCAGCAGGCTGGAGTGGTATTTTTCGCGCCACGTCTGGAACGTGCCGAGAATGGCCGCGCTGATCAGGCCGCCTAAGTTCTGGCTCATACCGAACAGCACCGAGAAGCTGACCAGGTTTTTCGGTTGCGTCACCACGCCGCCAATCCCCAGCAGCATGGCAGGCCCGAGGAAGAAGGCGCTGCCGAAACCGAGCAGAAACTGGCTAAAGTAGAGATTGTGGGCACGCGTCAGCGGGTTGGATTGCGCATCCATCAGCGAGGCGACGATCATTACCACCAGCGACACGACAATTGGCCAGCTCAGATGCGTGGGTTTGATGGTTAATGCGCTGGCGATCATGCCGCAAATCACCCCGGCAATGATCGCTAACGCCAGACCGCGCATCTGATCGTTGAGTAAGCCAAGCTGCTGCAGGAAACCCACCGCGCCAGTGTTTTGCTCGGCCAATAGAATACGCATCATGATCATCACAATGCCCAGCCGCACAATCGTGCCGTTGCTGAGCCAGCGGGTATTCAGCAACGGATTCTTACGGTTGTGCTCGACGACAATCGCCGCCACGATCAACACCAGCGCCAGCGCTAATGCCACACCGAGCCACGGCGTGCTGAACCACCATTCGATGCGGCCCAGCGACAGCACCGCGCACAGCAGCGCCATGCCCGGCGCCATCAGCATAAAGGTGAGGAAATCCATCTTTTCAAAGGCTTTGATGCGGTCGCCGGGCGGCAGTTTCACCACCAGCACGCAGCCCAGCGAGATCATCGCCAGACCGAGTTCAAACAGGTATAAACCGCGCCACTCTTGCAGCTGCAGCAGTTCGGTGGAGAACAATCGTGCCAGCGGAATCGCCAGCTGCGATGCGGTGATGCCAATCACCAGGGCTTTAAGCCGATGCTTCGCCGGCCAGGCCTGAATCTGGTAATAGATGCCGAGCGAACTGAGCGCCGCGCCGACCATGCCGTGCGCGGTGCGGACAATGATCGCCGAGCTGAGATCGTTAGCCAGCAGGTGGAAAAATGCCACGATCACATATAGCACCAGAAACGCTTCGGTGAACAGCCGCAGACCAAACTGCTGGCGGAACTTCACCAGCAGCAGGTTGATGGAGATGTTGCCCATCACATATACCGCGGGCAACCAGGCGATCTCATTGCTGTAAGCGCCGAAGGTGCCTTGCAGATTGGTGAGGTTGGCAGAGACCAGCGCGTTACTCAGCGCGCCGGTAATCGAGATCAATAAGCCAATGATGCCAAATGCGATGCGCTTCGAAGGCGAATGCAGCGGCGTTGAGGGCGAGCCCGGCAGCATCGGCTTCTCATGCGGCAGCCATTCGCGCGGAGCATAAGGATTACGTTTTGCCACCGTTAAACGCTTCCCAGACGCGCGAGCAGCTGTTGCAGCACCTGTTCCGTTATCGCCAGCGATGCAGGATCGATATCCGCCAGCAACTGTGCACGTAGCGCATCGGCCTGCGTTTTCACTTCGGCAAAAGCCACGCTGCCCTGTTCAGTCAGAATCAGCAGGCGTTTGCGGCGATCTTCCGGCGGCTGCACGCGCGCCAATAGCTGCTGCTTCACCAGACGATCCACCAGCGGCACGACGCTGGCCTCTTCCAGACCAAGCAACTGCGCCAGCGCTTTTTGCGTTGGCGGCTCGGCGGCGGTTGCAACGCTGGCAATCGCCATCCAGCTGCTCATGCTCAATCCGCTCTCTTTGAGGCGACGATCAACAGCCAAACGCCACGCGTGCGCGGTGAGATGCAGCAAACGAGAAAAGGGTTGGGGATAGTCGCTCAAAACGTAGTGGCCTAATGGTTAGGTATCTAACTAAACGGGAGCGTTATTATAAGGTAAGCCGCTCGCCAATGAAAATTTTGCTTACACCTGCAAACGTAGTTGGCAGCACAAAAAATCTCCAGCTTTCTTTATCAGTTGTACAACTCACTGAAAATTTGGCGGTTTGGGCTTATTCTTGTATAGCTTTTAGAAAACATTACAAATCATAAGTAACTGTTAAATAAGGACTAGCACAAATTGCTTAAAATACAGGTTGTACAAGTTGCGCCGGATTGTATAAGTTTACGTCCCGTGAGCCAGCTGACGGCTCCGTAACGAATGATGCACTTTGCGTCGCCTCTGAAGGTGTTGTGGATTTCCACCTTCAGAGGTGTCTTTTTGCGTTGGTTGATGAGTTGGGTGTTGCGCGCCTGTCCGCGTGCAAATTTTTTTCATCATGGAGCTGAAGGCACATTGCCATCAGGCCGATCTTAAGGGCTTCACATATGCAAAACGCCGCAAACAGTAGCGCTGCCATCGCTGACTATTTCAAACTGGCCGGTAATAGCGACAGTAGTGAAATGGAAGTTTTCGGGCAGATCATCGCCGAAATCCTGCAAGCCGGTATGCCGGTTTCTAATAAAGCGATTATTGCTTCTCTGATTAACCGTCTTGAGATGGAAAGCGATGTGATTCAGCTGGATATTTATCGCCATCTGCTTGAATTGGTTGTGAATAAAACACCTGACGATCTCGCGGTCTAAAGCCGGATTCCAGGGATGGAATCACCCTCACCTGCCCCAACGCGCTAGCGTCTCACCTTATTGCCCGGTAACATCCCTTCTCGGAAAATCCTAACTGGTTACTGCCGTACCGCGACGGTATGCGCACAATAATAAAAGAGCCTGCACAATTTATGAGTCAACCAACTGAGCGCACCACTGCGGTGGAGAGCGATATCACTGTGGGGCGCGTTTTACGTTCGCCTGCCCTGCTAACCCGCGAGTGTCTGGCCGGCATTATTACCGCGCTGGCGCTGATCCCGGAAGTTATCTCCTTCTCCGTGATTGCCGGTGTCGATCCTAAAGTCAGCCTTGTGGCCTCGGTGGTGCTGTGCCTGACGCTGTCGATTTTGGGCGGTCGTCCGGCGATGGTCACCGCAGCGGCCGGTTCGGTGGCGCTGGTGATCGGCCCAATGGTGCATGCGCACGGCGTTGAATACATCCTGCCGGCGGTGATTATGGGCGGCATTATCCAGATTATCTTTGGGCTCGCTGGGTTGTCGCGCATGATGCGCTATATCCCGCGTTCGGTGATGATCGGCTTCGTTAACGCCCTCGGCGTCCTGATCTTCTTTGCGCAGGTCCCGCACGTTTGGGGACAATCCGCGTTGGTGTGGGTGCTGTTCGCCGTTACGCTGGCCATCGTGCTGCTGCTACCGAAAGTGCTGAAAAGCGTCCCTTCACCGCTGGTGGCGATTGTAGTGGTGACGGCGGTGGCGTTGCTGCTTGGCTATCGCGTACCGAACGTGGGCGATGAAGGGCCAATGACCGCCGGTTTGCCGGGCTTCACTACGCTGCTGGTGCCAATCAATCTGCACACGCTGCAAATCATCTGGCCCACCGCTTTGAGCATCGCCTTTGTGGGTTTGATGGAATCGTTGCTGACCGCCAAACTGGTGGATGACATCACCGATACGCCTTCCGCTAAACGCCGCGAATCCTGGGCGCTGGGCGTCGGCAATATTCTTGCGGGCTTCTATGGCGGTATCGCCGGTTGCGCGATGATTGGCCAAACCATCGTTAACGTCGAGCTGGGCAAAGCACGTACGCGTGTTTCTACGGTCGCGGCGGGTATCGTGCTGCTGTTATTAGTGACCGGACTGAGCCAGATTATGGCACAGATCCCGATGGTAGTACTGGCGGGCATTATGATGGTGGTAGCGGTGAAAACCGTGAACTGGCACAGCCTGCAGCCGGCTACGCTGAAACGCATGCCGTGGTCGGAAACCTTTGTGATGGTGCTGACGGTTGCTGTCACCGTGTGGACCGGCAACCTGGCGATTGGCGTGCTGGTTGGTGTGATTCTGGCGATGATGCTGTTCGCACGCCGCATCGCTCACGTCATTCACGCTGAACGCCAGCTGAGCGAGGATGGCCAACAGGTCAATTACACCGTGCGCGGCCCGCTGTTCTTTGGTAGCAGCAATGATTTGTTTGAACACTTCAATTACGGCCACGATCCAAAAACTGTCACCATCGATTTGACGCATGCGCAGATTTGGGACGCTTCCAGCGTGGCGGCCCTTGATGCTATCGAATATCGCTATCAGCGCCATGGAGCGAACGTCACCTTTATCGGGCTGGATAACCGCAGCAGCGATTTCCGCGAGCGGCTGAGTGGCAATCTGGGATAGAAATATTAGGATTGAGACGAAAAACGCCGGAAATCCGGCGTTTTTTATGGCTACTGCCGCGCTTCGCTTGCGAAATTTGCTGTCACTGACTTTGCTTAGCTCATGGTCAATCCTTTGATCTCTTTGGGATTGGTTACTCAATCGCTTAATTATAAGGAGCAGCAGATGAACGTTTTAGCAAAAGCAGCATTGGTGACGTTAACCTTGGTATCGCTGGCGGGTTGTATGCACAAGAGTGATGCGGTCGGCAACGATGGGCGCCCACATGCGCCAAGTAACCAACCGGTGCCGGGTGCCAGCGAAGGTGCAGGTCCGGTGGGACAACCGCAATCGTAATGACTTGCCCGGCTTTGCCGCCAGAATATACCTATTAAAACTGCGGAGAATGTTGTAACACATTCTCCTCATACTTAAGGCATTGGCTGGATTGTTGCCCTTTTAATAAATTGCACGTGAATATAATTCTATCTTATACAATATATCACGCAGGTTATTCTTGACTGGCTTCGCTTTCTAATTTGGCCCGTTTAAAATTATCGCCATCTTTAACAAATTCATAGCAATCCATAATTACTCCAGATATGCGTAATATATCGCTAGGTTCATTAATAGTTAGTCGCTTTCCATCAAACTCTAATCGAGCCCTTTTGATCTCATTTTTTTGCAGGTCATTAAGCTCAATAGGAAAGTTAACATATGAGCTTTTTTTATCGTAGAACCGAATTATCCATCTTGTTGTCTTACCCTCAAAAAGAATGCCGAAATAAGACTCTGTATCTTTATATCTGATGTCAGCTTCACTTCCCACGATGCTTTTTACTTTCTCAAACATATCGAGTTCGATAGCTGTGGTTATGATATTTGGATTGTCTGGGTCGATTATGTTTTCAGGCTGCTTAGCTAGCTCGGTTTGAACCTCGTCCTCAACCTCCTCGGAAGCCAGCTCCTTCTTCGATGTAGATAGACCAGACACAACCATGTCACTTACAGACTTCTCAACAGCCAGCTTAACTAAAGGCGTTATCGAATCCAGAAATCTTTGATTTAACTGCCGCTCAATATTTGATCTTGAGGCAACATACCTGACAAATTCACTATCGACATCTCTTAGACTCGCTCTGATAGTTTTAGTGAAAGCACTAAGATACACACTCTCTTCGGCAAGCGTTCTCAATGCTTCTGGTTTAAATTTGTCATAACGGAATCTAAAAAGTTGCTGAATATCTGAGTCAGATAATGAATCAATTTTAATAGTAAGAAAGGGTTTATGATCCATGATGTTTTTCTGCTTTAGATCAGTAAAAAACCGCCACTCTTTGCCATTAGTTATAGCCGAGACTGTCACTTCAGGTGTTGAATTGAAATACCTTGAAAGTTGAGGGCAATGATTTTCAATCTGTTCGTTGAATCCCTTCGCTTCAATAAACATCACCGGAACACCCTGGCAGAAGAGAGCATAATCTACTCTCTCATTAGCCTTAACACCGACGAAGTCTGCGTAATATTCCGCTTTAACTTTTGTAGGATCATAAGGTGTGAACCCAAGAATATCTAAAAGAGGCATTATCAAAGCTTGCTTTGTTGTCTCTTCAGTGGTGCAGAACTGGCCCATCGTTGCTACATGGTTTGCGTGCGAAGCTAATTTTGCAGTGAAGTTTTCCACCCTAACTCCTTGGTAGTTATGCCGAATAAGATTAAACAAAACGTTACAAATAGAAACATTACACCTAAGAAAGAAGGTTTTCAATCTTGCCGATATTAATTCGCAAAAGTTAAGAAAAATTATGATTCGCCAGACATTTGTAGCCCATTTAGGGCGTTACAGCAAAGGAGATGTTTTGAGGACAGCAACGTTTAATTTTGAGAGGTAATGGATTGAGCAGCGTTACCGTATGCAATAGAACTTGCGCATAGAAAGGTTAACAAAAAACAAAAAAACCGCCCTTAGGCGGTTACGACATTACTGCTTATTGCTTTATTTTATTCGTTTTATCGACTGCGAATATGGTGCCCGGGGCGGGACTTGAACCCGCACAGCCATAAGCCGAGGGATTTTAAATCCCTTGTGTCTACCGATTTCACCACCCGGGCAGGGTGTAAATTGGAGGCGCGTCCCGGAGTCGAACCGAGGTAGACGGATTTGCAATCCGTTGCATGGCCACTCTGCCAACGCGCCTTTAATCTGATATGTAATCCGTTGAATACGAACCACTAAATTTGGAGCGGGAAACGAGACTCGAACTCGCGACCCCGACCTTGGCAAGGTCGTGCTCTACCAACTGAGCTATTCCCGCATAATCTTCGTCTTTCAATTTGTTGCTGCGTTAGCTTCCTTCACTCACACAGGTCACTTACTGAAGTAAGCTCTCTGTGATTCGTTCAGTTGCTGCCTTGCTACAAATTGAAATACTCGATTCTGTATTTCTTCATCGAACTTGCTGATTTTGTTCAGCTTCTTGCAGGCTTGCTGCCGTTCGATGCGATGCATTCTACTTATCTGACGCAGTGAGTCAATAGAATTATCCACACACTGCGTCCGTTTGCTGCTTTTTAAATCGCATCGATCAGCTATCAAGCAAATCGCCGCGCGCTGCGCTTAAATACTGGAACATTGACCAGAACGTCAGCACGGCTGCGATGTACAGTGCGACCACACCCACGCCAACCACCGTGGCTTCTGGACGCCACAGCAAGGCAAACAGCGAGAACATCTGCGCGGTGGTTTTCACCTTGCCGATCCACGACACCGCCACGCTGCTGCGTTTGCCGATCTCCGCCATCCACTCACGCAGCGCAGAGATAATGATTTCACGCGCGATCATCGTTGCCGCAGGCAGCGTAATCCACCACGCGTGGAAATGCTCCGCCACCAGCACCAGCGCAATCGCCACCAGCACTTTATCCGCAACCGGATCGAGGAACGCGCCAAAACGCGTGGTCTGCTTCCAGCGACGCGCTAAAAAACCATCAAACCAGTCAGTAACCGCAGCAATCACAAAGATCAGTGCAGTAGCAAAGGGAGCCCATTGAAATGGCAGATAAAACGCCAGGACAAAAAAGGGAATAAGTACGACTCGAAACAGGGTAAGACACGTCGGAATGTTAAATTGCATATGCCAGTAACTGTCTGGTGTGAGTAGGGTTTCATGTATGTTGCTACATTGCCCCCCCTCTTTCAACGTTAGTGTTTCAGTGAGTAGTAGATTTTTTCCGCCAGCGCGGTGGAAATTCCCGGCACTTTAGCAATCTCGTCGACGCTGGCATTCATCAGCGGTTGCAGGCCACCCATATACTTGAGCAGCTGCTGGCGCCGTTTGGGCCCCACGCCTTCAATACTTTCCAACGCGCTGGTGTTCTTCACTTTGGCGCGTTTTTTCCGGTGACCTGAAATCGCATGATTGTGAGAGTCATCACGAATATGCTGAATCACATGCAGCGCAGGCGAGTCCGGCGGTAAGGAAACGCCCTCACCTTCCGCTTCAAAGAACAGCGTTTCCAGCCCGGCTTTACGATCGCTACCCTTCGCCACGCCGAGTAAAATCGGACGATCTTTATCCCAGGGTACATTCAACTCGGCGAAAACCTGTTTCGCCTGCGCTAACTGACCTTTACCGCCGTCGATGATGATCACGTCGGGGATTTTGTCCTCTTCCAGCGCTTTGCCGTAACGACGGCGCAGCACCTGATTCATCGCCGCGTAATCATCGCCCGGCGTGATGCCCTCAATGTTGTAGCGACGGTAATCCGAACGCAGCGGACCATCACGGTTGAACACCACGCACGACGCAATGGTCTGCTCGCCCATGGTGTGACTGATGTCGAAGCACTCCATGCGATGAATGGTGTCGAGCTCAAGGAACGTCGCCAGCGCCGCCAGACGCTGCTGAATGGTCGAATGCTGCGACAGCTTGGTAGTCAGTGCCGTTGCCGCATTGGTGCGCGCCAGTTTCAGGTAGCGTGCACGGTCACCACGCGGCTTACTTTGAATGTTCACTTTACGTCCCGCCAGCGCGCTCAGCGATTCCGCCAGCAGCTCACGTTCCGGTAGAGTAAAGTCCAGCAGAATTTCCGCCGGCAAAGTGCGCGCTTCACTGCCTTGCAGATAGAACTGCCCGACAAAGGTTTGTACCACTTCGGTCAGTTCGGTATCGGCAGGTACTTTCGGGAAGTAGCTGCGGCTGCCGAGCACTTTGCCCTGACGGATAAACAGCACGTGCAAGCAAGCCATGCCAGCATCAAAGGCCACGCCCATCACATCCAGGTCTTCACCCTGATTGGAGACAAATTGCCGCTCGGTTACGCGTCTTACCGCTTGAATCTGGTCGCGTAAAATCCCGGCCTCTTCAAAACGCAGTTCCTCACTGGCATTTTCCATGCGCTTGACCAGCTGATTAATCACCTGATCATCTTTCCCCGCGAGGAACAAACGCACGTAATCGGTTTGCTGCGCATACTCCTCTTCGCTAACCAAGCCGGAAACGCAGGGTCCAAGGCAGCGGCCAATTTGATACTGCAAACACGGGCGCGAGCGGTTGCGATACACGCTGTTTTCACACTGACGAATCGGGAATACCTTCTGCAGCAGCGCGAGGGTTTCACGCACCGCATAGCCGTTCGGAAACGGGCCAAAGTATTCGCCTTTGGCGTGCTTCGCGCCACGGTGCATCGCCAGACGCGGATGGCTATCGCCACTGAGGAAAATGTAAGGATAGGATTTGTCATCGCGCAGCAGCACGTTATAGCGCGGCTGGTAGAGCTTGATGTAGTTATGCTCCAGCAGCAGCGCTTCCGTTTCGGTGTGCGTCACGGTAACGTCGATGTTCTGGATGTTGCTGACCAGCACTTCAGTTTTGCGACTGCCCACCTGCGTACGGAAGTAGCTGGTCAGGCGCTTTTTGAGGTCTTTGGCTTTACCAACATAGATCACCGTGCCGGTCGCATCGTACATACGGTAGACGCCGGGTTGGCTGGTCACGGTGCTGAGAAAGGCTTTGGAATCGAAAACGTCACTCACTACTGATTAATGGCTCCGCATTGAACAGGCCATGTCGAATGGCCAAATGCGTTAACTCGACGTCGCCACTGATATTCAGCTTACTGAACATACGATAGCGGTAACTGTTAACGGTTTTCGGGCTGAGACTGAGTTGTTCGGAAATCTCTGTCACTTTCTGCCCGCGTGTGATCATCAGCATAATCTGCAATTCCCTTTCCGACAAACAGCTGAAGGGGGATTCGGCTTTTTGCGGTTCGATCTGGCTGAGTGCCATTTGCTGGGCAATATCCGAGGCGATATAGCGTTGCCCTGAATGCACCGAGCGAATCGCACTCACCACTTCCTGCGGCGCGGCGCCTTTACTGAGATAACCCGCTGCGCCCGCCTGCATTACCTTCGCCGGCAGTGGATTTTCAGTATGAATGGTGAGCATGATGATGCGGATATCCGGGTTAAAGCGCACAATTTTGCGTGTCGCTTCCAGGCCGCCAATACCGGGCATGTTCATGTCCATCAGCACTACGTCAACCGGATTGCTGCGGCACCATTTCACAGCGTCTTCACCGCACGCCGCTTCACCCGCAATAACGAGGCCTTTCATATCTTCCAGAATGCGGCGAATACCGGCGCGTACCAGTTCATGGTCATCAACAAGAAGCAGGCTGATCAACGGGACGTACTCCGCAGGTTAAGAAAGGGAAATATATTTCAGAACGGTCATCTTACCGGTTTTTAGGTGGAAAAAACATCTACAGTCACAGATAAATCTCAAATGAACTGATGCAAATCAATAACATTTCTTTGATCCAGCTTTTACTGCACAGGGCAATAACATGCAAAATGAGATAAGTTAAATTGTTAATAATATCATAAAGTTATAATTTATAGCTCGATTTTATTGTCGCATTCCGATCGCCTGGTAAATAACAGCTAAACGCCAATTCTGGTTGCTGACAAATAGCGCAATGCGCAATTAAAAAGCGGTCTGACTTTTACCGCTTCGCTTCATTAAAATTCATCTGAAAACCCTATGATATACTCTCTTTCTTACGCACAGGAAGAATGTGTCAACATTGAGTAATACCCCAAGGAGTCAATTATGAGTGATGAAGATTTCGCAACTTCACGAGACACGCAGGCGCTGGCCGACGAAGTCGCCTGTCTGAAAATGATGGTGACGCTGATTCTGAAAGGAATGGGTCAAGCCGATGCCGGTAAGGTGATCATCAACATGGAGCGTTATGTGCAAGCTTCGTTAGGCGATAAGCCGCAGGCGGAAGTGTTTAATAATACAATTCGTCAGATCAAAACCGCTTACCGTCAATAAGCGATGTGCCCCGCGCGAAATGCGCGGGGTATTTAGGTGTGTGATTGCCAGTTTACTGAAACACCCAGCGACGGCAGCACCTCTTCCGGGCTAAAGCGTCGCGTACCCCGATATTTCTCCGCCAGCGCCGGTTGATCAACCGGAATGCGAATGGCAAACAGATTGTCTTCAGATTGGATCAAGCCCGGTGAGAGCGGCTCGTAGACTACCTGATGCTGTTCGAACATCTTCTCAAGCATTGGCGTCGCCGAACTGATCAAATACTCCATGCCGCTCAGTTCTGCTAATTGCACCGAGTGCCACAAAATACTCAGCGGCAGCTCCGCGTCCACCTCAAGGCGCGCCGAGAAGCGCGACATTTCCCATACCTTTTCCTGATCGAAAGGCAGAATAAAACCTTCCGGCACCTCAGGTTCATGCCACGGCAACAGACGTGCGCAGCCGCAAATACCCTGACGAGCGTTCCAGGCAATCAACCAGGTGACATCCGAACGATCAAAACGATCGTACTCTTGCCCTGGCGTACTCAATCGCGGTGGAATCGACCACCCTTCGCCGCGCGCAAACACGCTATAGCGATACGTTCCCAGTTCTGCCAACAGTGAGGACGGCATATCCTTAAGCTGTGTTTGAATTACTTTCATCATGCGCCTCTGACATCCCCATGTATGCAATGATTTCTTTGAGCCAGCCTGGCAACGTTGCGCGCAGGGTAGACAACTGACACGGGAGAAGGAACTACTAAAATTAGTAGTTGCTTTTTCGCTATATCAGGCCAACCGCAGCGGCATAACAGGCAATCTGCGTTTTATTGGAAACATTAAAACGCTTTTGCATATTCTTTTGGTGAAAATTCACCGTATGTTCAGATATGGCTAAAATAAGTGAAATTTCCGCCGACGTTTTTCCTTCCGCGGTCCATTTCAGGATTTCTAATTCACGCTGACTAAAATCGTTAGATAAAACGACCATAGAATCGTCATTCAAACGCTCCAACACGCGCAAACTCAGTTCCGCCAGAAGATGCAGTTTCACCTCAAGCTCTATGCGCAAGTGTTGGGTCTTACTGTGAAGTGTCGATGCAATAGATAATATACCAATGGTACGATTTGGTGCCATTGCTGAGCAGGAAAAGCCGCTCATTAATCCCGCGGCGTTGGCTTCTGCCCACAAATTACCCGCACCGGTAAATAAATCGCGCGTCCATTCAACACCCCGTCCCGGCCGCTGACAGAGTAATAGCACCGGATCGACCTTATAATAGTTCTCGCTTTCGTAGCGTTTTACCCAGCCTTCCGGGTATGTACTGAACAAAAACAAGCGCGGCCGGGTAAAGGGCACCGGATGCTGAACCAAAAAAGCGAAGTAATCGAAACCCAGCTTTTCAATCTGCTGTTGCAACAGGGATTTCAATTGCGTCACTTGCGTTAGCGCCAGAAATTCATTTTCCATTTCGCCTCGCCAGACGAAATAATTATCGGTCGTCATTATTGCCTTAGCGCTGTTTCACGCTTTTACATTCTGAAATTAGTTCGTGTTAACGCAAAAAATAAATTAGCCAGACAAAAAATATTGATTGAAAAAGGAGCAAATTTGCCAGCAGCTAGCATAACTCTTCTACTGTCAATGCGTTAACGTAATGAAAATGTGTAAGTTCACGTTAATTGTTAACAGGTTCACAAGTTTAATTCCTCAGCAGATTAGAATAGGATTTTTCTGAAGTAGTTTCAATCACCCAGTTGATTGAAAATGATCGTTAGATTGATAAATTTTTAGCATCGTCATTAACTAAAATTATTGATGCAAAAAGCAGATTGTTTTGCTGTGAAAGGGGTTTGTACGGTGAATGAGTTTTGACTTAATGTTAATCCCACCTATTTCTGCGGTTAAGATAATACATTAAGTAATGATGTGATTTCTCTCACGCTGATTAACGGCTACGCTTAATGCTAGCGGAGTGAAAAGATGCATTGGAAGACAGTGCTGCAGTAAGGCTCAGGCGCATTGTCGCATGTAGGTGGGAAACTTAGCGGAACTGACTATGTTGAACCAGTTTGCATTACCTTTCCTTGTTCTGGGCGTCTGCACTGCCCTGATGATTTTAAAAGATCTTTTTCGCCATCCACATCCGGTGGCGGTGATGAATATCATTTGGCCATTAACCGGTTTGTATATGCCTTTTATTGGCTGGTTCGTCTGGTGGTACTTAGGCCGTAAACCATCACAACAGCAAAAACTTGCGCTGTTGGTTTCACAAAAAATACGCAGTAACGCCAGCTGGCAAACTATATTTATTTCCACGTCATTATCCGCAGCGGCTTGTATATTTGGCGATATAATGACAATCCCGATAGTCACTTTACTAAAACAATTTGCCATTGATCCGACGATAGGCATGCAGGCGCTTATTTGCGTTATCGCTTCATTGTTTATGGGATTACTTTTTCAATTTCTGGCGATTCGCCAACGTGAAAAACATTCATTTGGCAGCGCATTATTATTGGCGTTAAAAACCGAAATTTTCCCCCTGCTTATTTTTCAATTAGGTATTTTTATCTTTATGGCGTTGGCCCTAAAGTTTGTGCTGAACGAGCAGGTCAACCCGCTGGTGGCGGCATTCTGGTTTATGCTGCAATTGGCCATAATGACTGGCTTTATTTTCTCCTGGCCGGCTAATCATTTCCTGATAAAACGTGGGCTTAATCCTGCGGTATAGCTAACGGCAGTAACCCGAACCGCGCATGCCAAGATGAAAATGGCTGGCATGCGCGGCGTTATAATCGGGCCCCAGCGCATTACCGAACGTCGCACAGCCGTTACGCCACAGCGCATGCAGTCCAGCCGCCGCATCCTCTGGCTGTTGCCAGTTTTTTCCTACCTGCAACCAACGCCCATTTGCCAGCTGAAATCCGGTAATATCCCAGGCATCGGCGCTGGCGTGCTCACTCAAACGCCCTTCCTGACGATGATAAATATTGCGACAGGCGTAGCTGCCAACATGGGCAATGCGTTTCAGCGGACTGTTGAAACCGGCCTGACGCAATGCGCTGTCGCTGTTAATCACAAACATGGTACTGGCCACCGCCATCGGACAGCTGGCGAGAAAACTGCTGCTCAGCGTGACGTCACCGTAGCCGCTGATGCGTAGCGGCTGCTCAATCGGGCAATTCCCTTGCATTGGCGGCACGGCACGAAACTGCACCAGCCGCTGTTCACTGGCTTGCCGCATCACCGCCAGGCAGGCAGCCGGATCGCCACTCAGCTTTTTTAGCTTGTAACGCGTCATCCAACCGGGCGGATCGGTAACGTTGAGCGGTGTAAAGGGGTTCCACTGAGGCGGCAGATGCGTTTTCAACCACGGCAAACTAAACCAGCCGCATACAGCCAGCAACGCGACGGCGAACAGAGTGCGCACAATGCCTCACTTTTCCTGATGAAATGAACTAATAAGTGTAGAAGTCAAGCGCGCGGAAAGTGACGTAAATCGCTTAATTGTTGAAGATTTACGCAAAATGACTGCGTTTTAAACTCTGTAAATAATTACTGACAGAGCAAAGCACGTAAAAGGTCACAAAGGGGGAAAAACCATTACCGAAACGGGTTGGCTTTCCACTATCTTATGCCACTTGCCTGGACAAAGGCTCATAACGAATGCCCTAAATAATGTGAGCCGCAGAAAGGCGGCAAGAGTGTGAATCATGGGGAGCTTAATTTAGTCAGTTCCTGGGGTGAACACGCGTAGCCAACGCATCTGCGGCTTGAAGTATGACGGGCAAAACAGCCAATAGAGCTGACACAACATCTCGACAGGAAAGAAAAATTTATGGTTGATCAATCAAAAGAGGCGCTCGCTACGGCCGAACAGCCGGATAAACTCCAGCGTAACCTGCATAATCGTCACATTCAGTTAATTGCTATCGGTGGCGCCATCGGCACCGGGTTGTTTATGGGTTCGGGTAAAACCATCAGCCTCGCGGGCCCGTCGATCATTTTCGTCTACATGATCATTGGCTTTATGCTGTTCTTCGTCATGCGCGCCATGGGCGAACTGCTGTTGTCCAACCTCGAATACAAATCCTTTAGCGATTTCGCTGCCGATTTACTCGGTCCGTGGGCGGGCTATTTTACCGGCTGGACGTACTGGTTCTGTTGGGTGGTGACCGGCATTGCCGACGTGGTGGCCATCAGCGCCTATTTCCAGCTGTGGTTCCCGGACTTCTCCATCTGGATGAGCGCCCTGCTGTGCGTCTTTGTCTTCCTGGCATTGAATATCGCTACGGTGAAGCTGTTTGGTGAGATGGAGTTCTGGTTCGCGATTATCAAAATCGTCGCCATTGTGGCGCTGATCATCACCGGCATTGTGCTGGTGAGCATGCATTATCCGTCGCCGAACGGTGGCACCGCGTCCCTGAGCAACATCTGGGATCACGGTGGCATGTTCCCGAAAGGCTTGAGCGGCTTCTTTGCCGGCTTCCAGATTGCGGTTTTCGCCTTTGTCGGCATTGAGCTGGTCGGCACCGCGGCGGCAGAAACCAAGGATCCGCACAAAGTTCTGCCGCGTGCAATTAACGCCATTCCGCTGCGCATTATTATGTTTTACGTGCTGGCGCTGATGGTGATTATGGCGGTAACGCCGTGGAATCAGGTGCTGGCGAATCGCAGCCCGTTCGTTGAGATGTTTGTGCTGATCGGCTTGCCTGCCGCCGCCAGCATCGTCAATTTCGTGGTGCTGACCTCCGCCGCCTCGTCCGCCAATAGCGGTATCTTCTCCACCAGCCGCATGTTGTTCGGCCTGGCGGAACAAGGCGTGGCGCATAAAGCCTTTGGTCGCCTCTCGGCGCGTGCGGTGCCAACCACTGGCCTGTTCTTCTCTTGTCTGTGTCTGCTGGCGGGTGTGGCGCTGATCTACCTGATTCCGGATGTGATGACGGTATTCACCATGGTCACCACGGTGTCGGCAATTCTGTTTATGTTCGTCTGGACCATCATCCTGTGCAGCTATCTGGCGTATCGTAAGCAGCATCCACAGCGTCATGCTGAATCAAAGTTCAAAATGCCGCTGGGCAAGTTTATGTGCTGGGTATGCATGGCGTTCTTCGCCTTTGTGCTGGTGCTGCTGACGCTGCAGGAAGATACCCGTCAGGCGCTGATGGTCACGCCGCTGTGGTTTGTGATGCTGACCATGGGCTGGTTGTTACGTCGTCGTAAAGCCTGATTTATCACGGCTACATTAAGGCTGCCTTTTGAAAGAAAGTGCAGCCTTTTTCTTTTCTGACAGAAAGCGCACCTCATTAACAAACACGCTTCACCACGAAGTCACAATCTCTCCCGCAGCTTACGCCACGCCTCACCCAATGCAGGACGCACCGAAGGCTCTCGCTGTGGTGCTAGCTCCGGCGACTGCGGTGATCCCAGATTAAAGGTAAAGGTGTAACTCGGCTCCTCCCCCATCCTTAAATCGCTGATCAACGTGCGATCGCCCTCCTGCTTCATTGCGTAAAACCCATGACTAAACCACGCTACACGCTCGGCGTGCCATTGCCCTTTGAACGGCGCAAACAGCGCGGGTTGACGATCGTGCCAGCTTATCTGCAGCGAACGCTCCGGTGACAACAGCGACCAATAAGCTTCGCCGTAACGCTCTGGCGTCATGATCACCGTGCGCCACACCAGCGTATTAAACGCGGTCGGCGTCACCAGCAGTTGCTCCGGCTGCACTGATTGCTGCGCCAGCGCTTGCTCAATGTGCTGCGTCGCGATGCTTTGTGCCACCATGCTCCAGCCGAGATAGAGCGTACTCACCAATAATCCCGCCTGATTCCAGCGCAAGCCCACAGCATCGCGTCGCCACAGGGCGACGAGCAGCGCAATCAGCAACGGCAAGGTATACAACGGATCGATGATATACATGCTGCCAATGGCATAAGGGAAATCGGTGAGCGGCAGGCCCAGCTGCGTACCGTAAACGGTGGTGAGATCCAGCAGCGGATGCGTCACCAGCGCCAGCCACATCGCCAGCGTCCAGCCGCGCCAGTGCGCGCGACTGCGTGTCGCACCGGCCACCAGCCAGCCGAGCAGCGGTGCAATTAAGGTGAGGATTATCAGCGCATGACTTTCGGTGCGATGCAGCGTCATATTGCGGATGGCATCGCCGTGATCGATAAACACGTCGAGATCCGGCAAGGTGCCCGCCACCGCGCCCACCAGCGCCGCTTGCCACAGCGGGACGCGCTTGCCCATCACCGCAACGGTGACCGCCGCGCCTAACGTCAGTTGTGATAACGAATCCATGCACTCTCCTTGAAAACGCGGGATCAGCGCACGCGGATCCCTTCAATTATCATGCGCTGCACGTTTTCCAGCGTCTGTTCAAAAAACGCCGCATCGTTCAACGTCTGGCCGGTAATCGCTTCCACCTGTGAGGCGAAATCCGCATAGTGCTGCGTAGTCGCCCATAGCAGGAAAAACAGGTGCTGCGGCTGCACGCCCGCCAGCCGACCTTCTGCGATCCACTGTTCGATAATCGCCGCTTTCTCATCCACCAGCGCTTTTAAATCACCGGCCAGTTCACCTTTCAGCAGCGGCGCGCCCTGCAACATCTCAAGGCAGAACAACCGTGAAGCTTGCGGATGATCGCGCGAGACTTCCAGCTTAAGGCGAATGTATTGACGTATCGCGGTCAGCGGATCGTGATCGTGCTGCAGCGCGCGCAGCGGCGCCAGCCACACATCAAGAATCTCTTTTAAAACCGCCACATACAGCACTTCTTTCGACGGATAGTAATACAGCAAATTGGTTTTGGAGACGTCGGCGCGCTCCGCCACTTTATCCAGGCTGGTACCGTGAATACCGTATTGCGAGAAGAAGGTTAACGCCGCTTCCAGAATGGCTGCCCGCTTTGCGGCGACCGCTCGCGAACGGCGTCCCGGTTTTTTTTCATCGCTTTTCACACTGTTACCTCTTCCGTCCTGCGTCAACGCATCATAACAAAGGCCTTCTTTCCTACCTAATCGCCCGCCTGCACCTTTTTTGACCACGCGGCGCATGAAAAACGTGCAGAACGTTTTGACCAAACGGTCTGAAATGGACCAATTACTCCAGTTTAGAACAGGCGTTACTTTTAACACATTGTTATTTATCTCTTTTAAAAATGTGGCACAGCATTTGCAATTTTGTGATGGAGCGCCGCCCGCAGGATGCGTGCAGGAAGCAGCGCAGCGCGTGAAGCAGTCCCCGTCTAATGCAGAGAGGTTTCACATGAAAATTGGCGTCTTTATCCCGATTGGTAATAACGGCTGGCTGATCTCCACCCATGCGCCGCAGTACAAACCGACTTTTGAACTGAACAAAGAGATCGTGCTGAAAGCAGAGCATTATCATTTCGACTTTGCCCTTTCGATGATCAAACTGCGCGGCTTTGGCGGCAAAACCGAGTTTTGGGATCACAACCTCGAATCCTTCACGCTGATGGCGGGACTCGCGGCGGTGACCTCACGCATCGAAATCTACGCCACCGCCGCCACGCTGACCTTGCCGCCCGCGATTGTGGCGCGTATGGCCTCCACCATTGATTCCATCTCGAATGGCCGCTTCGGCGTCAACCTCGTTACCGGCTGGCAGAAACCCGAGTACGAGCAGATGGGCTTGTGGCCGGGCGATGCTTACTTCTCCAGCCGCTACCAATATCTGACCGAATACGTCACCGTGCTGCGCGATTTGTGGGGCACCGGCCAGAGCGACTTCAAGGGCGAGTTCTTTACCATGAACGATTGCCGCGTCAGCCCGCAGCCGCAGAAACCGATGAAAGTGATTTGCGCCGGTCAGAGCGATGCGGGCATGGCGTTCTCGGCGCAGCACGCCGATTACAACTTCTGCTTTGGCAAAGGCGTCAACACGCCAACTGCCTTCGCGCCAACTGCCGCGCGTATGAAGCAAGCTGCCGATAAAGCGGGGCGCGACGTCGGTAGCTATGTGCTGTTTATGATCATCGCCGCCGAGAGCGACGAAGCCGCACGCGCCAAATGGGAACACTACAAAGCCGGTGCCGATGAAGAGGCGCTCGCCTGGCTCACCACGCAAAGTCAGCAGGACACCAAATCCGGCAGCGACACCAACGTGCGCCAGATGGCCGATCCGACCTCCGCCGTCAACATCAATATGGGCACGCTGGTGGGTTCTTACGCCAATGTGGCACGAATGTTGGATGAGGTTGCTTTAGTCGATGGCACGCAAGGCGTGTTGCTCACCTTCGATGACTTCCTGCAAGGCATCGAAGATTTCGGTGAACGTATCCAGCCCTTAATGCAGTGTCGCCACGATTTAATCGCATCCCAGCAGGAGGTTGCCTGATGAGTACCGTTGTTTGCGCCCACACCTCAAGTTTACCGAACGTCACCTTGCCGGCGCGCCCGGAAGCCATCGCGCTGCCGCCCGCGCAAAGTGCGCTGATTGTGGTGGATATGCAGAACGCCTACGCCACGCAAGGCGGCTATCTCGATCTGGCGGGCTTTGATGTCTCCGCTACCAAGCCGGTGATTGCCAAAATCCATCAGGCGGTCACCGCAGCGCGGGCCGCCGGCATGCAGATCATCTGGTTCCAGAACGGTTGGGACGACCAATACGTTGAAGCCGGTGATGCCGGATCCCCCAACTTCCACAAATCTAATGCGCTGAAAACCATGCGCAAGCGCCCGGAGTTACAGGGCACGCTGCTGTCAAAAGGCGGTTGGGATTATGCGCTGGTCGATGAACTGGTGCCGCAGGCCGGCGATATCGTACTGCCGAAACCGCGCTACAGCGGCTTCTTCAACACCTCGCTCGACAGCATGCTGCGCAGCCGTGGCATCCGCCATCTGGTGTTTACCGGCATCGCCACCAACGTCTGCGTGGAATCGACGCTGCGTGACGGCTTCTTCCTGGAATATTTCGGCGTGGTGCTGGAAGACGCGACCTATCAAGCGGGTCCGGCGTTTGCCCAACAGGCGGCCATTTTCAATATCGAAACGTTTTTTGGCTGGGTCAGCGATACCGACACTTTCTGCGAAACGCTGAAAAGCTAACGCCTCGATTCACCTGCAAACCGATAAGAAGAGGATTTCGCCATGCCTAAAAGTGTGATTATTCCGCCCGGCACCGGTACGCCCATTGCGCCATTCGTGCCCGGCACCTTAGCTGACGGCGTCGTCTACGTCTCCGGCACCTTGCCGTTCGATGCCAACAACAACGTGGTGCACGTCGGTGATGCCGCCGCGCAAACGCGTCACGTGCTGGAGACCATTAAAAAGGTGATCGAAACCGCCGGCGGCACCATGGACGACGTGACCTTCAACTCGATTTTTCTCACCGACTGGAGCAACTACGCAGCGATTAATCAGATTTACGCCGAATACTTCCCCGGAGATAAACCGGCGCGCTTCTGCATTCAGTGCGGCTTAGTGAAACCGGATGCGCTGATCGAAATCGCCACCGTTGCGCATATCGGCAAACAGGAGGCCTGATGCATCTGGAGATCCAGGGTTCAACCGCTGAAGATGCGCCGACGCTGGTGCTCGCTTCCGGTTTAGGCGGCGTCGCCGGTTTCTGGCAACCGCAGCTGGCGGCGCTGACGCCGCATTATCGCGTGGTGACGTACGATCAGCGCGGTACCGGCCGCAGTGCCGATACGCTGCCGGACGGCTACAGCATGACGATGATGGCGGCGGAACTGGCAGAAACGCTGGAACAGCACGGCATTCAACATTACGACATTATCGGCCATGCGCTGGGCGGCTTAATCGGCCTGCAGCTGGCGCTGGACTTCCCGCAGCGCGTGGGCCGCGTGGTGGTGATCAACGGCTGGCTTTCGCTGGATGCGCACACGCAGCGCTGCTTCCAGGTGCGTCAGGATCTGCTGATGAACGTCGGCGTCGAAGCCTTTGTGCGTGCGCAGCCGCTGTTCCTCTATCCCGCGGAATGGCTGGCGCGCAATCAGGAGCGCATTAACGCTGAAGATGCGCACCATGTCGCCCATTTTCAGGGCATGGAAAACCTGCTGCGTCGCTTGCATGCATTGAAAAGCGCGGATTTCCGCGCACATGTGGCGCGCATCTCCCAGCCGGTGTTGGCGATCTGCAGCCAGGACGATCTGCTGGTGCCGTGGAGCTGCTCACCGCAGCTGGCGCAGGCGCTGCCCAACGGCAGCCTGATTGAGATGGCCTGGGGCGGACACGCGATGAGCGTCACCGATGCCGACAACTTTAATGCGCTGCTGCTGCGCTGGCTGGCCGATACGGCTGCGCCTGCCCAGCGAGCGGCCAGCTAATCACAGGAGCCGCCAATGAGCGTGCATGAACTGCCAGTTTTGCCCGGTGTAGAACGCGATGCGTTTCGTAACGCGATGGCGTGCTTAGGCGCGGCGGTGAATATCATCACCACCGACGGTCCCGCTGGACGCGCCGGATTTACCGCCTCGGCGGTGTGCAGCGTTACTGATACGCCGCCTACGCTGCTGGTTTGTCTTAATCGCTCAGCGTCGGTGTGGCCGATTTTTCGCGACAACGGTTATCTGTGCGTTAACACCCTGGCCGCCGGGCATGAAGATCTCTCGACGCTATTTGGCGGCAAAACGCCGATGGCGGAACGCTTTGCCGCCGCTGACTGGCACACGCTGGCCAGCGGTTCACCGCTATTAGACGGCGCGCTGGTGTCGTTTGACTGAAAAGTGGCACAAGTGGTCAGCGTGGGCACGCACGACATTCTGTTTTGCGAAGTGCAGGCGCTGGTACGCAATGATGAAACGCACGGTCTGGCATGGTTTGACCGTGGCTATCATCACCTTTTACGGCAGGACGCCCGCTAACGCCGCCTTGTGCGGCCCGCTTTCACTGACACCCTGGAGATGACGATGGCGAGTTCCTGGTTCCCCCGCTGGCAGAAAAAGTCAGCCATGACCGATGATGGGCTGATTGCGCCGGACGAAACGCTGCCGTTTGCGCAGACGGTCGTGCTAGGCCTGCAGCATGCTGTGGCAATGTTTGGCGCAACGGTGCTGATGCCGTTGCTGATGGGACTGGACCCCAATCTGGCGATTCTGGTTTCGGGCATCGGTACGCTGCTGTTCTTCCTGGTCACCGGCGGGCGCGTACCCAGTTATCTCGGATCCAGCGCGGCGTTTGTCGGCGTAATCATCGCGGTAACCGGCTTTAACGGTCAGGGACTCAACCCCAACCTGGCGCTGGCGCTGGGCGGCGTGATTGCCTGCGGCGCGCTCTATACACTGATTGGCCTGATTGTAATGAAGGTCGGCACCGGCTGGATCGAGCGTCTGATGCCGCCGGTGGTCACGGGCGCGGTGGTGATGGCGATTGGTCTGAACCTGGCGCCAATTGCGGTGCACGGTGTGTCCGGCTCGATGTTTGACAGCTGGATGGCGGTGATGACGGTGCTGTGCATTGGTCTGGTGGCGGTATTCACGCGCGGGATGATCCAGCGCCTGCTGATTCTGGTCGGCCTGATTGTCGCGTGGGCCATCTATGCACTGCTAACCAACGTGATGGGCTTCGGCAAACCCGTGGATTTCAGCGGCCTTGCCAACGCACCGTGGTTTGGCCTGCCGCACACCACCGCACCGATCTTTGATATGCAGGCCATCGTGATGATCGCGCCTGTGGCGATCATTCTGGTAGCGGAAAACCTCGGGCACATTAAAGCCGTGGCGGGCATGACCGGGCGCAATCTCGATCCCTGGATGGGCCGCGCCTTTGTCGGTGACGGTCTGGCAACCATGCTGTCGGGCTCAATCGGCGGCAGCGGTGTCACCACCTACGCGGAAAATATCGGTGTGATGGCGGTGACCAAAGTCTATTCAACTCTGGCCTTTGTGGCCGCCGCGGCGATCGCTTTGGTGCTTGGCTTCTCACCGAAATTTGGCGCGCTAATCCACTCCATTCCCGGTCCGGTGATTGGTGGCGCCTCGATTGTGGTGTTTGGTTTGATCGCGGTGGCGGGCGCGCGCATTTGGGTGCAGAACCATGTGGATTTTAATCAGAATGGCAATTTGATCATGGTGGCGACCACGCTGGTGCTGGGCGCCGGTGATTTTGCCCTGAAGATTGGCAGCTTCACTCTTGGCGGCATCGGCACCGCCACCTTTGGTGCCATCATCCTGAACGCGATTTTACAACGTCGCGGCGCCGCGCTGGCGAACGAGGCGGCACGGCAACATCCTTAAGGCTCGAGCGGTGCCTGATCGGGCACCGCTTTCTTGCGGCGTATACGCAGTTCGCTGACGATCACCCCACAAACAATCAGTGCCGCGCCCAGCAGCGCAGCAGCAGGTAGACGCTCGCCCGCCAAACGCCCTACCACGCCCGCCCACCCCGGTTCACCGGCGTAAATCACCGTGGCACGCGTCGGTGAAACGCTGCGTTGCGCCCAGTTCATCGTCACCTGAATTAAGGCGCTGGCCGCACCCAGCCCCAACGCGCTCAGCAGCAACGGCGTTGACATGGCAGGAGCCGATTCGCCATTCGGGATCATCAGAACAAAGGCGCAGGCCGATGCCACCATTAGCTGAATCAGCGTGACGCGGCGCACATCGACCTGTCCGGCATAACGGCTGATCAGGATGATCTCCGCGGCGATTGCCAGCGTGCTCAGTAAGGTGGCGATTTCACCGGCATTCAGCGTCAAACTGCCATCCTGCGGACCCGCCACCAGCACTAAACCGGTAAACGCCAGCAAAATGCCCAGCCACGCCATCAATCCCGGCGGACGGCGCAGGAATAACCATTGCAGCAGCGGCACCACCGGCACGTAGAGCGCGGTGATAAACGCCGACTGACTGCTGGAAATGGTTTGCATGCCCCAGGTTTGCAGACCGTAGCCGCCGGCAATCGACAGGCCAATCAGCGCCCCGGCTTTGATTTCCATCCAGGTCACTTGCTTGAGATAACGACGGAAGAAAAAGGCCAGCAGCAGCGATGCCGTAGCAAAACGTAATCCCACAAAGAAGAACGGACCGGAATGGGCCATCGCCCGGTGTACCACCAAAAAAGTGCCACCCCAAACCATGGTAATAAATATGAGCACCAACTCCTGACGCGAAATACGCAGGCTGAGACGAGAAGAAGAAGCGGACATAACGCACCAGAATAATCAGTTGGCGGTCAGTTTGCTCAGAGAGCGGGGAAATTGCAATGCCTGTCACCGCCGGGCGAACCCGGCGGCCGGGGATTAACGGTCAGTCGCGCTATTTCTTGCCGCGGCTGCGTCCCCCTTTTTCACCGGCTACAGACGCGCGCTGTGGGTCGTTTCTAAAATTACCCCCGCTGTTTTTGCCGCCTTTGCGACCCGCTTCTGCGGCCCTTTCACGGTCCTCTGCGAAATTGCCTGATCCTCCACGATGTTCGGCCATCATTTCCTCCACGGATTGAGCATCCAGATTAGGGGCTTATCACGATGCTGCCGTGAGAAGCCTGGCGGCGGATATTCCGCACACCTGATTGAATAATAGACAGCGCAGCGGTGAGATCGGCCTGATATTCACAATTTGAAACAGATAATTCACTCATTTCACTGCGAAAAAGCAAATTTACCGCCGCGTTACAAGCAGTTAGCCGACACTTATTGGCACCTGCTTAACCTCTGTACAGCAGTCTGCGCAGGCTCTTCTATACTTTTGGTTACTCACCACCCTCGCAGGATGAAAACCATGGCAAAGATTTTGGTGCTCTATTATTCGATGTACGGACATATTGAAACCATGGCGCAAGCCGTGGCCGACGGTGCAAAGAGCGTGAGCGGCGCGGAAGTTACGATATTGCGTGTGCCGGAAAGCATGGATGCCAAGCGTTTCGCCCAGGTTGGCGGCAAAGTGAACCAAGCCGCGCCTGAAGCGAAACCGGAAGATTTGCCGCAGTACGATGCCATCATCGTTGGCACGCCCACGCGCTTCGGCAACATGGCGGGGCAGATGCGTAACTTCTGGGATCGCACTGGCGGCCTGTGGGCTTCGGGCGCGCTGTACGGCAAAATCGCCAGCGTCTTTGCTTCCACCGGTACCGGCGGCGGCCAGGAGCAAACCATCACTTCCGTCTGGACCACCCTCGCCCATCACGGCATGGTGATTGTTCCCATCGGTTATGGCACTAAAGAACTCTTCGACATCTCCCACGTACGCGGCGGAACGCCCTACGGCGCCACCACCCTGGCGGGCGGAGATGGATCACGTCAACCTTCGGCGGAAGAACTGGATATTGCCCGTTTTCAGGGCCAACACGTCGCCGGACTGGCGGTAAAGCTACAGGGATAAAATCCACAACAGGAGACCTTCATGACAACAGAACAGTCGAAAGAGCATCACGTAGGCGAATGGGCATCACTGCGCCACACTTCACGCGAAATCGCTGAAGCCATTTTTGAGGTAGCCAACTACGACGAACGTTTAGCCGAGCAGATCTGGAGCCAGCAAGGCAGCGATGAAGTGCTGATTCGCGCCTTCAAAAAGACCGACCAGGATGTTCTGACCTGGGACGATAAAACGGTCGAGCGCAAAAACGTTTAAATTGCAGGCGGGCATTGTCCCGCCTTTGTTACCTTTACATCACCAAGGAGCCTTGTATGTCAGCCTATCAAAGTATCAATCCAGCCAATAACCAACTGCTAAAAGCGTGGAACGAGCACGATGATGCCTATGCACAACAGGCGCTGGAAACCGCAGATGCGCTTTATCATTCCGCGTGGAGTAAAGGCGATATTCAACCGCGTCTGCAGGTGCTACACCGTTTAGCCGATTTGATTGACCAACGGGCCGAAGAGCTGGCGACCATCGCCAGTAAAGAGATGGGCAAACTGATTGGCCAGAGCCGTGGTGAAGTAAAAATCTGTTCGCAGATCGCCCGCTACTACGCTGAACATGCCGCGACATTTTTACAGCCGCAACCCTACGCCAGCGATGTGGGCGATGCCTGGCTTGAGTACCATCCGATTGGCGTGATCGTCGCGGTTGAGCCGTGGAACTTCCCTTACTATCAGCTGATGCGCGTGCTGGCGCCAAACCTGGCGCTCGGCAATCCGGTGCTGGCGAAACACGCCAATATCGTGCCGCACTGCGCCGATGTGTTTGAAAAGCTGGTAGAAGAAGCCGGTGCGCCAAAAGGCGCATGGACCAACCTGTTTATCTCCACCGATCAAGTCGCGGATTTGATTGCCGATCCGCGCGTGCAAGGCGTGGCGCTGACGGGTTCCGAACGCGCCGGTAGTGCCGTGGCGGAACAGGCCGGTAAACACTTGAAGAAATCGACGCTGGAGCTGGGCGGTAACGATGTGTTTGTGGTGCTGGACGATGCCGATATCGATGAAGCGGTACGTCAGGGTGCGCAAGCTCGCCTCAGTAACTGCGGCCAGGTCTGTACCGCCGCCAAGCGCTTTATTTTGCATGAGAAAATTGCCGATACGTTTATGGCCAAATTTAGCGCGGCTCTGCAATCGGCCACGCCGGGCGATCCGCTTGATGAGAAAACCACGCTTGGTCCGCTCTCTTCAAAAGATGCGCGCGATCGTTTAGTGAAGCAGGTTGAGGAAGCGGTGCAAAATGGCGCGCGCGTGGAGTTTGGTGGACGCGCCATTGATGGTGTCGGCTGCTATTACCAGCCAACGGTGCTCACCGGTCTGACGCCAGACAATCCTGCTTACTATCAGGAGTTCTTTGGCCCGGTAGCACAGGTGTATGTGGTGGCGGACGATCGTGCCGCTGTGGCGCTGGCGAATGATTCAAATTACGGCCTGGGCGGTTCAGTCTGGACCAAAGACATTGCGCGCGGCCGTAAGATGGCGTCGCAGATTGAAACCGGCATGGTGTTTATCAATTCGCAGAGCGATACCTCCGCAGAGCTGCCGTTTGGTGGCGTGAAACGTTCCGGATACGGACGTGAGTTGTCGGATCTGGGGATTAAAGAGTTCGCCAACCAAAAATTAGTGGTCGTCGCCGGTTAACAGGCACAAAAAACCCCGCCGCGGCGGGGTTTTCTTTGAGCAGCAAACTCAGTTACTGGTCGCTGCTTTGGCCGGTTCTTCTGATTTGGCTGGCGTAGCATCGGCTTGCGCTTTCTGTGCTGCTGCCGCATCAGCCTTGGCTTTGTCATCCGCTGCTTTCTGGGCAGTGGCTTTCTCCGCTTTGGCTTTATCGTCTGCCGCTTTCTGCGCGGCCGCTTTATCCGCCTTCACTTTCTCTTCAGCCGCTTTCGCGTCTGCAGCCTTCTGTGCTGCGGCTTTATCCGCTGCTGCTTTGTCTGCGGCTGCTTTATCCGCAGCAGTCTGATCGGCTTTCTGCTTAGCGTCATCTGCGGCTGGTGCTGCGGCCGCAGGTGCTGGCTGTTCTGCCGCAGCAGGCTGCAGTGGCGTACCTTGCAGAGCGCCATTCAATGCGCCGATGAATTGATCCCAGCTGCAGTAGCCGTTGGCATCCGTTTCGCAGCCCGCCAGTTGCAGCGTGACGCGCTTCGGTGGATTTTTCAGGCTCAGCACATCGGCATCGCGCAGTTGATCGGCCGTTTGATAGACGTACTCAATTTTCAGCAGATCTTTGTTGTTCTTCACATCGTGCCAGCGTTCGAATACTACCTGGCCGCCAATCGGTGTTTTCTCGTCGTTGCCCGGCAGTTCATAAGGCTTAACCTGCAGTGCGCTGAGTAAGGAGGCGATGTTGGAATCATGACCAACCATCAGCGTCACTTTTGGCGCGTTGGCTTTGTCCTGATCGACCAACTGGCTGCGGATGTAATCCACCAGCGGTGCGGCCACTTCGCGCGCCACTTCAGGAGAGGCGAACAGCGCATCCTGATAACCGTTTTTGATCGACGCCAGCTCTTTCCACTGTTCAGGCGTTTTGATCTGGCCCCAGGCAACCTGATCGGCCGGGAAACCTTCGTAATATTGCAGCGTAAACGCATCCACCAGCGAGTTGCCGATTTTCAGCGGACCGCTTACGTTCGGCTCTTTACCGTTATCCGCGCTGAAAGTGTTATCGCCGCTGCTCAAATCACACTGCTTTTTGCCGTTACAGGCCGGGGCAGATTTGTAGTCGACGATTTTTTCCAGATGCTGGAAGGCAGGCTTCAGTGCCAGCTTTTCATTAGCCGCGGTCATGGCAGCCAGGGCTTTCTTGTTGAATTCATCGCTGCCGTCGGTGACGACCGGATTGAAGATCGGATCCATGGTGCCCATCGCATCCTGATGCGTGACCGCGATATCACAGCCAGGGAAGGCGCCAGTGATAAAGTACTGCGCGGTCGCCACGGTGCGCTGCAGGCTGTTGGCGTAGACAAAGATGTTGCTGCTGTCCGGGCAAGTCCCGTTCTGGACTAAGCCCTGCTGTGCCAGCCACTGACGGGTATAATTCCCCATGTAGACTTCCAGCACGCCACCTTTGGTGGTGAGCTCACCTCCCGCGACATCCCACTGCGGCCAGCTCTTTTTGGTGGATTGTTCCAGTACGCTGCCGTTGTTGGCGAGCGGCGCACGCAGATTGTGACGGCTTAACATCAGCACCTGCTGGAGTTGCATATCTCCATCCGCAGCATAGGCGGACATGCCCATCGGGAGCGCAGCGATGACTGACAACGCGCAAAGACTCAGTTTCTTGATCATTGTGCCTATTCCATAATTCATCAGTGAAACACTCTGGCTTTCAAACGATTAGCCCGCCAAAGAGCGAATTACCGCACAGTGTAACTCAGCTTGCATCGGAAAATCGCCAGATGTTTGCAAAAAACCGTGCATGGAATATAGCAGTTAACGCGCGTGGCGTCGGGGAACGGCAGCAGATGGAAAAGCAACGCGATGTTTTTCGGAATTTATGAACGCAGAAAAGCAAAAAGCCCGCATTTCTGCGGGCTTCTTTAATATGGCGGAGGAACAGAGATTCGAACTCTGGGATGGTTTCCCATCGACGGTTTTCAAGACCGTTGCCTTAAGCCACTCGGCCATCCCTCCGGGGATTTTTTTGTTGCGTCACTCTGCAAGAGTGAATGGCGGAGGAGGAGAGATTCGAACTCTCGGATGGTTTCCCATCGACGGTTTTCAAGACCGTTGCCTTAAGCCACTCGGCCACCCCTCCGCAATGAGGCGCACTATAAACATCCCCCATAACGATGTAAAGCCTGCAATGAATCGTTCGGCTGAAAAACAGCCAAATTCTATTTTTTCGGCGTCAATTTCGCCATTCTGCTCAGCGAAACAGCAATTTATCGCGTAAAGATGGGTAAAACGCCTTTTCTGTCTTTCAGGCGCTGCGTATCCTCGTGCCATATTTGGTGTTTCTCTCTTTAAGGAGCGCATGATGGAAAGAATTTTTAGCTCGTCGCAGCAATCGTTAGTCAGCACCCACAAAGTGCTGCGCAATACTTATCTGTTACTTGGCTTTACGCTGGCCTTCTCGGCCGTCACCGCCACACTCAGCACCGTGTTTGCCTTGCCTTCACCGGGCCTGATTCTGATGCTGGTCGGCTTTTATGGCTTGATGTTCCTGACGCATAAACTGGCTAACAGTCCGGCAGGTATTCTGGCGGCCTTCGCTTTCACCGGCTTCCTCGGTTACTGCCTTGGTCCAATCCTGAGCTCGTTCCTCACTGCAGGCATGGGTGATGTGATCGCTATGGCACTGGGCGGTACCGCGCTGGTGTTCTTCGGTTGCTCGGCCTACGTATTGACCACGCGCCGCGATATGTCATTCCTGAGTGGCATGATGATGGCCGGCTTTGTCGTGCTGCTGGTGGCGGTGGTTGCTAATATCTTCCTGCAACTGCCTGCGCTGCATCTGGCGATTAGCGCCCTGTTCATCCTGTTCTCTGCCGGTGCCATCCTGTGGGAAACCAGCAACATCATTCACGGCGGTGAAACCAACTACATTCGCGCTACCGTAAGCCTGTACGTTTCGCTGTATAACATTTTTGTTAGCCTGTTAAGCCTGCTGGGCTTCGCTAACCGCGATTAAGCTGCTGCAATAGTTATTACACCCCGCTTCGGCGGGGTTTTTGCTTTTTATGGCCGGGCGAATTTACAATGTGTCGATTAACGCCATGAGGAATGACTGTGAATTTTGCTGGTAAAGAGATTGCCACCGATGCGGAAGGCTATCTGAAAAATAGCGCGGACTGGAGCGAGCCGCTGGCTGCTGCCATCGCGGAGCAAGAAGCGATCGTGATGAGTGACGCGCACTGGGAAGTGGTGCACTTTGTGCGCAACTTTTACCAGGAATTTAATACCTCGCCGGCGGTGCGCATGCTGGTGAAAGCCATGGCGCAAAAGTATGGCGAGGAGAAAGGCAACAGCCGCTATCTGTTCCGTCTGTTCCCGGAAGGCCCGGCAAAGCAGGCGACCAAAATTGCCGGATTGCCAAAACCGGCGAAATGCTTGTAATCAGCCGGTGGTGAATCGGGTCGGCATTTCCCTGGGCTGATGCGGCTCCACCAGCACTTTATCCACCCGCGCGCTGCGCGGCCCACCCGCTTTGAGCCAACTGATCAATGCATCGACCTGCTGCGCCTCACCGGACGCCAGCACTTCAACGCTGCCGTCCGCCAGATTGTGCGCATAACCGTTAAGATTCAATTCTCTGGCCTGCGCTTGGGTGTGGTAGCGAAACCCCACGCCCTGCACGATGCCGTGCACCCAAATTTTACAGCATGCGGTAGCCATTGCGTTCTCCCATCACCTTGCGTTGCAATTTGCCGCCATCCGCCGGAAAATGGCGCCTCATTTTTTCAGGTAAGCATAGCAAACTATGACCGTTCGATTGATTCTCACAAAGGGACGTGAAAAATCCCTGCTCCGCCGCCATCCGTGGGTGTTCTCTGGTGCCGTTGCACGTATGGAAGGTAAAGCCCAGTCTGGTGAAACCATTGATATCTGTGACAGCAATGGCAAATGGCTGGCTCGCGCCGCGTATTCTCCGCAATCACAAATTCGCGCACGCGTCTGGAGTTGGCAACAGGATGAGTCAATCGACATCACCTTCTTCGTGCGCCGCTTTAAGCAAGCCCAGCTGTGGCGTGACTGGCTGGCGAAACGTGATGGGCTGGACAGCTATCGTCTGATTGCCGGTGAGTCTGATGGCATGCCGGGCGTAACCATCGATCGCTTCGGCAACTTCCTGGTGATGCAGCTGTTATCTGCGGGTGCTGAGTATCAGCGTCCGGCCATCGTCTCCGCCTTACAGCAGTGTTTCCCGGATTGCGCTATTTACGATCGCTCAGACGTGGCGGTGCGTAAAAAAGAGGGACTGGAGCTGGCGCAAGGGCCGGTTTCGGGTGAACTGCCGCCACCGCTGCTGCCGATTACTGAACACGGCATGAAGCTGCTGGTGGATATTCAGGGCGGTCATAAAACCGGCTATTACCTTGATCAGCGTGACAGCCGTTTTGCCACGCGTGGCTACTCAGATAATGCACGCGTGCTGAACTGCTTCTCTTACACCGGTGGTTTTGCGGTTTCTGCCTTGATGGGCGGCTGTTGTGAAGTGATTAGCGTTGATACTTCGCAAGACGCACTCGACGTGGCGAAACAGAACGTTGAACTCAATGGTCTGGATGTGTCGCGTGCCCAGTTTGTGCGTGACGATGTGTTCAAACTGCTGCGTCGTTATCGCGACAGCGGCGAAAAGTTCGACCTGATCGTCATGGATCCACCGAAATTCGTTGAAAATAAAAATCAGTTGATGGGCGCGTGTCGCGGCTATAAAGATATCAATATGCTGGCCATTCAGCTGTTGAATCCCGGTGGCGTATTGCTGACCTTCTCCTGTTCTGGCCTGATGCCAACCGATTTGTTCCAGAAAATCATCGCTGATGCCGCCGTTGATGCCGGTCGTGATGTACAATTTATAGAGCAGTTCCGTCAGGCAGCCGACCATCCAGTGATCGCCAGCTATCCTGAAGGGCTTTATCTGAAAGGTTTTGCCTGCCGCGTGCTGTGACTTGAAAACGCTGTCCCTGCCTCCATATTGGTTACAGGGCAGTCTTTTGGGAGGTCACAATGATTACGACTAAATTTGGAATTGGACAGCAGGTCCGACATCGTCTCTCCGGGGTGCTCGGCGTTATCGTGGATGTCGATCCGGAGTTTTCGCTTGATGAGCCAGAAGTTGATGATGTCGCTGCCAGCGAAACGCTGCGCGCCGCGCCCTGGTATCATGTGGTGATGGAAGATGAAGAAGGCGATCAGGTGCATACCTATGTCGCTGAAGTTCAGCTGGCGGGGGAAACCTCCTTCGAACATCCCGAACAACCTTCAATGGATGAGCTGGCCGCGTCAATTCGGCAACAGCTGCAGGCACCCAGCCTGAGACATTAATCAAACGGCGACTCAGGTCGCCGTTTCTGTTTTAGTGCCTAATCCCCAGCCGAGGAATTTCAATTTTTGGACAGCGATCCATTATCACGGTCATACCCGCGTCTTGCGCCAGCACCGCCGCCTGCTCATTAATCACGCCCAGCTGTAACCACAGCGTATCCGCTCCAATGGCGATCGCTTCCTGCGCAACGCCCCACGCCGCTTCGGCATTGCGAAACACATCTACCATATCCACTTTTCCGGGTACATCCGCCAGCGTGGCATAGGCGGTTTGACCAAGAAGTTGCTGTCCCGCCAATTTAGGACTCACCGGAATCACCTCGTATCCCTGATCAAGTAAATATTTCATCACGCCATAGCTCGGGCGATCGGGGCGGTCGCTGGCGCCCACTAACGCGATACGTTTGGTTTTAGTCAGCACATCGCGAATCGTTTGATCATTCATCTTTTTTCTCCTGGTTCATTCGCTTAAGTGTAGATGGCATTGCGCATCAGGCTGCAACTGTTGGTCACCAGAACTTTGCGCAGCAGCACGAATAAATATGTAAAAATGTAAATTTACTGCCATAATGTAATACTTTGCTACACATAATCGATTTACCCCCTTCTGCCGGGAGTTGAAATGAAGCTGTCTTTAACTGCTACGGGTTTACTGCTGTTGCTCGTATCAGCCTCATGCCAGGCCATCACTCTCAAGCTCGATCCCGAGATCGAACTGCTGGTGCTGGACGGGCGTAAAATTTCTGGTTCGCTGTTGAAAGGCGCAGGCAGCCTTGAGCTGGATCGTGGGCAGCATCAGTTTCTGTTTCGTGTGGAAAAACCGGGCACTGACGCCGCGCACTTTCAATCCGTGCCGATGATTGTCACTTTCAGCGCCAATGCCCATTCGGTGGCAATTCGCTTGCCTGCGCTCACTAATCGTCGTGAACGTACCACCTTCGACAAAACCCTCAACTTTCAACTGATTGATGAACGCGGCATAGAAATCACCAGCCTGCGCGACCATTTGCCGAAGCCAGGTGATAACGATTTCGAAAAGGCGATGGTGAATTATAATCGTGATGCCCACGCCGCTTCGGTTCCGCGTTTTGCCTTACATTCGCTGAGCGCCAGCGAGGCGCAGTTGAATCTGGATTACGCCTGGCAAGACGTTAGCGATCTTCCCTCTTTGCATGGCTGGTTCAAGCGTTTTGATGCCGCCACACGTCTGCGTTTTATTAGCTGGATGAAAACCTTACGCGCAAGTTGATAGTGATGAAACGCCAGGGGTAAACTCCTGCATTAACACATAATGCATGAGAAGAAACAGGAAGCCCTATGGAGCAGACCGTTCGTACCCTTCAGGTTCAGAAACATATCGCCCTCGTTGCACACGATCACTGTAAAGCCTCGCTGCTGGAGTGGGTGCAAACCAACCAAAGCACGCTGCAACAGCATGTGTTGTACGCTACCGGCACCACCGGCAATCTGATTAATCGTCATACCGGATTGGATGTTAACGCCATGCTAAGCGGCCCGATGGGCGGCGATCAGCAAGTGGGGGCGTTGATTTCGGAAGGTAAAATTGATGTGCTGATTTTCTTCTGGGATCCGCTGAATGCGGTGCCGCACGATCCAGATGTCAAAGCGCTGCTGCGCCTCGCCACGGTGTGGAATATCCCGGTGGCCAATAACCGCACCACCGCAGATTTTATTATCCAGTCACCGAAGTTTGCCCAACAGATTGAGATTCAGATTCCAGACTATCAGCGTTATCTCGCCGAACGCCTGAAACCCTAATCATCAGGCCTTACGGCTTTGTGGCACACCTAATTCGCGCAGGTGCTCGACAAATACCGAAGGCCGATCTTTATCGAACATCAGCCACACCTGCTGGCGCGCACGCGTCATCGCCACATACGCCAGCCGTCGCTCCTCCGCATCCGGGAAATCTTCCGGCTGCGGCAGCAAACCCTCTTCCATGATGGATTCCCGCGCTTGTGCCGGGAAACCGTCGCGTCCCTGATGCAGCCCCAATACAATAACAAAATCCGCCTGTTGTCCTTTGCTGGCATGGATCGTCATGAAATCCAGCTTTAACTTTGGCCAGCGCGTTTTAGCTTTATCGAGGATTGCCGGCCGCAAATGGTGGTAACGCGCTAGCAGCAGTACGCGCTCTTCGGGTTTGGCATAACCGCTCAGTTTATCGAACAGCGCTTCCAGTTGATCCTGCGGCAGCAAAGTCACCGATTTTTTATTACCTTTGCACAAGCTGTTCAACGGCTTGCGCAGCTGATGCGGGTTCTGTTGTACAAAGCGATTGGCTATCTCACCAATACGATCGTTAAAGCGATAGGTGGTATCCAGCACGCAGCGATCGCCATCGCCGAAATAGTGATGGAACGCGGTGGTCAAACTCATTTCGGCACCGCTAAAGCGATAGATTGCCTGCCAGTCATCGCCCACCGCGTACAGGCTGGTTCGCTTGTTTTGCTGACGCAGCGCCGTCAGCAGTGCGGCTCGCTGCGGTGAGATGTCCTGAAACTCATCGACCAGAATATGCTTCCACGGGCTGATAAAACGCCCTTTCTCCAGAATGGCAATCGCCTGATGAATCAGCCCGGAGAAATCGACCGCGCCCTCCTCTTTCAGCGCGCTTTTCCATGCCTTTAACAGTGGCGCCATCAGTTTGACACGCTTGCTGAAATTATCGCGCTGCGCTTCTGCCACATCCGCGATCATTGCCGCCTGCGCGCCGCCGTGCATGCGCATCAAGCCCAGCCAGCGCTCCATGCGCGATGCGATGCGCTGCGCCAGTTTGTCATCTTGCCAAAAGGGACCTTCGGGAATCTCCCACTCCAGCTCATCCTGCAACCACTGACGCCAGCCGCTGGCCTGCGCTTTCTTGCTGTTGCACTGCTCACGCCAGGTCTCTATCAGCAACTGACGCCGCGCCTTGCTGTCGCTTTCCAGCTTGCTGATCACCGGTTGTTTGTTACTGCCTTCGCGGATGATATGCAGCGCCAATGCATGGAAGGTACGCGCCTGAATCGCGCTTTCACCAAGGCGCGTTTGAATACGGTCATTCATCTCTTCTGCCGCCTGACGACCAAACGCCAGCAACAGAATTTGATCCGCTTGCGCCAGCTTGCGTTTTAGTAGCCAACCGGCGCGCGCCACCAGCACCGAGGTTTTGCCACTGCCCGCGCCCGCCAGCACCAGCAGCGCGTCTTCGCCATTCACTACAGCTTCGCATTGCGATGGATTGAGCGGCGTGGTTTCAACGGTGGAGAAGAATTCGTGATAGTCGCTGAGGATCTTGCTGGTCCATTGGCGATTGCGTTGGCGGATCGCTGCTTCACCTTGCTCCAGCCATTGCTGGCAGAATTCCCAGCGCTCACGACAGTTGTCAAACTCGGCAATACGCGCGAGAGGCAACGGCAAGGCAGAAAACTGGCGTGTAATGCTCTCTTTTACCGCGCTCAGCTCACTACGTTTCAACCAGCGATCCTGTTGGGTGAAGGCGAGGATTTCCTGCTCCAGCGCGACCAGCACCTCCGCGCTCACCTCGCTCATCTCCTGGCTCCACTGCTGCCAGGCGTGCTGCAAATAATGGAAAAAGCGCTGCGTTTCCTGCCATTCGGTGCCATGAAGGCGCACCACTTTCTCATCTGGCAGCAGAAACTCCAGTTCGCCCCATACCATGCCGCGTTTGCAGGCAATGTTGAGCAACTGGTTAAACGGAATCAGATATTCATGGCGATCGCCACTGACTTCCACGCCGGCGGCCAGCAAGCGCACCCGATTATAGGGATGCTGTGCCAGACGTTTACCCATTGATGTTGCTTTCAGTTCCATGTCCGCACCGTCATGTGGAATTCGATATCGCGCAGTTTACCTGTCAGACTCTTGGCGCTCCAGCCTTAAAAAGAGCTAAACTTGGCGCCACATATTGCGGATTGCAAAAGGAAAAACACGTTTATGCGTACCGTACTTAACATTCTTAATTTCATTCTCGGCGGCTTTTTCACCACCCTCAGCTGGCTGTTTGCCACGCTGGTGAGCATCGTGCTGATTTTTACGCTGCCGTTGACGCGTTCCTGCTGGGAAATCACCAAACTGTCTCTGCTGCCCTTTGGCAACGAAGCGGTGCATGTCGATGTGCTGCGTCCCGACAGTAAAAGCCATGTGATGAATACCGGCGGCACCTTCCTTAACATTTTCTGGCTGATACTGTTTGGCTGGTGGTTGTGTCTTGCGCATATCTCGGCCGGTATCGTGCAGTGTCTGACCATCATCGGCATTCCTGTTGGCATCGCCAACTTCAAAATTGCCGCGATTGCGCTGTGGCCGGTTGGCCGTCGCGTGGTCTCCGTTGAAGAAGCGCAGGCTGCGCGTGAAGCCAATGCGCGTCGCCGCTACTGAGGCCGTTCAATGATTCATGACGCCTTGCCAGGCTGGCGACGTTATCTGTTTAACAGCAGCCTGCGCTACTTGCTGCGCATCTTCTTTGCCTTAACCGGATGCGCGGCGGTACCGTGGTGGCTGCACCAAATCGAGTGGACCATTCCGCTGACGCTCGGCGTGGTCGCCGCGGCGCTGGCGGATCTCGACGATCGCTGGATTGGGCGTGTACGCAATCTTTTGATCACCCTGGTGTGTTTCTGTATTGCTTCGGTGTCGGTGGAACTGCTGTTCCCCCATCCGTGGGCGTTTGCTCTGGGTCTGGCGCTTTCCAGCTGGGGCTTTATTTTGCTCGGTGCGCTGGGACAGCGTTATGCCACCATCGCCTTTGGTGCGCTGCTGATTGCGGTTTATACCATGCTGGGCATCAGCTTGTTCCCACAGTGGTGGATGCAGCCAGCGCTGCTGTTGATCGGTGCCCTTTGGTACAACTTGCTGACCTTTGTTGGTCATTTGATGTTTCCGGTGCGTCCGGTGCAGGAACAGCTGGCAGGCAGTTTTTCCCAGCTGGCGCGCTATCTTGAAGCCAAAGCAAACCTGTTTGATCCCGATGGCGGCGATCAGGATGACGCTACGCTGGTTGCCACGGCGATGGTCAACAGCCAGTTGGTGGCCCAGCTCAATCTCACTAAAAGCACCATTCAAAGTCGTTTGCGTGGCGACCGCGGTTCACGCAGCACGCGTCGCAGCCTGCACTACTATTTTGTCGCGCAGGATATCCATGAACGCGCCAGCTCCTCGCATCTGCAATATCATTTGCTGCGTGATAACTGGCGTTACAACGAAGTGCTGTTCCGTTTCCAGCGCCTGATGAACATGCAAGCGCGCGCGTGTCGGCAACTGGCGGAGACCATTTTGCTGCGTCAGCCGTGGCATCACGACAGCCATTTTGAACGCACCTTTGAACGGCTGGAAACCGCGCTGCAACGCCTTCAGCAGAACGAGCCGCAGGATCCACACATTCACGCACTGTTCTGGCTGCTGCGTAATCTGCGTGCCATTGATGCGCAACTGGCATCGATTGAGTCAGAGCAGATGCTGGCCGAACCGTCCCCGCAGAGCGATCACCATCTGTCACGCGAAGGGCTCAGCGGCTGGGCGGATATCCGCTTACGCCTGAGTCGCCATCTCAGCCCACAATCTGCCCTGTTCCGCCATGCAGTGCGTATGTCGCTGGTATTGTGTGTTGGCTACGCCTTTATTCAAATCACCGGCGTCGATCGCGGTTACTGGATCTTGCTGACCAGCCTGTTCGTCTGCCAGCCCAATTACAACGCCACCCGACGCCGCCTCGCCTTGCGTATCGGCGGTACCTTAGCCGGCATCGCCATCGGTTTGCCGGTCTTGTGGCTGGTGCCCTCGATTGAAGGTCAACTGGTGCTGATTGTGCTGAGCGGCGTGCTGTTCTTCGCATTCCGCCAGATTCAATATGCACAAGCCACGTTGTTTATCACCTTGCTGGTTCTGCTGTGCTTCAATTTGCTCGGCGAAGGCTTTGAAGTGGCGCTACCGCGCGTGGTGGATACCTTGCTTGGCTGTGGCCTGGCATGGCTAGCGGTGGCTTTTGTCTGGCCTGACTGGCGTTTTCGCAAAATCACCGCCGTTGCCGATCGAACATTGGATGCCAACTGCCGCTATCTGGATGCGATTATGGAGCAATACCATCAAGGCAAGGACAATCGCCTGGCTTATCGCGTGGCACGTCGCGATGCGCATAACGCCGATGCTGAGCTAGCGTCAGTGGTGTCAAACATCAGTGGTGAACTTAAGCTACAACAACCGTTACGTGAGAATGCGTTTCGACTGCTGTGTCTGAACCACTCCTTCCTCAGCTATATCTCGGCGCTGGGAGCGCATCGCGAACAGCTGGCAGATAGTACCTTGCTGACCTTACTGGATGACGCGGTCTGCTTCATAGAAGATGTGCTGCAGATCGATCAGGTTACGGATACGCAAGCCACAGAGATGCAGCAGGCGCTAATGCAGCGCATGAGCGAGATGAAAAACAGCCCGGATACACGCGCACCATTAGTGATTCAGCAATTGGGATTGTTGGTCGCGCTGCTGCCCGAAATTGCCCGTCTACGCCGCACCCTCGTCAACGATTAAGGCTGCTGATGCTCCGCCGCCGCATGCTGGCGGAGCATTTTTAAATACCAGGCATAGAGCTCTTGCCGGATGGCGCTGGGTAACGCCGCCTCATGATGTCCTGATATTGCACCTTCCAGCGCCAGCAGCGTTTTTAACCCAATGTGCTTATTCACCGCGCGTAGTTTCAGCCAGCTTTGTCGCGATCCTGTTTCACACAGCAACCGCACCGAACTGATCCCCACCTTATGCAGCATTAGCTCCAGTCGCAGGCTTAAATTCGGCAGATCTTTCAATCGCAGCGAGACAAGTCTGGTAGCCGCTTCCTCCTGTGCGGCGCGCAATGAGCTAGCCGATAACTGCAATAATTGTTCGGGGTTTTGCCATAACTGTGTATCTACTTTGAAGTAGCTTAAGGTCACCGGCACGCCACGCTTGCGGTAAATCAGCGGTTCGAGTGAACGCTGTGCGTTATAGACGTGAAGCGCCTCGCTGGCTCGGAGATAAAGCGCATCTTCATTGATATAAGCAAAAATCACCTTCTCAATAGTCAGCGCATACCCCCCAAATTGCGTACGTGATTCAATTTTACCTAATGCCGCCAACTGCGCTTTCGATTGCTCAACTACCGGGTTATATCTCTTCATAACGCCCCCTTCAATGGATTCCATGCGCGGGAAATTTCCTATAAAAGCTCGCAGATTCATCTGGTTAGAAGATAAAAAAAACGATTTAGCTGTTCAATGAATAAAAGCAGGAGTGCGGGATCTTGTGCAGAAATTGCGAGGCGTTTTCAGAAATTGAGGTTGATCTTTATCCAGGAAGTCATTACTGTACATCCATACAGTTCATTACTGAGTGATTAAATTATGCGTACTCATTTCTCTGGCCCTGCTGATCGTTCACACCGTTTCGCTTCACCTGGCTTAGCGCAACCTTCGCTGGGTGGAATCACTGAACTGCGCTCCAGCGAACAACCTGAAATGATGCAACTTATGCTGCTTCCGGTACTAAAACAGTTGAGCGAGCAATCGCGCTGGCAGCTGTGGCTCACTCCGGCTCATAAGCTAAATCGTAGCTGGATGCAGCAGTCGGGATTGCCGTTAGAAAAGAGTATGCATATCACCGAATCTGAGCGTTTTAACACCGTTGAAAGTATGGTGAAGGCATTACGTACAGGTAACTACAGCGTCGTGCTTGCCTGGATTCCGTACGAATTGAGTGATGAAGAGCGTTTAGAATTGGAACAAGCAGCGGCGGAAGGTGAAGCACTCGGTCTGATTTTGCGTCCACAGGGACGTCAATATGCTCATTCCAGACAACCTAATGCGTCAAAAATTCCCTCAGATTTGTTTCATTAAGTAAATCCAGGAATTTTCTCAGCATTTTTTTTGCAAAAGTTGCATCTAAGCTACTGATTCTTTTCCCGCCAGCTATGACAATGGCTTAGACGCTTTTTTGTTTTCTAATACCGAAGATTTAGCCATATGATTTGTTAAAATGTGTGTATAAATCGCTGTTTTTTTGCTGCCCGGCGTCACATCATACTTGTAAGTTTCCAATCTCGTTGTAGACTTTAGCTCGCCAGGGTGCTCAATAACCTCCGTTTTTTCGGTAGAGTCAAAAGCGAGCGTTTAGACCCGGCGAAGGATTAACACAAAGAGCAACCTTTTTGCTCATTGCCTATTTGGATGATAACGAGGCGCAAAAATGAAAAAGACAGCTATCGCAATTGCAGTGGCACTGGCTGGCTTCGCTACCGTAGCGCAGGCCGCACCTAAAGATAACACTTGGTACACCGGTGCTAAACTGGGCTGGTCTCAGTATCACGATACTGGTTACTACGGTAACGGTTACGCGAACAACGACGGTCCAACTCACGAATCTCAGCTGGGTGCTGGTGCTTTCCTGGGTTATCAGGCTAACCCGTACCTGGGCTTCGAGCTGGGCTACGACTGGTTGGGCCGTATGCCTAACAAAGGCGACACCATCAACGGCGCGTTCAAAGCACAAGGCGTTCAGCTGGCTGCTAAACTGAGCTACCCAATTACCGAAGACTTCGATGTCTACACCCGTCTGGGTGGTATGGTATGGCGTGCTGATTCAACTCAGAACAACAACGGCGTTCGCATCAGCGACCACGACACCGGCGTTTCTCCGCTGGCTGCTGTTGGTGTTGAATACGCACTGACCAAAAACTGGGCAACTCGCCTGGACTACCAGTGGGTTAACAACATCGGTGACGCAGGTACCGTTGGTGCACGTCCAGACAACAGCATGCTGAGCGTAGGCGTTTCTTACCGTTTCGGTCAGGATGAAGATGCAGCGCCAGTTGTAGCTCCGGCTCCAGCTCCAGCGCCAGTTGTTGAAACCAAGCGTTTCACCCTGAAGTCTGACGTTCTGTTCACCTTCAACAAATCTACTCTGAAGCCAGAAGGTCAGCAGGCTCTTGATCAGCTGTACAGCCAGCTGAGCTCAATGGATCCGAAAGACGGCTCTGTTGTAGTACTGGGCTTCACCGATCGCATCGGTTCAGAGCAGTACAACCAGAAACTGTCTGAGAAGCGCGCGCAATCTGTAGTTGATTACCTGGTATCTAAAGGTATCCCTTCTAACAAGATCTCTGCACGCGGTATGGGCGAATCCAACCCAGTTACTGGCAACACCTGTGACAGCGTGAAAGGCCGCAATGCCCTGATCGACTGCCTGGCGCCAGACCGTCGCGTTGAAATTGACGTGAAAGGTATCAAAGACGTTGTAACTCAGCCACAGGCTTAAGTTATCACGCAGTAAAAAACCCCGCTAAGGCGGGGTTTTTTTATGGCTGAATGTAATGAGAACGAAAAAGGGATTCTACTCTTTTTCCGAGCCACCATTTCCGAGGATCGCCTGCAGATCTTGCTTCAGCGTAGACATCTGGCTGGCGTACTTCTCTTTGCGTTCAGCATCTTCAATTAACTGAACTATGGTTTCTGACAGCGTATTACTGCGACGCTGCGCCAATCCTGCCAGACGCTGCCACACCAGATATTCCAGATCGATCGATTTCTTACGCGTGTGCTGATGCTCAGCATTAAAGTGACGTTTACGACGTGCACGTATCGTCTGCTTGAGACGATTCTCCAAATCTGGATGAATGTGCTGGGCGATCCACTCGTTAACCTCAACCGGGCTGTTTTCCATCGACAACAACGTATCGACCGCAGCTTGCGCCGCACTAAGCTCAAGATGACGGGTGATCAGTTCACCCTCCCGATGCTTTTTCACCAGGTATTTCCACTTCCATCCACTTTCAAGATTTTCGAGTTGCTGGTATTTCATCGGAATCTCATCGTGATCACGTAACAAACTAAGAATAACAGCTTTTTTCCTGGATGCAGCAAGGAAAAACATGTTGCAGCCGTCACAATCCGGGCCGGAACTCCGCCGTGATTAACCAGGTTGATTCCTGTATAATCGCGCTTTTCCTAAATCAGACTAATACGAATATTTTGACCAGCACTCAAATTACGTGGCAAGCCCTGCAGCCGGATAGCGACCGCTACCAATCCATTTTCTCGAACGTCTCACTGGAAGATTGCGATAGTCTTGCCGCGGTTCAGCCGCGTCTGCTGAATGCGCTGGCGCATTTGCATCATCAAACCCTGGGTTTTCCGCTGCTGCTGTTACGCAGTCAGGAAAACAGCGATTACCTGGCCTGCATCGCCGATGCGGCGCAACGTTTCCAGCCGGATGAGATTTCTCTTTACGGTGGCGACTATCATGTGATGGGCGATACCGTCAGTCTTCTACCGCCAACCGATATCAATCGCCCCTTCACCAGCCAGGGCGGCGTGCATTTCGCCGACTGGATTGAAGCTGAACAGTTGTTCGGTTGCGTACGTCAATATAAAGACCGTGTGCAGCCTGAACCGGGCTTACTGCATCGCGCCAATGGCGGTACGTTGATTCTTGCGGTCAACACTTTACTGGCACAGCCGCTGCTGTGGCTGCGTTTGCGTAAGTGTATTGAGCAAGGTCGCTTCGATTGGTATTCACAGGATGAGCGTCAACCATTGCCCGTCGCCATTCCCCCGCTACCGTTGCAACTGCGTCTGGTACTGTGTGGCGACCGTGATGCACTGGCCGCCTTCCAGGAAATGGACGTCGAAGTTCATGAGATGGCGCTGTATAGCGAATTCGAAGAGAGCTTACAAATTCTCGACGAAGATGACATGACGTCATGGTGCCAGTGGACGCTAACGCAAGCCGAACAAGCCGGATTAGCGCAGCCTGAAGCCGATTTCTGGCCATTATTGATCACCGAAGCAGCACGCATGACCGGTGATCAAGACACGTTGCCGCTTTGCCCGCGGTGGCTGCGTCGCCAGCTGCAAGAAGCGGCGCTGCATGGCGACAGCATCAATGGCGAAGCGTTGAAAGAAGCGCTGGAAGCGCGCCAATGGCGTGAAGGCTTCCTCGCCGATCGCATGCGTGATGAAATCCTGCTTAATCAGATCATGATTGAAACCGAAGGCGAAGTGGTTGGGCAAATCAACGGCCTTTCGGTGGTTGAGTTCCCAGGCCATCCGCGTCCGTGGGGAGAACCTTCGCGCATTACCTGTGTGGTACATCCGGGCGATGGCGAGTTCACCGATGTGGAGCGCAAAGCCGAATTAGGTGGCAACATCCATGCGAAAGGCATGATGATTATGCAAGCCTACCTGATTGCCGAGCTGGAGCTGGAGCAACAGCTGCCCTTCTCCGCTTCACTGGTGTTTGAACAATCCTACTCCGAAGTGGATGGCGACAGCGCCTCGCTGGCCGAGCTCTGTGCGTTAATCAGTGCGCTGGCTAATCAGCCGGTTAACCAGCAGATTGCGGTGACCGGCTCAGTTGATCAGTTTGGTAACGTGCAGCCCGTCGGCGGCCTGAACGAAAAAATTGAAGGCTTCTTCCAAATCTGTCATTCACGTGAATTGACCGGCAAGCAAGGTGTCATTTTCCCTGCCAGTAACGCGCGCCATCTCAGTCTGAATCAGGATGTTGTGGAAGCGGTTAAGGCCGGACAATTCCATCTTTGGGCCATTGAGAGCGTAGATGAAGCGTTGCCGCTGCTGACCGGCATTGCCTGGCAGAGTGAAAGCGGCGAATCTCTGCTTAGCACCATTCAGGAACGTATTACCCAGCTGAACCAGCAGGAAGCTCGCCTGCGTCCGTGGCCACTGCGTTGGCTCAACTGGTTCAACCACAGCTGATAACATTGCTCAGCGTACAACTGTTCGCTAATATTCGGGCTTCACTAAAAGAAGGCATATTGAGAACATGGTAGATAAACGCGAATCCTATAGTAAAGAAGACCTGATTGCCTCGGGTCGCGGCGAACTGTTTGGCGAAAATGGACCGCCGCTTCCATCCAACAACATGTTGATGATGGACCGCGTGGTCAAAATGACCGAAGACGGCGGTAAATTCGATAAAGGTTTCGTCGAAGCCGAACTGGATATCCGCCCTGACCTGTGGTTCTTTGACTGCCACTTCATTGGCGATCCGGTAATGCCGGGTTGCCTCGGCCTGGATGCGATGTGGCAGCTGGTGGGTTTCTACCTCGGCTGGCTGGGCGCAGAAGGTAAAGGCCGCGCGTTGGGCGTGGGTGAAGTGAAGTTCACTGGACAAGTCCTGCCTACTGCCAAAAAAGTGACCTATAAAATTCACTTCAAACGTGTGATTAACCGTAAACTGGTGATGGGCGTGGCAGATGGCGAAGTCTTCGTTGACGGGAACCTGATTTACTCTGCGACCGATTTGAAAGTGGGTCTGTTCAAAGACACTTCAGCTTTCTAATCCTTCCAAATGAAAACCTCCGCACGCAGCGGAGGTTTCTTCCATAATGTTAGACATCCAGCAGTGCTAGGCCACCGCTGACCTGTCCTCCATGGCTTGACGCCAACCTCCCAACCAGTGAGACCGTGCATCGATCAATTGATAAGGGCATATCTCTTTCGAGCGGCCCGTAATACCGGCTTGGTAGCCTCGTGAATGTGCTCGTTCCAGGCGGTCTCTCTTCTGTCTCTTCATGCCTCGTTTCCCTCATTTCAGGTCTGGTGGAATCTGGGTGGAAAGAAAGAGTGGCGATATAATGTTCAACCACAGTAATGTTCTAACCCGATGCCGAAGAAAGGTCAATGCGCAAAATTCACGCCAATGTCATGTTTTTGACGTTAAAGTGCCATGTAGAATTGTCAGTTGATCGTCTATCAGGCTGATTAGGCAATAAAAAAAGCCCCTGATTTGACTGCGATCACACTACAGTAAATCAAGGACTTAGCATAAGCATCGAACAAATCTTAATTTAGCGAAACGACACTATTTGCGATTTGTTGTGCGGTTTGCTGCCAGCCGAGAGCCAGAGTACGTACCAGCGCATCGTAGCCATCTTCGGTTTGCGGCAGCGTCAGATTAAAGCCATGTTTGATTAGGCGTCCTTGATGCTGCAGTAACCATTCGCCACTCACCACCACTTGTCCATCGTAGCGTCCCTGGAAACCGGTAACGTTTACCGACAGCGTATCGTGCGTATCGCCCAGCGGCGCACCGGCAACCAGGCGGCCAGGTAGCGCTTTACTGAGATTACTGATCAACGTTTGCTGCAGCTGTTGATCGAGCGGACTGGCCCACAGGTTATTGGCTGCAATCACGTACTTCACATCGCTGGTCTGATAGACCAGGCCATTGCCCGCCATGTAATCCGGTACCGTTACTTGCTCAACCCAAATCATCGGTTGGCCAGTGCCCGCGGCACTTTCAACGCGCGCCACATTGCTGCCCGCAGGCAGCTGATAATAGGTATTTTCAATGGTGCTGCTGCAGCCTGCCAGCAGCAACAGCGCCCCGATAATTAGCCCTTTTTTCACTGTTTCGCCCTCTTTGGCTGTGGATCCTGGCCCGGCTTGGCCTCAAACACCAGCGCGTTACTTTTGCTATTCAGCGTTTTCAGCACCGGCTGCAGTTCTCGCAGTACCTGATCAAGCCGCTGCATATCGCCCACCAGCTTGCTGTAAGCCGGTGAACCTGGCTGCAGCCCTTTCATGCTGCGGTTCAGTTCGCGCAGGGTTTGCTGCATGTCTGAAGGCAGGGTTTTCATCGCCGGATTCGCCGTGATCTGATTAAGGTTATCCAGCGTTTTCTGCAGCCGCTGCAGGGTGCGCTGGCTCTCTTTCAAGGTACCTGTGGCTTCATTCAGCACTGGATTAAGTGGCAAGCCGTTGATCTTATCCAGCGCCGCCATCAGTTTCTGCTGAATCTGCGCCAGGCCGCCGCTGACGGTTGGAATCACTTCCAGGCCAGCCACCTGATTCGGGCCTTGATACGCCGGTGCGTTATCGTAGAAATCGAGGTCGATAAAAAGCGCGCCAGACAGCAGGTTGCCGGTTTTCAGCGTCGCACGCAGACCGCGTTTTTTGCCATCCTGCAGATGCTGCTCAAGATTGAAATCTCCGCCCAGGCGATTAACAAACCGATCCGGCTCAATGCGAATCAGCACCGGCACACGATAATCCGTATTCAGCGCCTGATTCACGCCCGGAATCATATAAGGCACTTGTGACACCGTACCCAAACGAATGCCGCGGAACTCAACCGGTGCGCCAACCTGCAAGCCGCGAATTGAATCGGTGAAGAACAGCAGGAAATCGGTATGAGCACTGTAGAGCGAATCCTGGATGCTGCGCTGATCGTCGTACAGATGGTATTCCGCCTTGTTCTCCGCCGCCCGGCCCAGCTCAGCGCCGTCCGGCACATCAAAGCTGACGCCGCCGCTGAATAGCGTAGTGAGCGATCCCATCTCTACGCGCATGCCTGATGCAGACATATCGACGGCAATACCACTGTCTTTCCAGAAACGCACGTTGGTGGTGATCAGGCGATCGTAAGGCGCCGAGATAAACAGCTGATAAGTCATCATGCGTTTATCGGTATCAAAGTTGCTGGTTTCCACTGAACCTACGCGATAACCGCGGAACAGCACCGGATCGCCCGCATTAAGCTGACCGGCTTTTTTACTGTCGAGCGTTATGCGAATGCCTTTGGCATCCGGCGGCGCCAGCGGCGGTGCATCCAGCAGTTGATAACGTTCCGGCTTATCGCCCTTCGCGCCCGGCTGCAGCTCGATATAGGCACCGGAAAGCAGCGTGCCCAATCCGGTAATGCCTTCGCGACCAATTTGCGGTTTCACCACCCAAAATGCGCTGTCGCCCTGCAGCAACTTTTCCATGCCCGAATTAAGACGCGCTTTAATCTCTACATGGTGCAAATCGTCGGTCAGAACCGCGCTTTCCACCACACCGACGTTGACGCTGCGGCTCTTAATGGTGGTTTTACCGGCTTCGATGCCTTCCGCATTCTCGGTAATCAGCGTCACTTCCGGGCCCTGATGGCTGAAGTGATAAAAAAGAATCCATCCGCCGATTAACAGCGTGACAATAGGTACAATCCAGACCGGCGACCAGCGTTTAATCTGGTCGACCTTAGCAGTCCCGTGATGGTTGTCCGTCAAGACGCGGCTCCTTACGTTCAGTTTCTCGTTGTCGATCCCACAGCAGGCGCGGATCAAAGGTCATTGCGGCAAACATGGTGAGGATGACCACCATGGCAAACAGCAGCGCGCCCGGCGCAGGATACACGCTCATCAGCCGACCCATCCGCACCAGCGCAGAGAGAACGGCGATTACAAACACATCAATCATTGACCAACGGCCAACGAATTCAACCACCTCATAAACCACGTGCATCTTTTCATCATCGCGCCCACCGCGTCCGCTGCCGTGCCAGCACAGCCAGGCAATCGCCAGCATTTTCAGCGAAGGCACCATGATACTGGCGATGAAGATCACCAGCGCCACCGGCCACGAACCGTCGCTCCATAGCAAAATTACCCCGGCCATAATGTTCGAAGGATATTGCGAACCGAGCGTTTCGGTCACCATGATCGGCATGATATTCGAGGGAATGTAGAGCATCACCGAGGTGATCAGCAGCGCCAGCGTCCACTGCAGACTGTGCTTGCGGCGCGCATGCGCCTTCACACCACAACGCGGGCACGCCAGTTGGTCAGCGGGCAGAATCGCGGTACAACACGGACAGCTACGCAAACCTTGCTTGAGGCCGCTAACACCGGCCAGCGGCGTTTTCGGCAACGGCGGTAACGGATTGATGCGGTGCCACACCCAACGGCGATCAACACATTGAAAAGCGCGCAATTGCAACACGCAGAACAGACACCACGGCCAAAAACTGCTGCCGAGGCCAATCTCACCATACGCCATCAGCTTAACGAAACTGACCAGCACGCCGGCCATAAAAATTTCCGCCATGCCCCAGCTACGCAGCTGAAACAGCACGCGCGCCAACCCAAGCCGCAGGCTGTGCGGCATGCGGACGTTATTGACCAGCAGAATAATGGTGATCATGCAGAAGGCAGGAATGCCCTGCACAAACAGCAGAAACAGCGTTGCCAGGCTGCGGTAATCTTCGCGATCCATCACCTGGGGGATTTCGAGCAGCGATATCTGGCTGCTCAATCCCGCGACGTGCATATTGATGAAAGGAAACAGATTGGCCAGCACCAGCATGAACAGGGCCGAAAAGGCGTAGCCGGTCGGACGTCGACGCGGCTCCTGCCAGTTGGCTTGCAGCGTGGTGTGACAACGCGGGCAACGCGCACGGCTGCCAACCGGTACAGCGGGCAGCTTTACTGTTAAATCACACTGTGGACAAAGACTCCACTGATGCGCTTGATCCGCTGCACACATGCTGACTCCTTCCGATTACGCGCCGTTTTTCAGTGCTTCCAGCTCTTCCCAGCGTTCGAACGCCACTTCCAGCTCCTGCTCGGTTTGCGCTAACGCATCCAGAACCGGCTGGGTTTTATCGTGTGGCTGGCTGAAGAAATCTGGATGACTCATTTTAGCCTGCAACTCACCGATGCGGGTTTCCAGCTGCTCGAGTTTTTGTGGCAGCTGTTCCAGCTCACGTGCCAGGTTATAGCTTAGCTTGTTGGCCGGACGTTTGGCGGCGTCGCTTTTCTCAGCGGTTTTCACCGGTGTAGCCGGTTTAGCCTGCGAGGCTTTGCCCTGCTTATAGGCTGCGCGCTGCTGCTGAGCATCGTGATAGCCACCGACAAAGGTGCCGATTTCGCCGTTGCCTTCAAAGATCCAGCACTCGGTCACGGTGTTGTCGACGAATTGACGGTCGTGGCTCACCAGCATCACGGTGCCCTGATAACCATCCACCAGCTCTTCCAGCAATTCCAGCGTTTCGACGTCAAGGTCGTTGGTCGGTTCATCGAGAATCAGCAGGTTGCTTGGCTTGAGGAACAGACGCGCCAGCAGCAGGCGGTTACGCTCACCGCCGGACAAGGCGCGCACCGGCGTCATGGCGCGTTTCGGATGGAACAGGAAGTCCTGCAGATAACCGAGCACGTGGCGCGGTTTGCCGTTAACCATCACTTCCTGTTTACCTTCAGCGAGGTTATCCATCACGGTACGATCCGGATCCAGCTCAGCGCGGTGCTGATCGAAGTAAGCGATTTCCAGCTTGGTACCGCAATGCACGCGGCCGCTGTCGGCTTTCAGCTGATCCAGCATCAAACGCAGCAAGGTGGTTTTACCGCAACCGTTCGGGCCAATCAGGGCGATTTTGTCGCCGCGCTGCACCTGAGTAGAGAAGTCTTTCACCAGGGTTTTGCCACCCACGCTGTAATTGACATCTTCCATCTCAAACACGATTTTGCCTGAACGTGCCGCTTCGCCGACTTGCATATTGGCTTTGCCCATCACTTCACGACGTGCAGAGCGCTCGTTACGCAGCGCTTTCAAGGCACGTACACGGCCTTCGTTACGCGTGCGGCGCGCTTTGATGCCCTGACGGATCCACACTTCTTCCTGCGCCAGCTTGCGGTCAAACTCGGCGTTCTGCATCTCTTCGACACGCAGCGCTTCTTCTTTGCCGGTCAGGAACAGATCGTAGTTCCCCGGCCAGGAAACCAGCTTGCCGCGATCAAGATCGACAATGCGCGTCGCCATGTTGCGAATAAACGAACGGTCATGCGAAATGAAGATGATGCTGCCGGTGAATGTCTTGAGGAACGTTTCCAGCCAATCAATGGTTTCGATATCAAGGTGGTTGGTCGGTTCGTCGAGCATCAGTACGCGCGGGTTGCTCACCAGCGCGCGGCCCAACGCCGCTTTACGCAGCCAGCCGCCAGACAGCGAAGACAACTCGGTATCCGCATCCAGACCAATCTGCTGCAGCACATCGTTGATGCGGCTATCCAGCTGCCACAGATTCTGATGGTCAAGGATGGTTTGCAAACGACCCATCTCGTTCAGGTTCTTCTCGCTCGGATCTTCCATCACCAGATGGGAAATCGCGTGATAAGCCTTGAGATGCTCCGCCTGCTCGGCCACGCCTTCGGCAACGAAGTCATAAACAGAACCGGTAATGTTGCGTGGCGGATCCTGTTGCAGACGCGCCACCACCAAATCCTGCTCATAAATGATGCGGCCGTCATCCAGCGGCTGTTCGCCGTTGATGATTTTCATCAGCGTCGATTTACCGGCGCCGTTACGGCCAACCAGACAGACGCGTTCGCCCTCTTCGATATGCAGTTCGGTGTTATCCAACAGCGGCGCATCGCTGAACGAGAGGTAAGCGCCATGGATACTGATCAGTGACATAAAACTTATTCCTTACCGGCGTGGCTAACCAGCCAGCAGTTGTGAATTTGACGGTTGCGCGCGAAATCCTGCGACAGCGTTTTTTGGGTAATTTCCTGCGCCTGCAGACCCAGACGTTCTAAGCCGTCGAGATCCATTTTGAAGCCGCGCTTGTTGTTGGAGAACATAATGGTGCCACCGCGACGCAGCAAACGTTTCAGGTTCTGCATCAGCATCATGTGATCGCGCTGCACGTCGAAATCGTCTTCCATGCGCTTAGAGTTAGAGAACGTCGGCGGATCGATAAAGATCAAATCAAACTGTTCGTCACTCTCACGCAACCAGCTCAGGCAATCGGCGTGCATCAGGCGATGATTACGGCCGGTTAAACCGTTAAGGCGCAGGTTGCGCTCGGCCCACTCCAGATAAGTACGCGACATATCCACGGTGGTGGTGGTTTTCGCGCCACCTAAACCGGCGTGTACGCTGGCGGTACCGGTATACGCAAACAGATTGAGGAAATCTTTGCCTGCGCTCATTTTGCCCAGCATCTGGCGCGCGATACGGTGATCGAGGAACAAACCAGTATCCAGATAATCGGTGAGATTCACCAGCAGACGCGCATCAAATTCCTGCACTTCGAAGAAATCGCCCTTCTCGCCCAGCTTTTGATACTGGCTTTTGCCTTTTTGGCGCTCGCGGGTCTTCATTACCAGACGATTGGCCGGGATCTCCAGCACGCTCAGCGTAGCGCTGATCACATCGAACAGACGCTGACGCGCTTTGTTCGCGTCCACGGTTTTCGGCGGCGCATACTCCTGAATCACCACCCAATCAGCGTAACGATCGACCGCTACGTTGTACTCAGGCAGATCGGCGTCATACAGACGATAGCAATCGATATTCGACTGACGCGCCCATTTATCCAGCTTCTTCAGGTTCTTGCGCAGACGGTTAGCAAAATCTTCGGCGATCTGCGCGCCGCCTTCTGCACTGGTTGCAGCCAGCTGATAGTTTTTCTGCACGCACTCCAGCGGGCCGTTTTTGGCTTTAAACTGACGATCGGCACGCAGTTGCAAGCAGCTCAGCAGCTCTGGCGAGGCGCTGAACAGCGACAGATTCCAGCCGCCGAAGTGCTGCTTCATGATGCGGCCCAGCTGGCTGTGCAGCGCAATCAGCGCCGGTTCGCTTTCCAGACGCTCACCGTACGGCGGGTTGCTCAATACCGTGCCGGTAATCTCTTTGCCCGCCAGCGGATTCTTCAGCTTAATCACATCCTGCTGGGCAAAGGTGAACAGTTCGAACACGCCTGCACGACGGGCGTTGGCGCGCGCCGATTCCAGCACGCGGCTGTCATTATCGTAGCCAAAGAAACGGGCGGTCGCAGCGGCGGTACCCACGCGCGCGCGCTCTTTTGCGGCAGCATGAACTTCCTGCCATGCAGCCTGATTATGTTTCTTCCAGCGATTGAAGCCCCAATGGGTACGCAGCAGGCCAGGCGCGCGATCGCAGGCGATCAACGCCGCTTCCAGCAGCAGCGTACCGGAACCACACATCGGATCGACCAACGGCGTGCTGCTCTGCCAACCGGAACGCATCACGATGGCTGCCGCTAAGGTTTCTTTTAGCGGCGCTGCGCCGGTTTGCTGGCGATAGCCGCGCTGATGCAGTGAATCACCGCTTAGATCCAGCGCGATGCTGACGCGATCTTTGTTCAGCCACGCATTGATGCGGATGCCCGGTTGTTCACGATCAACGTTCGGGCGCTCCAGATTCTGGCGGGTAAAGCTATCGACGATGGCATCTTTAATGCGCAGCGCACCGAACTGGCTGTTGCGGATCACCTCGTTGGTGCCGCTAAAATGGATGGCAAAACTGGTGTTGCTGTCGAACATCTCGGTCCACGGGATACTTTGCGCCCCCACGTAAAGATCGAGATCGCTCCAGACGCCAAATTCTCCCAGCGGCAGCAAAATGCGCGAAGCCAGACGGCTCCACAGCAGGCTTTGGTACATTACATGGTCGTCGGCCTGAAAGTGGACGCCGCCCTGCACCACCTGCAAATCCTGCGCACCCAGCGCGTCTAGCTCACTTTTCAACAGCTCTTCGAGCCCACGCGCCGTACTGGCAAACAGAGAATTCATATCGTCACTTTTTACTCTTGCTTAAATTGCTGCGCATTATAGCGAATCAGCGTGCTATGTCATAAAGTTAGCTTCTTTAAAACTTATGACCCCTTTTTTGGAGTGGTGATGATTACGCTTTCACGCCTTTACATCCATCCCGTTAAATCTATGCGCGGTCTGCAACTGTCACATGCGCAGGTGCTGGAAAGCGGTCTGGGCTTTGATCGCATCTTTATGGTGACCGAACGGGACGGCACGTTCGTGACCGCCCGCCAGTTTCCGGAAATGGTGCGCTTTACTCCGGCGCTGCTGCCGGACGGGCTGTTTCTGCAGGCAGCGGATGGTTCGCAGGCGCTGATCCGCTTCGCTGATTTCACTGCTGAGCAGTCACCCACCGAAGTCTGGGGCAACCATTTCACCGCGCATATTGCACCTGACGCGATCAACAGCTGGTTAAGCACCTTCTTCCCGCGTCCGGTGCAGCTGCGCTGGACCGGCGTGCAACCGACGCGCCGCGTGAAGCGTTTTGATCATGTGCCACTGAGTTTCGCCGACGGTTTTCCTTACCTGCTGGTGAATATGGCCTCGTTGCAGGATCTGCAACAGCGCTGTCCGGCCAGCGTGCGCGTTGAGCAGTTCCGTCCCAATCTGGTGGTGAGCGGCGCGGCCGCCTGGGAAGAAGATAGCTGGAAACGCCTGCAAATTGGCGAGATCACCTTTGAGATGCCGAAGCCGTGCAGCCGCTGCGTGTTTACTACCGTCGGTACCGAAAGCGGCCGTAAACATCCTGATGGCGAACCGCTCTCGACCTTGCAGGGTTTTCGCAGCGCGCAGGATGGCAGCGGCGATATCGATTTCGGCCTGAATTTGATCGCCCTTAATAGCGGCATTATTCGCGTCGGCGATGCGGTGACCATTATCGAGAAGCAAACCCCACGCGCTTACGGTGCGGGCGCCGTGGTCGAAACGCTGGCGCCAGCCGCCAGCAGCCACAGTGCGGTGAGCATCGATTATCAGGGGACGAGCTTTAGCGGCGACAATCAGCAAGTGCTGCTAGAACAGTTGGAAATGCAGGGTTTCCGCATTCCCTACTCGTGCCGCGCCGGGATTTGTGGCAGCTGCAAAGTGACGTTGGTGGCGGGTGAAGTGAAGGCACTGAAGAAAAGCGCGGTGCGCGCGGATGGTACCATCTTAAGCTGCAGCTGTATTCCGGCAGGCGATATCGAACTGGCGTAAGCCGATTACACCGCCCGCGCAAAGTGGGCGGTTTGTTCCTGCTGCTGTGGACGCAGACGATCGTTCATGATCTTTATCGCATCACCCAACTGCATACCTTTACCCGCCACGGTTAGCGCGTTTTGCGCTAATAAGCACAGCGCGGCATTTTCACCGCTTTCAACCACAAACAGTTGTGCCTGTTCGCCGCTATCAGCCAGCGTCACCGCCACCATATCGCCCGCTGCTGGCTGCCAGCTGTGCGCATGATTCGTGAAGTGCCAGCTTTTTGGCATCAGGGGTTTGAGAAAACGACTGGCCACCAGCGCGTTTAACACTAATTCCGCACGCTGATCGCCTTTTAATCCACTCTGACGGCAACGTTCTTCAAAGCTAAAATAGAGCGCGGCGTCATCAACGCAAAAACCGCTGACATTAAAGGCATCAGGCGTCAGCATTTTGCGCGAGAAGCGCGAGCGAAATAACATGCCGTCGGCTAAATCCAGCATCATGCGGTCATGATCAGCGTCGAAATACCAACGCCAGTTGTCATCAGGTTTGATTTTCATGATCTGCCCTGTGGTTTATCGCTGCGCTAAACGGCGCTTAATTAAAAAAATAAATCTGAGAAAAAGCTGAAAAATGCATCAGCAGGACAAAATATAAACGAGCCGAAGGGATAAATAAACCCCTCGGCGCAGTAAAGTGGGAAATGTCTTAGAGGTGGGTCACGATATCTTTAATTAAGCCCGGGCCTTTATAAATAAATCCAGAGTATATCTGCACTAATGTTGCGCCCGCGGTAATTTTCTCACGCGCAGAAACCAGCGAATCAATACCACCGACGCCGATAATAGGTAAGCGGCCCTGCAGCTCTTGCGCCAGGCGGCGAATCACTTCGGTGCTGCGTGACTGCACCGGACGACCACTTAATCCGCCCATTTCTTCGGCATATTTAAGGCCGGTCACCAGCGAACGATCAAGCGTGGTATTGGTGGCAATCACACCATCAATATTGTGACGCACCAAACTGTCGGCAACCTGGATCAATTCTTCTTCAGTCAGATCCGGCGCGATCTTTACCGCCACCGGCACATATTTAAGGTGCCTTGCCTGGAGTTCTTGCTGTTTTAATTTGATGGCAGAAAGAAGATCGTCCAGCGCTTCGCCATATTGCAACGTGCGTAATCCTGGCGTGTTGGGTGACGAAATATTGATGGCGATATAACCGGCGTGGGCATATACCTTTTCCATGCAGATCAGATAATCGTCTTTGCCTTTCTCGACCGGCGTATCTTTATTTTTGCCAATATTGATGCCGAGAATGCCTTTAAAGCGCGACTTTTTAACGTTGGCAATCAGATGATCAACGCCGAGATTATTAAACCCCATGCGGTTAATAATCCCTTCGGCAGGCACTAAGCGGAACATACGCGGTTTATCATTTCCCGGTTGCGCCAGCGGCGTTACCGTTCCCACTTCGACAAAACCAAAGCCCATCGCGCCGAAGGCATCAATGCACTCGGCATTCTTATCGAGACCGGCCGCTAAGCCGAGCGCGTTCGGGAAGGTTAATCCCATGCAGGTTACCGGACGTGATGGCAGCGACTGGCGAATCAGCCCTTCCAGCGGGGTGCCGCTAATAAAACGCAGTTGTTGAAAGGTGAGTTCGTGCGCACGCTCAGGATCAAGCTTAAACAGCGCTGGCCGGACGATAGGATATAACATGCACTCTCCTCAATGACGGAAACCAGGGAAGTCGGGGTGCACGGGAAAATGTGCGCCAGAATGGTAAGGTGCGCTGGCGCAAAAGTAAATTGTTCTACTGCATCACAATTTGATCGTTATCAGCGTCGTGCAGAATAGCGGCCAAGCTGTTCGCGACACGCCTGCAAGCCACTGTAAATCGTCGGGCAATACCACATTAGCTTCAGACGCGCGCTATGCTGCAACACATTGCGCACCAGCTGATTCACCTGCGGTTGCCAATCCGTTGGGATCACCATGTGATTTTTGCGCATCTGCGCCAGGCAGCTGTGCATCACCGTTTGGTAATAGCTATCCAGCAACGCCGCATCCACCGGCAGTTGCCGATCGCGCAGGAACTGTTCGCTGCTTTCACGCGCAATAAAGTAATTTTTCACATAGGAAAAATCGCGCGTACTTTGCGACAGCGACGTCAGCATAAAGCGTTTGTAGTAGTAGCTTTGGCTGGTGCAATAAATGTTACGCGCCTGCAGATAGAGCGCAAACATGTAAGGCGCATCTTCATGGTTTTGAATCGGCAGAAACTGCAGCGCCAGTTGATCAATCAAGCGACGCGAAATGATGCTGCTCCACACGACGCGATGCGCCGACTGATGCTGCATCAGCGTACGTAAACTGGTGCTGCCGCCGGGCAGCAATCCACTGACATGACGCTGGTGAATGGTTTGATAGTGGCGCTGCGCGGCAGGCACATCAAAAAACATTTTCGCGCCAAAGCAGAACAGATCGATATCTTCATGGCGCGCCTGCACGCGACGGAAGTCGGCGAACAAATCGGTGGAGACAAAATCATCCGCATCCATGAAGTAAACAAAATCACCGGTTGCGACAGAGAGCCCTTTCATACGCGCGGCGCTGACGCCGCCGCGCTCACCGCTCAGCAGGATCACCTGCGGATGCTGGGCCGCAAACGCCGTGAGCCAGGCTACGCTGCTGTCACTGGAACCATCGTCGATAACAATGATCTGTTCCGGCGGCGATGACTGACGCAGCAATGAACCCATCGCTTCTGGCAGCCAGGGCGCGCAATTCCAGTTCGGTATGATGACCGAAACCGTAGGGATACGGTGAGATGACATCATGCTCATCCTCTTTCCTCAACGTTAAACAACGGAATTCTGAGACGCTTCAACACCACACTGTGCAGCAGACAGCAGACGCCGAGATTGAACGCGCCAATCAAGCCAAGCCACAGCAGGTTGAGCCAGCGATTTTGGTTCCACTCGATCGGCAGCAAGGTGCTCAGCCAGGCGACGACGGCAGAAACCGCCCAAATCAGCATCACGTCGCGGGTTAACCAGGTGAAATGAATGCCCGGCGCAAAGCGGCGATGCACCAGCCACGCCCAGCCCACCAGATAGAAGATGTTCTGGCCCAGCCACAGCCAACCGGTGCCCAGTGCGCCGTAGTGAATGGCACACCAGATGTTGAGCGGCACCAGCAGCACGGCAAAGCAGGTGAAGCCTTTCATGTGCAGCTTGAGGTTGCCGTTGATGTATTGCAGGTGATAGAGCAAACCGCAGATCGCCTGAATGCCACTGCCTAATGCGTACAGGCTAAGGACAAATGACATCTCATCAACAATCTGACTTTTCTGCGTCCACGCCCACAGCAGCGGGCCGGCGTAACAGGCGATGGTGATACTGAGCGGCGCCATAAAGATCGCCACCGCCTGCGTGGTGTAGCGGTAAAGTTTCAAGGACTCCGCATCGCCCTCTTTGCGGGTTTTCATGCCGGTCATGCGTGGCACGATAGCCTGCATGATCGGGCTGCTGAGCAGTAGAATGCCAGTTGCGGCAGTCGCCACCACGGTAAACGAACCGTATTCGCTCAGCGGCAGCGTCTTGGAGAGCACCAGTCGGTCAATTTGCGAAATAAAGGTCCACACCGCACTGGAAAATGCCGCGCTGAGCGCAAAACGAATAAAAGGTTTCAGCACCTCTTTCAGATCGCCGCGCTTCTCTTTGCGCGCCGCTTTGGGGATCAGCTGACAGGATTTGTAGATACAGCAGGCCGCTTCGGCAATCGACACCAGCAACTGCCAGACAAAGAACGCCAATACCGCATTAGAGAAGAATTGAATCACCAGCACCGCGCCAAAGGTGCGCAAGGTGGTGATAATCAGGTTGACGCCGTTCAGCCACACCTGATGTTCGAAGCCCACAATCACGCTGCGATACGGACTGGTGCGCCAGCGTATCGCCGCAGTGATCACCATAATCGCCACGGCAATCACCACATCGCCCGCCGGAAGATGACGCGCATCCAGCCAGTGCGTGGCAATCCACGGCGTCGCCAGCCAACCCAACACCACCAGCACAATCGTGGAGAACAAGAAGAATTTGGTCAGCGTGGCAAACAGCGCCGGGAACCAGACAAATTCCTCCTGATTAGCACGATAGCGCGCCGCTTCCCGCATCAAGGTGGTCGAAACACCGGCATCGAGTAATTGCAGCCAGGTTAATAAGATCGAAAAGAAGCCCACTAAACCGTAGGCTTCCATACCTAAGTGTTGAATATAAAGTGGTACAACCAAAATACCTGACAGCGTCAGATAGATTTGACCAACATAGTTGGCAATCGCGTTACGTTTTATAGACATAGGTGTTTTGGCATCTGGGGATTATCTCAGTGGCCTTAAGCGTGACATAAAAGTATTCACGCGCACACCGGAGTTATTCTTAAAATTAACGTTGGTGCTAAGCGCCCAGCTTTTTTCTCATTTTCATCATGGAGAAATAGATGTCAGGTTGTTTCAACATGATTTTTTCCATTGCACCTTTGGCCGGGAAGTTTTCCGCAAAGTAGGTTAATGCATGGCGGGTATTATCTGAGAATTTATCGGCACCACTTAACTCGTGCTGGACTAATTGTAATAAGCCGCTGCGTAAATAACTTTCCCGATAGCGGTTTCGCTCCGGAATATAGTGTGACAATCGCGTGAGTTTTTCATAATCGGTAATAAATTGCTGATAGGTTAAGCGCGGCGAGGCTTCTACCTGAGTGGTCAGCGACGCTTCACTGGCGTAATCGAGCACCCACGCCGTTTGCGTATGCAGTAATCCGGCCAGCATCACATCCTGAATACGCGTCAGCGGCCCACCCGCGCGGGCCAGTCCAGCACGCAAGATCACCACAAAGCCGCCCTGCTGCCACCAGCGCTGCGCATGCAGTTGCTGAAACAGCTGCAGAGAAGAGTGTAAACCGTTCGCCAGCTCGCGCTTCGCCAGTGAGACCACAAAACAGTTTAGCTCGGGACGCTGGTCACTGAGCTTTGCCACGTCCTGCAGCAGGTTGGCCGGCAAGGCGCTGCGTTCCGCGCTGAACAGCAGGAAATCATCTTCAGCCGGCGTGCTGTGCGGAAAGGTCGGCAGCAATGAAGAGGTGAGATGCGATCCCGCAGCATCGGGTTGCAGCCAGTAACATACCAGCTCCTCTGCAGCGTTAGGCGAGGGTGAGATGCGATTGAAGGTGGCAGGCGCGACCCGCTGCTCAGTTAAATCCTGAGCAAATGAAGAACTACCCATATATATCTCCCTAAAAATAAATTGGTTTGCCGCAACGGCAGTTCACGCCACAAAACGCGGGCGTAAATAAATAAGTGAAATATCGTTATCGTGTTCTAGCGGAAATTAGCTCAACCGATTATAAACAGGCCTGGAATTGTAATTCCAACCGCGATTAGCATTAACATGTAACTTACGAAATTAATTGTTCAGCGCAGCTGCATGAAGTGTGATGTTGATCGGCGAAAATTTGCATGACTTGTAACAAGGGGATTGAATAGTGCGTATTTTATTAACCTTTATTCGCGTTTAGACATAAATTTCGTGAAATAAAAACCACGGTAAATTAGGAAATAAACAACTGTTGCTCAGTTTTATCCGATTCATGAGGGAGTGAATAGTGGAGAATTGTTTATCTTTTTCCATAACTTTCAATACCAAGCACTGCATGCAATCGGTAACTGCGCGGTCTGTATAAATATATTTCTCTGGTTACTACTCTGTTTTACCCATGCATCACGCCCTTTAATCATTAACGTCATTCACTGAGGCCGCAGGATTTATATAACTGCACCCTTGCAGCCTCGCTTTTCAGATTATACCTAAGCGCCTGAAACCTGCGTTTTCATCCCCTCTTTATATGCTACTGGCTATCCCATTTTGCGACTTAGGATTACCAGATAAATCATTTAAGCCTCGCTGCCTGCTCTGACAGTATTGAGCACATCAGTTCTGAATATCAGATAATCAATAACTTTCAGTTATAAGGAGTGACCATGCGGGTTATTACGCTGGCGGGCAGCCCTCGCTTCCCTTCACGCTCTACTGCGCTGCTGAGCCTGTGCCAGCACGCGCTGGAAGCACGCGGTGTCGAAGTGATTCCATGGAATATTCACAACTTCCAGCCTGAAGATTTGCTCTATGCACGCTTCGATTCTCCCGCATTGGCCGCGTTGAAAGCCGATTTGGCGCTGGCGGATGGCGTAATTGTCGCCACGCCTATATATAAGGCTTCGTTTTCCGGCGCACTGAAAACCCTGCTGGATCTACTGCCCGAGCGCGCGCTGGAACACAAAGTGGTGTTGCCACTGGCCAGCGGCGGCAGCGCTTCACATCTGCTGGCGGTGGATTACGCGCTGAAGCCGGTACTCAACGCGCTAAAGGCACAGGAAGTGTTGCACGGCGTGTTCGCCACTGACGGCCAGGTTACCGATTACGACCGCCAGCCGCTGCTCGATCCGCTGCTGTCGCAACGCATTGATGAAGCGCTGGATACCTTCTGGCACGCGCTACATCGTCGCCACCCACCTTACGCACAAGCGGTATAAAGGAAGAGAGATGAAAAGGATATTGACGGGTTTACTCATGCCAGCCGTCGCGGCGCTGCTCACCTTGAGCGTGAGCGCACAGGCCGCCGACGCACCAGAACAGTTGCGCATCGGTTACCAGAAAGGTTCGGTGAGCATGGTATTGGCGAAAACCCACAAGCTGCTGGAGCAGCGCTTCCCGCACACCAATATAAAGTGGGTGGAATTCCCGGCGGGCCCGCAGATGCTCGAGGCGCTTAACGTCGATAGCATCGATTTGGGCAGCACCGGCGACATCCCGCCGCTGTTTGCGCAGGCCGCAGGTGCCGATCTGCTGTATGTCGGCTCGGAGCCACCCAAGCCGCAAGCCGAAGTGATTTTAGTGCCGAAAGACAGCCCGATTCACAGCGTGGCCGAACTGAAAGGCCATAAAGTGGCGTTCCAGAAAGGCTCCAGCTCGCACAACCTGCTGCTGCGTGCGCTGGAACAGGCCGGGCTGAGTTTTAAAGATATCCAGCCAACCTATCTGACGCCTGCCGATGCGCGCGCCGCGTTTCAGCAAGGTGATGTTGATGCCTGGGCAATTTGGGATCCTTATTACTCTGCCGCGCTGCTGCAAGGCAACGTGCGCGTGCTGGCCGACGGCAGCAAACTCAATCAAACCGGCTCCTTCTATTTAGCCACGCGCAAATACACCGAGGCGAACGGCGCCTTTGTGCAGCAGGTCCTGAATACCTTCAGCGAAGCCGATGCGTTAACGCGCAGCCAGCGCGACCAGAGTATCGATCTGCTGGCGAATGCGATGGGCTTACCGAAACCGGTGATTGCCAGCTATCTCGACCATCGTCCACCGACCACCATTACGCCGGTCAGCGCCCATACCGCGCAGGCCCAACAGCAAACGGCCGATCTGTTTTATGCCAATCATCTGATGCCGGTAAAAGTGAATATTGCTGACCGCATCTGGCATCCACAATCCGCCCAGCCTAAAGGAAATTAATCATGAGCGTATCCGTATTTTGGTTTCTCCCGACGCACGGCGATGGTCACTATCTCGGCACCGCGGAAGGTTCGCGCCCGGTTGATCATGGTTATCTGCAACAGATTGCGCAGGCAGCGGATCGCCTTGGCTTCGGCGGCGTGCTGATCCCCACCGGTCGCTCCTGTGAAGATGCCTGGCTGGTGGCGGCGTCATTGATTCCGGTTACGCAGCGTCTGCGTTTCCTCGTCGCACTGCGTCCGGGCGTGATTTCACCGACGCAGGCGGCGCGTCAGGCCGCCACGCTGGATCGTCTGTCGAATGGTCGCGCGCTGTTTAATCTGGTCACCGGCGGCGATCCGGAAGAGTTAGCCGGCGATGGCGTGTTCCTCGATCACCGTGAGCGCTATGAAGAGTCCGCTGAGTTTACCCGCGTCTGGCGGCGGGTGAGCGAAGGCGAAACCGTCGATTACGAAGGCAAGCATGTGAAGGTGCGCGGTGCGCGTCTGATGTTTAAAGCGGTGCAGGAACCGCGTCCGCCGCTGTGGTTTGGCGGATCATCAGATGCCGCGCAGGATCTGGCCGCTGAACAGGTCGATGTCTATCTCACCTGGGGCGAACCGCCGGCGTTAGTTAAAGAGAAGATTGAGCAAGTGCGCGCCAAAGCGGTGGCACAAGGCCGCACCGTGCGCTTCGGGATTCGTCTGCACGTGATTGTGCGCGAAACCAATGAAGAAGCGTGGCAAGCGGCGGATCGCCTGATTGCCCATCTCGACGATGCCACCATTGCCAAAGCGCAGGCCGCGTTTGCGCGCACCGATTCGGTGGGCCAGCAGCGTATGGCCGCACTGCACGGTGGACGTCGCGACAAGCTGGAGATCAGCCCGAATCTGTGGGCCGGTGTCGGCCTGGTGCGCGGCGGCGCAGGCACCGCGTTAGTGGGCGATGGCCCAACCGTGGCGGCGCGCATGCAGGAGTATCAGGATCTCGGCATCGAGACCTTTATTCTCTCCGGCTATCCGCATCTGGAAGAGGCTTATCGCGTAGGTGAGTTGCTGTTCCCGCACCTCGATTTGGCGATTCCGGAAGTGCCGAAGCCGCGCGTGGTGCAAGCGCACGGTGAAGCGGTGGCCAACGATTTCACGCCGCAAAAAGTGTCGCAGAGCTAAAGGAGCAGATGATGGCGAACGTTAAAACCAGGCTGACCAATGCTGTATTGCCGTGGGTGTTGCCGGTGGTGCTGATTGCGCTGTGGCAACTGGCATCGCAAGTGGGTTGGCTGTCGACGCGCATTTTGCCGTCGCCGGAAAACATCCTCATCACCTTCTGGAAGCTGACGGTGAGCGGAGAACTGTGGCAAAACCTGGCGATCAGCAGCTGGCGTGCCGCCATCGGTTTCTCTATTGGTGGCTCGATTGGTTTGATTCTGGGTTTGATTACCGGCACCTCGCGCGTCGGCGAACGCTTGCTGGATACCTCGGTGCAGATGCTGCGTAACGTGCCGCATCTGGCGCTGATTCCGCTGGTGATTTTATGGTTCGGCATCGACGAATCCGCCAAGATTTTCCTCGTGGCGCTGGGCACGCTGTTCCCGATTTACCTGAATACTTATCACGGCATTCGTAATATTGATCGGGGTTTGGTCGAGATGGCGCGCAGCTACGGCTTGTCTGGCTGGAGCCTGTTCATTCAGGTGATTCTGCCTGGTGCGCTGCCTTCGATTATGGTTGGCGTACGTTTTGCCCTTGGCCTGATGTGGCTGACGCTGATTGTCGCCGAAACCATTTCCGCTAACTCTGGCATTGGTTATCTGGCGATGAACGCCCGTGAATTCCTGCAAACCGACGTGGTGGTGGTGGCCATCATTCTCTATGCCCTGCTCGGCAAACTCGCCGACGTCGCGGCACAACTGCTGGAGCGCGTCTGGCTGCGCTGGCATCCGGCCTACCAAGTGAAGGAGAACGCATGAGCAACGCAACCCTAAATCCGGCGCGCTTAAATCGCGGTACGCCGGTTGGTGTGAATGGCGTCAGCAAGCAATATGGCGATCGCACCATCCTGAATAATATCGATCTGCATATTCCCTCTGGGCAGTTCGTCGCCGTGGTCGGCCGTAGCGGCTGCGGGAAAAGTACCTTGCTGCGCCTGCTGGCGGGTCTGGAATCCACCACGCGCGGGGCGTTGCTGGCGGGCAATGCGCCGTTATCCGAGGCACGCGAAGATACGCGTTTGATGTTCCAGGATTCACGCTTACTGCCGTGGAAAAAGGTGATTGATAACGTAGGGCTGGGACTGAAAGGCCGCGAATGGCGCGCCGCCGCGCTGGAAGCACTCGAAGCCGTGGGATTGGCGGATCGTGCCAACGAGTGGCCTGCCGCGTTGTCTGGCGGGCAGAAACAGCGCGTGGCGCTGGCGCGTGCGCTGATTCACCGCCCAGGTTTGCTGCTGCTCGATGAACCGCTCGGGGCGCTGGATGCGTTGACGCGTATCGAAATGCAGGGATTGATTGAGTCGCTGTGGCAGCAGCATAACTTCACCGTGCTGCTGGTGACGCACGATGTCAGCGAAGCGGTAGCTATTGCCGATCGCGTATTGTTGATTGAGGAAGGCCAGATTGGCCTGGATTTGATCGTCGATTTACCGCGCCCACGCCGTCGCGGATCGGCACGTCTGGCAGAGCTGGAAGCGGAAGTGCTGGATCGGGTGATGAAGCGCGGCTCGTCAGAGCAGCCGTTGAAGTTTGCGCAGCAGAGTTAATTGAAGACGCGCGATAAATCGCGCCGCTACGGATGTGTGCATTTATTCGTAGCGGCGCAATTTATTGCGCATGGTTTTCTTACGCGTTTAACGCCTTGGTGATTTTCTCATACAGATCGCCCGACAGCTTATCCAGCCCTTGCAACGTTTCCAGCGCTTTACGCATCAGCGCCTGACGATCGGCATCGTAGCGTTTCAGGCGAATCAGCGGCTCAATCATGCGTGCAGCCACTTGCGGGTTGCGCGTGTTGAGATCGGTCAACATCTCCACCAGGAACTGATAACCGCTGCCATCTTTAGCGTGGAACGCCGCGGGATTACCAGACGCGAACGCACCAATCAGTGAACGGATGCGGTTCGGGTTGCCCATGGTGAACGAACGGTGATTCAGCAGCTCACGCACGTTGCTCAGCACGTCCGCCGCTGGGCTGGTGGCTTGCAGCACAAACCATTTATCCATCACCAGACCATCCTGATGCCAGCGCTCATCATAGGCCGCCAGCAGCGTATCGCGACATGGCAGGTTCGCCGCCACCGCGGCAGACAGCGCCGCTAACGCATCGGTCATGTTGTTTGCCTGCTGATATTGCGCCTGCACCAGCTTGTCCGCCTGTGCCGCATCGGCGAAGGCCAGATAACCGAGGCAGACATTTTTCAGCGTGCGCTTGCCAATCTCCGCGTGCTCAATTTTGTATTCGCTGCTTTGGTTGGCCAGATAGAGCGCAAAGAATTCGTCACTCAGCTCTTTAGCCAGCGTACGCACCAGCGCATCGCGCACCGCTGAGATCGCCAGCGGATCGATGACATCAAACAGCTCGGCGATTTCATTCTCAGACGGCAGCGAGAGAATCAACGCTTTCAGCGCCGGATCGCCCTGCTCATCCAGCAGCACCGCGCGGAACGCATCTGCCACATGCAGCGGCAGCGATAGCGGCTGGCCCTGCTGATGACGTGCGACGTTGAGGCGAATGTAGGTTGCCAGCAGGCTTTGCGCCGCATCCCAGCGCGCAAAGTCATTACGCGCGTGGCGCATCAGGAAGGTGAGTTGCGCATCGCTCCATTTGTAGTCGAGCTTCACGGGCGCAGAGAATTCACGCAGCAGCGATGGCACCGGCTGGAAGTAAACGTTATCGAAAATAAAGGTCTGGAACTCTTCGGTGACGTTCAGCACGTGATGCAACGGATGACCGTTATGCTGCAGCGGGATCACCTTGCCTTCGTTATCGTACAGTTCGATATCCAGCGGAATGTGCAGCGGCAGCTTCTCTTTCTGCTCGGCGGTGGCCGGCGTGCGCTGGGTGACGTGCAGCGTGTACTGTTCCAGCTCTGGATTGTAGTCATCGCGCACCGTCAGGATTGGCGTGCCCGCCTGGCTGTACCAGCGGCGGAACTGCGACAGATCGACGTTCGAGGCATCTTCCATCGCCTGCACGAAATCATCGCAGGTGGCGGCGCTGCCATCGTGACGCTCGAAATAGAGTTGCATGCCTTTCTGGAAATTCTCTTCGCCCAGCAAGGTGTGCATCATGCGGATCACTTCTGACCCTTTCTCATACACCGTTAAAGTGTAGAAGTTGTTCATTTCGATCACCTGATCCGGACGGATCGGATGCGCCATTGGGCTGGCGTCTTCCGCGAACTGCGCACCGCGCATCACACGTACGTTATCGATACGGTTCACCGCGCGCGAACCGAGATCGGAGCTGAACTCCTGATCACGGAATACTGTCAGCCCCTCTTTCAGGCTGAGCTGGAACCAGTCGCGGCAGGTCACGCGGTTGCCGGTCCAGTTGTGGAAATATTCGTGACCGATCACCGCTTCAATGCCGAGGTAATCTTTGTCGGTGGCAGTTTCGGCTTTCGCCAGCACATATTTGGAGTTGAAGACGTTAAGGCCTTTGTTCTCCATCGCCCCCATATTGAAGAAATCCACCGCGACGATCATAAAGATGTCGAGGTCGTACTCAAGGTTAAAGCGCTCTTCATCCCACTTCATGCTGGCTTTCAGCGAGGTCATCGCCCAATCAGCACGATCAAGGTTGCCGCGATCGACAAAGATCTCCAGCGCCACATCGCGGCCTGAACGCGTGGTAAAGCTATCACGTAATACGTCGAAATCACCCGCCACCAGCGCAAACAGGTAGCACGGTTTCGGGAACGGATCTTGCCACTTCACCCAATGGCGGCCATCTTCATGGCGACCGCTCTCCAGCTTGTTGCCGTTGGAGAGTAAATAAGGATAACGCGCGGCATCGGCAATAATGGTGGTGGTGAAGCGCGCCAGCACGTCTGGGCGATCGAGATACCACGTAATATGGCGGAAACCTTCGGCTTCACATTGGGTACAAAGCGCATCGCCGGATTGGTATAACCCTTCCAGCGCGGTGTTTTTATCCGGATGAATGTCATTAATGATGGTCAGAGTGAAGTTGTCCGGCAACTGGTTGATGAACAACGCGCCCTCTTCTTCGCGGTAATGCGGCCACGGATTGCCATCCACCGCCAGCGATACCAGCGTGAGGTCTTCGCCATCCAGACGCAGTTCCGCATCGGTAGCGCCCAAACGCTTCACCTGACTGACCGCCGTGACACGCGTCGAAGCCGCATCCAGATCAAAAGTCAGGTCGATATCGGTAATGGTGTAGTCCGGCGCACGGTAATCGTGGCGATATTTAATTTGCGGCTGTTGCGTCATGAGTCCTTCTCGCATCGTTAAATCGTTAATATGTTGACCCGTCAAAGTCTAAGCGGGTTGTGCCTCTGTTGCCACGGTCAATGCGTGCGTTCGTTGAAAAGGCTACAATTCATTAACAATGGCACAAATGACCCTCGACCTGCCACCCGCAATTATGGTGTGATCGCGGTCATTACTGTTTTATACTCCTGCGTCTTTATGACTTTGTTGAACACCGGGCTCTGCTCCGCGGAAGAGGATGCTGAAACGCACCATGACTGGACATGCTTCCCCGATTTTGACCACGCTGCTTGATACCGATGCGTATAAGCTTCACATGCAGCAGGCCGTCTATCATCGCTATTATGATGTCCCGGTTACGGCGGAATTTCGCTGCCGTGGCGACGAACTGCTCGGTATTTATGCGGACGAGATCCGCGCACAAATTGAAACCCTGCAAACGCTCGCCCTGAGCGACGATGAGTATCACTACCTCAGCGGGCTGCCTTTCTTCCAACGCGATTACCTTAACTGGCTGCGCCAGTTCCGCCTCGATCCCTCACAAGTCAACGTGCGTAACAACAACGGCCATCTGACGATTCAGATCAGCGGGCCGTGGCGTGAAGTGATTTTGTGGGAAGTGCCGTTGCTGGCGCTGATCAGTGAAGTGGTGCATCGCCACCGCACGCCGCAGATGGGTGTGGAGCAGGCGGTTGCGCACTTGCAGCATAAGCTTACGAATTTCCGTCAGCAGGTCGGCGATTGGGATATGTCACGCTTCCAGCTGATGGATTTCGGCACGCGTCGCCGCTACTCCAAAGCGGTGCAGGAAGCGATTGTCGCTACGCTTAAAGCGGAGTTTCCGTGGCTGGTGGGCACCAGCAACTACGATTTGGCGCGCCGCCTGCAGCTTAATCCGGTGGGTACGCAAGCGCATGAATGGTTCCAGGCACACCAGCAAATCAGCCCGGTATTGGCGAACAGCCAACGTGCGGCGCTGCAATCCTGGCTGGATGAGTATGACGATCAGTTAGGTATTGCTTTAACCGACTGCATCACCATGGATGCTTTCCTGCGCGACTTTGGCCCGGGCTTTGCGCATCGTTATCAAGGCCTGCGCCATGACTCCGGCGATCCGCTGGAATGGGGTGAAAAAGCCATTGCGCACTATCAGCGGCTGGATATCGATCCTAAAAGCAAAACGCTGGTGTTCTCGGATAACCTCAATCTGGACAAAGCGCTGGCGCTCTATCGGCACTTCGGCCAACGTGCCAACGTGGTGTTCGGTATCGGAACACGCTTGTCCTGCGATATTCCGGGCGTTACGCCGCTGAATATCGTGATCAAACTGGTGAGCTGCAATGGCAAACCGGTGGCAAAACTCTCCGACAGCCCCGGCAAAACCATTTGCCAGGATAAAGCCTTCGTGCGCGCCTTGCGCAAAGCCTTCGATCTACCGCTGGTCAAAAGAGCCAGCTGATTCTTATAGCAGGGCGCTTGCGCCCTGCTCTCACGCAACAAATCTCCTGTTTACCCGGCAATTTTGCTTGTTTCCTGTGGGCTCGCAAGTAACATAGCAAAACCCTGAAAAAGGGCTTTTATCCACCTTCTTTTATATATAGAGAGAACTTTATGAGCGTTGTGCCTGTAGCGGATGTACTGCACGGCCGTGTCGCGGTTGACAGTGAAGTCACCGTACGTGGTTGGGTGCGTACCCGAAGAGATTCCAAAGCTGGTCTTTCCTTTATCGCCGTTTACGACGGTTCCTGCTTTAATCCCGTTCAGGCCGTCGTCAATAATTCTCTGAATAATTATCAGGATGAAGTGCTGCGTCTGACCACCGGCTGCTCGGTAATCATTACCGGTAAAGTGGTCGAATCGCCGGGCGAAGGCCAGGCTTTCGAGCTGCAGGCGACTAACGTCGAAGTTACCGGCTGGGTTGACGATCCGGATACCTATCCGATGGCGGCGAAACGTCACAGTATCGAATACCTGCGAGAAGTGGCGCATCTGCGTCCACGTACCAACCTGGTGGGCGCTGTGGCGCGCGTGCGTCATACGCTGGCGCAGGCGCTGCATCGCTTCTTCCACGAAAACGGCTATTTCTGGGTTTCTACTCCGCTGATCACCGCTTCGGATACCGAAGGTGCCGGCGAGATGTTCCGCGTTTCGACGCTGGACCTGGAAAACCTGCCGCGCGATCCGCAGGGCAAAATCGATTTCGATAAAGACTTCTTCGGTAAAGAAGCGTTCCTGACCGTATCGGGTCAGCTCAACGCCGAAACTTACGCCTGTGCGCTGTCTAAGGTGTATACATTTGGACCGACTTTCCGCGCCGAAAACTCCAACACCAGCCGTCACCTGGCGGAATTCTGGATGCTGGAGCCGGAAGTGGCGTTCGCGACGCTGGATGATGCGGCCGCATTGGCAGAATCCATGCTGAAATATGTGTTCCAGGCTGTGCTGAACGAGCGCGCCGACGACATGGCGTTCTTTGCTGAGCGTGTAGACAAGGATGCGGTTGCGCGTCTGGAGCGTTTCGTACAGACCGACTTTGCTCAGGTGGATTACACCGATGCGGTTGATATTCTGCTGAAAAGCGGCCAGAGCTTTGAGAACCCGGTTTCCTGGGGCGTGGATCTCTCATCCGAACACGAGCGTTATCTCGCAGAGCAGCACTTCAAAGCGCCGGTGGTAGTGAAAAACTACCCGAAAGACATCAAAGCCTTCTATATGCGCATGAACGAAGATGGCAAAACCGTAGCGGCGATGGATGTTCTCGCGCCGGGCATCGGCGAAATCATCGGGGGTTCACAGCGTGAAGAGCGTCTGGATGTGCTGGATGCACGTCTGGCAGAAATGGGACTCAATAAAGAAGATTATTGGTGGTATCGTGACCTGCGCCGTTACGGCACCGTGCCACATGCCGGCTTTGGATTAGGTTTCGAACGATTAATCGCCTATGTCACCGGCGTACAAAATGTAAGGGATGTTATCCCCTTCCCACGTACTCCTCGCAACGCGAATTTCTAAATTTAGCGATTAATTATAAGTAATTCATATATATAAAGAGGTCGGCCTAGCCGGCCTTTTTTTATTTTTGTAAATTTAGAGTTCTCTCACAAAGTTCCCGAATTTTTACAAATTGTCATACAATTTTTCCTTTTGATACTTAATTGCGAGATTTGAATCATCTTCGGGCTAGAATTAGCAACCCTGTGATGGAAAGATGCGTGCAGACACAGGAGACATCAAACTTCTTTCAAGGTTCTGTAAAGATTTCTTGGCAGCAGTGGCAGATGTCCAAATAACTCCAATGAGGGTAATAAAAAATGATGAAGCGCAACATTCTTGCAGTGGTTATCCCTGCTCTGTTAGCTGCCGGCGCAGCAAACGCAGCAGAAATCTATAATAAAGACGGCAACAAGCTGGACCTGTACGGTAAAGTCGATGCACGTCACTCTTTCTCTGATAACGCTAGCGATGATGGCGACAAAACTTATGTTCGCTTCGGTTTCAAAGGTGAAACTCAGATCACTGACCAACTGACCGGTTACGGCCAGTGGGAATACAACATTCAGGCTAACAACACCGAAGGCGGCGACGCTCAGGATGGCAACAAAACCCGTCTGGGCTTTGCAGGTCTGAAATTTGGTGATGCAGGTTCATTCGACTACGGTCGTAACTACGGCGTTATTTATGACGCAATGTCCTACACTGACCAATTGCCAGTATTCGGTGACGATACTCTGTATCAAGACAACGACAACTTCATGATTGGTCGTTCAAGCGGTCTGGCGACTTACCGTAACAGCAACTTCTTCGGTCTGGTCCAAGGTCTGAGCTTCGCAGCGCAGTACCAGGGCAAAAACGAAGGTTCTCGTGATCCACTGGCTCAGAACGGTGACGGCTGGGGTACTTCTGTAGCGTATGACACCGGTATGGGTGTTAGCGCAGTAGGTTCTTACTTCTCTTCTGACCGTACTAACGCTCAGATTGCAGATGGTAACGGCGACAAAGCTGACGCATACGGTTTCGGTCTGAAATATGACGCGAACAACGTATACCTAGCAGCATTCTACGGTGAATCACGTAACACCACTGCTTACGGTAGCACCGCTCGTCAGGTTGCTAACAAAACTCAGAACTTCGAAGTGGTTGCACAGTACCAGTTCGACTTCGGTCTGCGTCCATCCATCGCTTACCTGCAGTCTAAAGGCAAGCAGCTGAATGGTAACACCGCTAACGGTGCAACCTTCGCGGGTGGCGATGCTGACCTGGTTAAATACATCGAAGTGGGTACCTACTACTACTTCAACAAAAACATGTCTACCTATGTTGACTACAAAATCAACCTGCTGGATGACAACGATTACACCCGCGCTCAGGGCGTGAGCACCGACGACGTAGTTGGCGTTGGCCTGGTTTACCAGTTCTAATCAACCGATTAGCATTGCGTAATACCTAAAAACGGAGCCCTTGGGCTCCGTTTTGCATTTCAGTGATCGGCTTCGCAATTAGCTTTTCTACTTTATCTCACCGACATATTTCTTTTTTATATCAGCGGTTGGCAAGCGTGCCGACTGACGTTAACCTGATAGCTCATTTCGCTAAAGTTCACCCAAACGGAACTGACTCATGTTTGAATCGATCTCTGCCGCACCCGCCGATCCTATTCTGGGACTGGCTGACCTTTTTCGTGCCGATGACCGGCCGAATAAAATCAATCTTGGCATTGGTGTTTATAAAGATGAAACCGGTAAAACGCCGGTCCTCACCAGTGTTAAAAAAGCTGAGCAGTATTTGCTGGAAAATGAAACCACCAAGAACTACCTGAGCATTGATGGTCTGGCGGATTTCGCACGATGCACGCAGGAGTTGCTGTTCGGCAAAGAGAGCGCGCTGATTTCTGCGGGTCGCGCATGTACCGCACAAACGCCAGGCGGCACCGGCGCCCTGCGCGTAGCGGCAGATTTTCTGGCAAACCAGACCAGCGTCAAGCGCGTTTGGGTGAGCAACCCAAGCTGGCCGAACCATAACAATGTCTTCAACGCTGCTGGCCTTGAAGTGTGTGATTACGATTATTACGATGCCGCAAGCCACAGCCTGGATTTCGACGCCATGGTGGCATCGCTGCAGGAAGCCAAAGCAGGCGATGTAGTGCTGTTCCACGGCTGCTGCCACAACCCAACTGGCGTTGATCCGTCTGCAGAGCAATGGCAACATCTGGCGCAACTGTCGCTAGAGAAAGGATGGTTGCCGCTGTTTGATTTCGCCTATCAGGGCTTTGCTCGCGGTCTGGATGAAGATGCGCAAGGGCTGCGTATTTTTGCCGCTTCACATCAGGAACTGATTGTTGCCAGCTCTTACTCGAAGAACTTCGGTTTGTATAATGAGCGTGTAGGTGCATTAACGCTGGTTGCAGCGAGCAGCGACGTGGCGAAAACTGCGTTTAGCCAGGTGAAATACACCATTCGCGCCAACTACTCTAACCCGCCGTCACACGGCGCGGCGGTCGTCGCCACCATCCTCAGCAATGACGCGCTGCGCACCATCTGGATTCAGGAGCTGGCCGATATGCGTCAGCGCATCCAGCGCATGCGTCAGCTGTTTGTGAACACACTGGCGGAGAAAGGCGCTAATCAAGACTTTAGCTTCATCATCAAGCAGAACGGCATGTTCTCATTCAGCGGCCTGACCAAAGATCAGGTAGTGCGCCTGCGTGAGGAGTTTGGCGTGTATGCGGTGAACTCGGGTCGCGTTAACGTGGCAGGCATGACGCCAGATAATATGTCGGCGCTGTGTGAGGCGATTGTCGCAGTTTTATAAATCAGGCGGTAAATAACGACAAATGGGCCAAAAGGGCCCATTTTTTTATTCTTGCAGGAACGGATTGCTGATGCGTTCGCGGCCTAGCGTTGAGATAGGCCCGTGACCCGGCACGAAAGTCACATCATCGCCTAGCGGCAACAGCTTGGTTTCAATCGCATCGATCAGGTCGCTGTGGCTGCCCTGCGGGAAATCGGTGCGTCCAACGCCACCGTTGAAAATCACATCTCCCGAAATCAGAAGACGCCCAACGCGATCGAAGAACACAATATGTCCCGGCGTATGGCCCGGACAAAGCAGCACTTCCAGCGTGACATTGCCAACCTGCACAGTTTCACCCTCTTCCAGCCAGCGATCGGGCGTGAGCGGCGCGCACTCGGGCAAACCGAACATGCGGCTTTGTGTGGGCAGATTATCTAACCAGAAAGCATCGAGCGGATGCGGACCGACAATGGGCACCTGATAATGTGCCGCTAGCTCGGCAGCGGCACCAACATGATCAAGATGTCCATGCGTGAGCAGGATCTGAGATGGCGATAAACCACGTTCTGCCAGCACGGCTTTGATGGTTTCCGCATCGCCGCCGGGATCGACCAGTGCGGCTTGTTGGGTTTCGTCATCCCATATAACTGAACAGTTTTGGGAAAAAGCCGTAACCGGAATAATTTGGTAGTTCATAGCGCTCCATGACCGACACACGCAGCGCTGCCGGTATCAGGACCAGTGCCTTGCGGGCCCGGTATCTATGTGTACGAAGTTGCTGCGCGGGTAATATCCTACACCACCGGCGCGCATAGATAACGCCGCTTTGCGAACATTGCTCAACGAAATTCCCTCAATGTGGAAATCCATCGCTTGTCCTTTAGTGTGATAGCTTTTTTTCGCCACGCCCGGGCCCGATTCACGCAGCATGGTGTTGGTGGCTAAGGTGCGGTAACCCGAGATCAACTGCACCGGCTTACGCGTATCCAGCAATGTTTGCAGGCGGTAAAGCTGGTCAAAAAGATGGGGATCGATGGTCTTCACCTGATTGGCGCGGTAATCACGGAAGAAGTGATTTAAGCGGGCTAACTCATCCTTGTCATAACGCTTACCGTTAAAAAACTCTGTTTTAAGGGTTTCACCGGTGTGAAGGTTACTAAGCGTCAATACTCGTGGGCGGGCGGTGGAAAGCGAAGCCAGAGCGGAGCCAGGAAGCAGTGATAATCCTGCTGCTGCGCCTCCAATCAAGAGTAATCGACGACGTTGAGAATCAATATTAGCCATGAAGCGAGGTTACCTAATCTAAAGCGGATAAAATATGTGCGAAAAGTACACAAGGCCGAACATTAACGTCCGCCTAAGACTCAGTCAACCCAGAATATGTTGCAGAAGACCAAAACCAGCTCAAAATCAAATTTTCGAGACTGGTCTTGGTTAAATTCATGTGAAGAGAAAACAGCCAAATCAATTACTAGAGTAACAACTGACCGGCTTTGTGCAGTACCTGACTACCGGAACGGGCGGGATTATCATAATTGTAAATATCTGTACGATATTGCGGCTGGCCGTCATCTGCGACCCATGCGGTTAAATAGTAAAGGTTCACAGGAATACGATGGCGAATCGGCACGTAACGGGTATTTCCCTCTTTCAAGGTGTCTGAGATACGGCCGTCGTTCCAGCCCACATCCTGCAACAGCAGATCGGCCAGTTCTGAGGCTTTATTCACGCGCACACAGCCCGAACTGAGCGCACGAATATCGCGCTGGAACAGGTTATGGTTCGGCGTATCGTGCAGATAAATCGCATCCGAACTCGGCATGTTGAATTTGTAGCGACCCAGTGAGTTGGTTGCGCCCGGCGCCTGTCGAATGCGATACGGGAAGCTCGCGGCCGACACCATACGCCAGTCAATCATCGAAGGATCGATCACTTCCGCATCCGCACTCCAGCCCGACAACAGCGTATAACCGTGCTTATACAGATAAGTCGGATCCTGTTTCACCTTCGGCACAATATCCTGGCGCACCAGCGTGGTTGGCACGTTCCACGGTGGATTGAGCACCACATTATTCAGCGCGCTACGCATCAGCGGCGTTTTGCGGTCAGGACGACCCACAATCACGCGTGATGACAAAATGGTGGCGCCGTTGTTGTAGTAGGTCAGCGAATAGTTGGGAATGTTCACCATGATGCCGTTATGCATATCATCCGGCAGCAGACGCAGGCGCTGTATGTTGAGCGCCAGCAGCGAAGCACGCATCTGCGGCGGCACATTCAGCCATTCACGGGTACGTGGACCAATCGCGCCGTCATCGGCCAATCCCTGCCAGTGCTGGAAGCGTTTAACGCCCTCCACCAGCGCAGCGTCATACACGTTGGGTCCGGTTGCTGTAGGATTGGCAGCCACATTATTGGCCACTTCAGGCGTCGCAGCGAGTGCCGGAGCCGCATCAATATCATCAAAGTTTGCCGCAGACGGGCTCACCGCCACCGGCTGATTGCTTTGGCTCACCGGAACCGGCGCAGTTGGCACCGCGTCTTCCGCCGGCGTTGGCGTAGTACTATGGCTGGCGGTCAACATGCCGGTGCGTTGCAGAATCTCACGCAGCGCAGGCACATCATTACTGATCTGCCCTGGGCGTAGCGTAACGGTATCACGCAGCTGTGGCCACGGGCGATCGTCGGTGAGTAGCGTTTTCAGCGCATTATGCATCGGCGCATATTGCGGATGCTGCGGTTGCAACGAGACCACAAAAGTCCGGCTGCCGCCGCCGTTCACCGCATTTTGCCATTGATTGATGGCCGCCAGAGATGGCATGGTCAGCTTGTAAGGCACATTGCTGTAGAGCCAGGTTTCGCCCTGTGTCGGCACATTGGCAACAAACTGCAGATAGCCAAGCATCGCATCACTGAGCACGATGTCGCGCGCCAGGCCTTTGATGTTCGGATTGGTCAGACGCTCAACCCAGCGGGTGAATTGCGGCTGCACGCCAGAGAGCGCCACTTCCGCCAATTGCTGCTGGAAAGCCTGCACCGCTTGCGGGTCTTGCCATAGCGGAGCCATATCGCGCGACGCATAAATACCGGCTAAACCGGGCAAATAGAAAGGTTGTTCAGTGGCGCTGAACGCCTGCTGAATCTGCTGCTGGCTGGCAGCAACCGACATCGAACTGTGGTGCGTTGAATTGGGTAGCGTGGAGGTGATGGCCGCATGGCTCACAGCCAGCGGCGATAGTACCAGTGACAAACCGAGTGCTACTGCAGCACGACTCATTTTGCTCTTATTGTTTAGCAACATCCCTGCCCCCTTCTCACCAATGACATAGCGCCCTGTGATCGCCATGTACAGCCATACTCATAATGTTGAGTATACGAATAAAAAACGGCATCTGCCTCTCAGTGCAGATGCCGCATACAGATTAAACGTAGTGCTGTTTTTTAACCAGATTAAGCGCTATGAATTCTCATATTCAAGACCGACCTTAGGACTTTGATCCTTGCTCGGTGCAGGATCTGCCGAGAAGCCGCGCAGCCCAACCACATGCACATGTTCGGTGTTATTGAACATTTTACGCACCAGTTTGTAGGTGGTGCCTTTTTCTGGGCTGATGTTCTCTGGCGCGGCGATGATCAGCTGCATCTCCAGACGTTCGCACAGCTCAAACAGTGTGGCGATCGAACGCGCATCAAGACGTGCCGCTTCATCAAGGAACAGCAGACGACACGGCGAAATATCTTTGCCACGCAGACGACGTGATTCCTCTTCCCAGCTCTGTACCACCATCACCAGAATCGACATCCCGGTACCGATCGCTTCACCGGTAGAGAGCGCCCCACTTTCTGCACGCAGCCAGCCGTCAGTGCCACGGTTCACTTCCACTTCCATCTCAAGATAGTTGCGGTAGTCGAGCAGTTCTTCACCGATGGTTTGCGGCGTGCGCTGGCCCATATCGATCTGCGGATTCAGGCGCTGATAGAGTTTCGCCAGCGCTTCCGAGAAGGTTAAGCGGTTGCTGGTAAACAGATCCTGATGCTGTTCATGCTCTTCCGACAGCGTATCCAGCAGCGTTGAGTGCGCTTCACGCACGTTCACGTTGAGGCGCACGCTGCGCACCTGACCAAAGCTCACCGCCTGCAACCCCTGGTTCAGCTGGCGAATACGGTTTTGCTCGCGCTGGATGGTTTTACGAATGATGTTCGCCGCACTGCGTGAGCTGATTGCCAGCGTCTGTTCACGCGCCGTCAGCTCTTCGGTCAGACGATTCAGCTCAATCTCCATCTGCTCGATGGCTTCAACCGGATCGTCGGTACGAATAATGTCCTGCCGAATACGTTCGCGCAGATGCTGATACACCGCGATAAAGAACTGAATCTTACGCTCCGGACGTTTTGGATCTTCAGACATACGCAGCACATCGCGCAGATGTTCGTTATCCGCCACCGCCAGACGCAGCGCACCCAGCGCCTTATCCGACATCGAACGCAGCTCATCGCCGCTGAGATAGGCCAGCTCGCGACGATGCAGACGACGCTCAACGCCATTCTCTTTCACCAGACGCAACACCGTGCACCAGCCCGCTTTCGCGCTGACCACCTGCTCACGAATCTGATGATAATCGCGTTCCAGCTTGCGCAGTTTTTTCTGCAGGCTGTCCATTTCGGCTTCACAGAAGGTGATCTGTTTTTCCAGCTGGTTGCGACGCGCACGATTGTGGCTCAGCGCGCTATACAGCTCATCACGACGAATGCGCGCGCGCTCCTCTGCACTGGCATCGGCATGCACGCCGATATCCTGCATCTCTTGCTGCAACTCTTTCAGCATGTCGCGTTTGGCATCGTATGAACTTTTTAGCGATGCCAGCACCTGCGAATACTGCGTCAGCTGCGCCTGATGTCCACGCAGACGTTCGCGTGCGCGGCTGCGCTCGCCTTCCGCCTGCTCCAGACGCTGACGCAACTGCTCGTTGAGATCGCTGTTGCCACCCAACATACCAGCCGAACTTTCATAGCTGAAGTGCGCGCGGCGCTGCACCACTTCGGTCAGCGCAAAGGCTTGCTGACGCGCATCACGCTGCTGCTGCTGTGCCTGCTGATAGTCGCGCTGCAGCTGTTCGTGCTGCTGCGGATCGCTTTGCAGTACCGCAATCAGCGGCTCCAGCTTGCTGAGTTTGCTGCCGTGCTGATGCAGGAAGCGCGCGGCTTCCTGTGCTTCTTCGACGCGCTCGCGGATCTCTTCACAGCGATCGCCAAGCGTGTCGTCGAGCAGCAGATTTACGCGCGGCAACAGGCGGTTCAGCTGGCTGACGCCCTCTTTTGCCTGCTCAAACTGCGCGCGCTGCTGCTGATTGTCATTCTCGTGCTGCGCCAGCGCCCGCTCCAGCTCGCCACGACGGCTGTTAAGCTGACGAATCTGCGCTTCCGGATCTTCATCAAACGCCACCGCTAAATGGCTACCGATGAAGCGGCTGAAGGATTGATGCAGACGCTGAGTTTTCTGTACATCAAACGACAGCGTGGCATAACGTTCAGCCAGCTGTTCACGTTCGTTGTTCAGCAACTCAAGCTGGTTTTCACGCGCCGCGCGACCAAACAGCGGCACTTTCGGGAAGCGGGAGTAGCGCCACTGACGCTCAGCCACTTTCACCACCACCGCTTTTTCCAGCTCTTCGACGCTAAATACGCTGTCGTCAAAGGCTTGCGGATCGCCTTCAATCAGATAGAGATCTTCCGGGCACTCGTCTAAACCGTCGAGCAGGTCGCGCACCAGCGACAGATCTGGCACTACGATGGCGTGGCGCGATGGACCGTATAGCGCCGAGAAGTACGGTGCGTCATCCAGCGTAACGTCATCATAAATTTCCGACAGCAGCACGCCGCCAAAACGTTCCGCCAGCTGCGTCAGGCGCGCATCTTCCGCACCGCCCGGTTGGCTCAGACGTTCAATCTGCTGTTCAACTTCGCGCTTACGCGCGGCCAGCTCGTCGCGCTCAACCGTGGTTTCACGCTCGCGCTCCAGCAGTTGCTGCATAAATTCGGTGATTTGCTGGCTGCTGGTCAGCTCCTGACCGGTTTGCTCGCTCAGCTGCGTCAGGATTTCCTGCGCCGCCAGCCAGTGTGGCGCACGCGCGGTCAGCGCAGTGATGCGTTCACGCAGCTGCTCCAGCTCCTGACGCATCAACATGCGGCGTTCACCGGCATCGGCAACGCTGCTATTCAGTTGCTCAATCTGCGCTTCGAGTTCACGCTGCAAGCCTTCCAGCGCATCCGCATCGTATTGCTGGCCCTGACGTTTGCAGAAATCCGCCAGCAAACGCTCAGCATCATGCTGCTCACGCAGACGGGTTTCTAATTCATTGAGGCGCAGACGCAGCGAGGAAAGCTGTTCGGCCTGGTGGCGCTGATTGCCAGCGTCGCGCAGTAATTCGCGCCCCACTTGCCACGCATCCTGACGACTGACGTCACCGGCGATGCTGGTAACTAACGCTAACGCTTGCTCAAACTGGCTGTGTGCCGCTTCGGCGACGCTCAGTTTCTGTTCCAGACGCAGCAGGCGCTCGGTGGCTTCTTCTTCACGCGCCTGGAAGGTTTCCTGCCATTCGGCCGCGTTATCGATAGTTAAATCAGGCAGCTGACACTGCGTACGCGCCTTTTCCAACGCCTGCAAGGCTTGCTGATACTGGATTGCCCGCGTCTGTTGCACGTCGAGCGCCTGCTGGAAATCGGCGAGTTGGCTTTTCAGCTCATCGACTTCCACCTCAGCTGCTTCGGCACGTGCTTCATTCTCTTCCTGCACTTCGCGCGCTTCGGCAACCACTTCGTTCTGCTCTTCGAGGCGATAGGTCAGCTCTTCCAGATCGGCATCATAACGCTCGATTTTTTCCTGCTGGCGCATGGCGGTTTGCACCAGATTCAGATGGTCGCTAGCGCCCTGATAATCGCTTTCCAGATCGCTCTCAGCACCGCTGTGCTCGGCCAACTCGCGCGCCATTTCAATGTGGCGATACTGCTCGGAAATCAGCTGGTTGCGGCTGGTAAACAGCTCATTACGCAGCTGCAGCGCGCCGTCGAGGTGAATACGACGCTCGTTGGCGTGGCGCATGTAGTCGGCGGAAACGTAGTTGGTAGCTTCCGAGATCAGATGCTTAAACAGGTCGCGATCGGATTGGGTGACGCGAATCGCTTCCAGCGTCATGCGGTTTTCCCGCAGCGCGGCTTCCATATCCTGGAAGGCTTTACGCACACCGCCGTTTTCTGGCAGCAGGTAATCGCGCAGTGAACGGGTGATAGCGCTGGAGATACCGCCGTACAGCGAAGCTTCAATCAGGCGATAGAACTTACTGCGATCGCTGGCGTTACGCAGACGACGCGGCACCACACCGAGCTCGAACAGCACCGCATGGTAATCGGTGACCGAGTTGTACTGTTTGAATTGCACGCCTTCCTGTGCTTCCACGCGCTCCTTTACTTCCGTCAGCGGCAACACGCGCGCCTGGCGGTTATTAAGGATTTCGGTCAGCATATCGGTCGCCTGTGAATCGCTCGGCAAGCCGTGAATACTGAATGGTTTGATATCGACCTTTTTATCGCGTCCCGCTACCTGCTGCAGACGTACGCCAACAATCACGCGTTGATGGCGTGAGTTGACCACATCCAGCACCGAATAACAGACGCCGGCGCGTAGCTTGCCGTGCAAACCTTTATCACGCGAACCGGAAGTTGCACCGGCTTCGGTGGTGTTACGGAAGTGCAGCAAGGTTAAGTCAGGGATCATCGCCGTCACGAAGGCGGCCATGGTGGTGGATTTACCCGCACCGTTACCGCCCGAAAGCGTGGTGACCAGTTCATCAAGATCAAAAGTACGGGCAAAGAAGCCGTTCCAGTTGATCAGCGTTAGCGAACGAAATTTACCGCGTTCAATCATGCTTGTTCATCCTCCGCGTTATCACTCGCGTCGCTTTCAGCGTCAATATCGTTATCTGCTTCATCGTTCTCAGTCGCAGCCGGCGCACTTTCCAGCGTCATCGCTTCACCGTCACGTATCAGGCGCAGCTGCGCTTCACGCGCATCGTCACCGCTGCGCACGTCGGCGCCAAAGCGGAACACTGATTCGGTGATGCGGAATTTGCTGCTGTCGTTGCCCATAAACCACACCATGCCGAGACGGCGCAGGCGACTCAGCGACGCGCGCATTTTTTCCTGCAGCTTGGCGCGGTCAAGATCGGAACCGGTGGAACGCTGATTGACCAGCTTGAGCAGTTTGCTCTCATCGGCCAGCGACAGCAGTTCGTCGTACAGCTCTTGCTGGGTAAAAATCCCCTCATTCGCCAGACGTTCCGGGCTGAGATAGAGATAGCAAAGAATTTTGCCCACCATCATATCCAGCTCGGACAACACCGAGCGTGGAATCAAAGTGGTTGAACGCGGACGCAGATAGAAGAAGCCTTCCGGCGCGCGGATCAGCTCAACGTTGTAGCGCGCGTAAAACTCTTCGAGATATTCCTGGTAATCCATCAGGAAGGCGTGATTATCCAGCTCTTCAATGCCAATGTGGCGACCCGCGCGTAACTGGCTATCGAGCGCCGGGAAAATCGGGTTTGCCAGAGCCAATGCCAGTTTGACTGGCATCACTTGTTCAATATTTGTCGATGACATGTGCCTGCACCTTGGCTCCGTAATCATTAATGGCCTGCCATTGCGCAGGCAGACCGGCTAAATCAGCTTCGGCCACGCCGAGTCGCACCGCTTGATCGATGACGATACGCGCCAGATCAAAGTGGCGCGCGCGCGGATACTGCGACAGATAGTCGCGCATCACCGTGGCCAGATGGAGCGGCTTCTGCTCCTGCTTATAAATCTGCAGCGCCTCTTCGATCATCGCGGCCAGCTGCTCGCGAATCTCATTAAACTCTTCGTATTCCATTTCCGGCGGCAGCTCGCCCATCACCTCGTCATTACGCAGCGTCATCTCTTCATCGCGCATATCGTAGAGACGATCGGCATTGGCGTAGGTCAGCGCCCACGGCTGATCGAAATAGTTTTGCACCGACAGGCGTAAACGCTGAGCAAACACGCGGTTCTTATCCATGTCGATGGCGGTACGAATAAACTTGTGTACATGGCGGTCGTAGCCGATCCACAGATCGATAGCCTGCTGGCCCCAGCTGATGATGCGATCGAGCTTGTTTTGTAGGTCAAACACCAGCTTATCGACAAAGCCCAGATCCGGGCTGCTCAGCGTCGCATCCTGGATGCGCAGCAGGTTGGCCTGCAGCTTATCGCCGGCCGCCTCCAGCGTATCCTGCAGTTCACGCAGCGTACCGGACGTTTCCGACAGCAACATTTCACAGCTGGAGATCGCCGCGCGCCAGTCTTTGTTAAGCAGATCGGCAATATCGGTTTTCACCGCTTGCTGCTGCTCATCCATCAGACGCTGCGTCATGTCGATGCTATCGAAGATTTCCGCCACCGAATATTTCAGCGGCGCAAACACGTTACGATGCCAGTGGAATTCATCACCGTCCTCTTCGGCGGCATCCGCGGCGCGTTTCAACTCCTGCGCCACAATCGACAGCTGCATCGACAGGCGCAGCGTGGAGAACTCGCGCTGGCGGATGTAATAGTCGGTAATGCCGATGGCGAGTGGCGTCAGGCGATAGATGGCGTGCCCTTCCGTCAGCTCGCTGGTAAAGCGGTTCAGCAAGCGCTGACGCACCATGTCATTGATGGCGTTATTGGCACGGACATGCACAGTTTCGTGGGTTTGTTCGAATGCTTTGCTAACGTGACGAAACGCGTCAATCAGCTCGCCTTCACTCATCTCACCGTCCATGCGCTCACCGTTTAAGGTGGCGATGGCCAGCAAAAAGGCCAGACGTTCTACCGGCAGCGCAAGCGAAAAATCGTTCTTGCGCGCCCATGCCACCAATTCGGGGACCGTCTGGGAAAATTCGCTCATAATTGATCCTTCTGGCTGGGTTTGCGCGCGGTCACGTGGATATAGCGCCCTAAGCTTAAAAAGGGCTCCTGGCGACAGAAACGCCGTTCCATCTCAATGATTTCCTCAACGCTCTTCCCTGCGCCGGGTTGCGGCTTCATGTAATCACAGAAGACGCGAATGCCCGCACGCCGTTCAATTTCAAATCCGCAGTTTGTCAGCCAACGCGTCACATCATCCGGATCGCGCGGGAAATCGGGCGACAGCGTGCGCTTTTTACGTTTGCTCATATTGGCGCGCATATAGCCGAAGTTGCCAAGCGTCAGGGTGCGGAAGGTTAAGCCGTGCGCGTTGTAAAACATCAACGACAGCACGCCGCCGGGCTTGAGCGTGTGCCACAACGCTTGCAGCACCTCTTCCGGATGCGCGACCCATTCCAACACCGCGTGAAACAATACCAGATCAACCTGCGTATCCAAATGTTCGCCCACCTGCTGGGCGCTAATTTGTTTGAATTGCATGTTGTGGCTCACACCCGCGGCAAGCGCATGGGCTTCCGCCAGCTTCAGCATCTCAGCAGAGAGATCGCACAGCACAACCTGATGACCGCGCGCCGCCAGCCCGCTTGAGACTTGTCCCACGCCGCCGCCGGCATCCAGCACCTTCAAGGATCCGGCAGGCAATGTCGGTAACAGAGCTTCCAGTTCGTCCCAGACAATCGCCTGGCGCACTTGCCCTTTGCGCGTGCCATAAATGTTCTGTGAGAATTTGTCCGCCAGATCGTCAAAGTTACGATCCTGCATGATGATGGCTCCGCTTTGCTGCATTCAACTTGTGCTATTTTGTCACAGGCTCAACAAGAATGAACCTTTCATGCCGCAGTAACCGTCTGGCAGCTGTTTTTTTGGACAAAAGAGGCCATATTCGATGTTTTTCGCATTTAAAAAAGTCATTGGCGGGATGTTGCTTCCCTTGCCGCTGCTGTTATTACTGATGGCGGCAGGACTTTTGCTGCTCTGGTTCAGCCGCTGGCAAAAAAGCGGCAAAATCCTCATCTCTTGCAGCTGGCTGCTGCTACTGATTTTGAGCCTGCAGCCGGTTGCCGATCGCCTGCTGTCACCGCTGGAAAATCATTATCCCACCTGGAACGGTAACGAGCCGGTCGATTATATCGTGGTGCTCGGCGGCGGCTATACCTTCAATCCGAATTGGGCACCGAGTTCCAACTTGATTAATAACAGTCTGCCGCGCGTGGCCGAAGGCGTGCGTCAGTGGCGGCGCTATCCGCAGGCCAAAATGATCTTTACGGGCGCAGCAGCCGGCGAAAACCCACGCAGCAGCGCCAGCGTGGCGGCCGAAGTGGCGGAAAGTCTGGGCGTGCCATCAGCAGCGATTATTCAGTTGGATCAACCAAGAGATACGATTGGCGAAGCTCGCGCGGTGAAACAGACGATTGGTGAACACCCGTTCTTACTGGTGACTTCCGCCAACCATCTGCCGCGTGCCATGCATTTCTTTCAAAGTGCCGGCATGAATCCGCTGGCCGCACCGGCAAATCAGTTGGCGGTGACCTCGCCGCTAAACTGGTGGGAACGCGTTATTCCGTCACCGCTGTGGCTAGCACACAGTGAGCGTGCGATCTATGAAACGCTGGGACAAACCTGGCAGAAGCTGCGCGGTGACTATCTCACCTCAACCCAGCCAGGGGAGTAATTGCGCGCGGGCGTGATCGAAGCGCGGACGGTCAAACTGTCCGCTGCTGACCAACGTGTCGACGCAATCCCACAGCTGATACAACCAGCGCCGCCAGAGAAAACCTTCCGCCACGGGCGCCCGCTGCAGATAGTGCTGCAGCAGTGACGCTTCTGCGCCGCTATCCGCCAGGCGCATCAGATCGTATTCGCGCGGTGCCCAGAGAATGTTGCCTGGCTGCATCATGGCAATAAGCTGATCGCTGTGCGCATCTTTTAACATACTGGCTAAGCGCAGGTTGCCGTGCATCAATACGCAGGGATCGTCAAATCCGTTGAACAGACGCGGTAATAGCTGACGGCTGCGAAACAGAATCTGACGATCTTCCAGTGTAAAAAACGGCGGTGACAAATAACCCAGCGTTGACCACAACACATCCACTCGCTGGCGATACCATGCGGGCCAGTTATTTTCCTGCACGCTGTCCACGCTGCCGACTAAGCCATGGCTGTCGATACGATGCCACGCCAGCACGCCTTCGACGATCTGTTCGCACAGCTGTTCCCAGCGTGCTGCGCTGCGGGCCGGAGCTTCCGCAGAAACACCGTTAAAGCGTGCCATCAGCAACATTTCATGTACCGGCTTTTGCTGGCTAAGCACCAGACCAAACACGGCAGGCACGGCGATCAAGCCATCATGGCCGAGCATGGTCAGTTTTTTAGCTTCCAGCGCAGCGCGTCCCTGATGACGAAAATACTTTGCCACCAGCGGCATCGGTTTACCGGCGTTATCGTAAAGCGCATACAGCCGCGTGTGCGCCTGCTCGCTAATGGTTTCGAGACGACTGATGCTTTCACCAAGCACCAACGCGAGTTCTGAACGGAGCTGTTCCATGCAATATCCTCCGACGTCAAAGGGCTGGAATATGCTGGAGGTGATGGCGGCGCAAAGCTTAGCGCCAGATCAAACTTTCAGGCCAGCGAGAGCCGCTGGCCGGTCGGAGATTAACCCTGCATAGCGAGACGAACCCGCTCAAGGTCTTCCGGCGTATCCACCCCAACACTTGGGATAGTTTTTGCCACCGCGACGTGAATCTTTTCACCGTACCACAGCACGCGCAGCTGTTCGAGCAACTCAATGAGCTCCAGCGGGCAAGGTTCCCACGCGATGTAGCGACGGATGAAACCGGCGCGATAGGCGTAGATGCCAATGTGGCGGAGCAGCGTGTCGCCAATCTGCTCGCGCGAACGCGCATAACGCTCGCGATCCCAGGGAATGGTGGCGCGTGAGAAGTAGAGCGCATAACCTTTGGCGTCCATCACCACTTTCACCGCGTTCGGGTTAAAGGCTTCTTCTGCATCGGTGATCGGCACCGCCAGCGTTGCCATCCCGGCTTCAGATTGCGCCAGATTACCTGCTACCTGACGTACAATCTCCGCCGGGATCATCGGCTCGTCGCCCTGCACGTTAACGATGATCGTGTCGTCGGCAAACTGATACTTTTCGATCACTTCGGCCAAACGCTCAGTGCCGGACTGATGATCGACCCGCGTCATGCACACTTCGCCGCCGGCCGCCGTTACCGCCGCTGCCACATCCGGATGATCGGTGGCGACAATCACGCGATCGGCACCCGATTCACGGGCGCGTTCCATAACGTGCAGCACCATCGGTTTACCCTGAATATCCACCAGCGGTTTGCCGGGCAGACGCGTTGAAGCGTAACGCGCAGGAATAATGGCAACAAAACTCATGGATGAATCTCTTCAACAGACAGCGTACGCGCTTCCACTTCCAGCAGCACTGGAATACCGTCACGTACCGGGTAAGCCAGGCCATCCGGTTTACAGATCAGCTCTTGCTGCTCTTTGTTGAAATAGAGTTTTCCGTTGCATACCGGGCAAGCAACGATTTCGAGTAAACGGTGATCCATAATCTTCTCCATTCAGGACCGATTCAGACGGGTAGCATAGCATAATAGCGTGCGCGTGAATGATGCACTCAAGCCGGACAAATGGCAGCTTTATTCACCAATCGACCAGCGAGTTGACCAGGCAGCCAGCAGTTCTGCCGGCGCATTTTCGATAATCACTTGGTTGGCGCCTTGCCACGCGGCGAAGCGATTAATGGCTTTTTGGACGTCATTAAGGAAAGCGTTACTGATGCGTGTGCCCTCTTCCAGCCAGAATGCACGAACCACTAATTGCTGCGCCTGACGCTCCATTTTGGCATCAATGCGCGCTTTCAATAATCCGCGATGCAGGACCGGCAGGACAAAATAACCATATTTGCGCTTTTCCGCAGGCGTATAGCACTCAATGCGGTAATCAAAATTAAACAGCTCCAGCGCGCGACGACGATCCCAAACCACTGGATCAAAGGGTGACAACAGCGCGGTATGTGTGGCAGAGAGTGGCTTTTCCAGCAGCGGCAATAATGCGTGGTGTAACCACATTTCGTCCAGTTGCTCGACCTCAACACGCACAATTTCTCCGCGTGCAGCCGCATCCGCAAGCCATGACTTGAGCGGTGCGCGTTTGAGCCGGTAATAATCGGCTAACCAACTGCCACGGAAAATGCCGAGACTGCGCGCGCTGTGACTCAGCATCAGTATCACCGCTTCGTCTTCACTTAACGCATGCTGTTCATCAATCCAGTCCGGCATCACGCGGCTGTGCAGATCGTAAACCCGCTGGAAGTTGCGCCGCTCCACCACCATCAACTGACCCGCACTGAACAAATTCTCCAGATGACGCTTATGCGGCTTCCACGCCCACCAGCCCGGTTTGGTCTGTTTATCATTACTGAAATCGGCTGCTCGCACTGGGCCGTTGACGGAGATGTGTTGCAGTAGGTCAGTGATTTCCTGTTGATGTTCCTCAACCCATCGTTGGTTGTACTTCCAGCCCAGTCGCTGCGGTTCCAGCATGCGGTGGCGCAGCAACGGGTAATCTTCGAAAGGAATAAAACAGGCTTCATGAGCCCAATATTCAAATAATGCGCCCGAGGCCAGCGCCTCTTCCAGCCAGTTGGTCTGATACGCGCCAAGGCGGCTAAACAGCACCAGATAAGGACTGCGTGCCACCACATTGATGGTATCAATTTGCAGCAAAGACATCTGACGCACAGTCGCGTGTATATCAGCAAAGCGCGCACGTCGGCCTAAAGGACGTAACAGTCCCTGAGCAGCCAGATGCAGATGACGAGCAGTTTGCAACGAGAGGGAAGCGACGAGGTTCATAACTCCATTCCCTCTTTGGTGGTTAGCGCGAACGGGCGTCTCGCGCGGTAGTGCAGAGATGGGTGATATCGTCTAACAAGGTTGTCACCGCCGCGCCTTGCAGATGCGCATCAACCGGCAAATACCACCAGTTTGGGCGAGCAAAACTACGGCATTTTACCGCATCTTTTTCCGTCATCAGCAAGCACTGATCTGCCTGAGTCAGACGCCGCAATTCGTCTTCGCTGTAAGCATGGTGATCGGCGAAGGCAATTTCAGCCACTGGCTTGATGCCTTGCTGCTTAAGTGTGTTGAAGAAGCGCGGCGGATGACCAATGCCGGCCATCGCGACAATTTCCGGTAATTGCGCTAACGCCACGCTTGCACCGTTGATCAGGTTGACCGCCAGACCGGGCTGCAATGACATCGCAATTTCGCCCGCCTGCGCATCGCCGCCGTTAACAATCACCGCATCTACGGTGCTAAGTCGTGAGGCGCGTTCACGCATCGGCCCAGCCGGTAACCACCAGCCATTGCCAAAACGACGCATCCCATCCACCACCACGATTTCGCGATCGCGCTGCAGCGCGTAATGCTGCAGGCCATCATCGGTGATAATCACATCCAGATCGTGCGCAGCGAGCAAGCCTTCTACCGCCAGACGCCGCCGTGGCGCAACGGCGACCGGCACTTGCGTGCGTTGAGCGATCAGCACAGGTTCATCGCCGGCCTGCGCCGTGGGCGTTTCAGCGGTAACCAGCAGCGGATAACGTTCAGCTTTTCCGCCGTAACCCCGCGACACCACGCCAGCACGTACTCCACGTTGTTGCAGCGCCTGCACCAACCAAATCACTACAGGCGTTTTACCATTCCCACCTGCGGTGAGGTTCCCCACCACAATCACAGGGCAAGGCGCGCGCCAACTTTTTCGCCAACCGCGCTGGAAGCTGAGGCGAATCAATAGGGTGATCGCCCCATAAAGCAGACTCAGCGGCCATAGCAGCAGCCATAACGGCGAACGCCCGCTCCAGATGCGTTCAATCATTGACCGAACTGCAGTTTGTGAAGCTGCGCATAGGCGCCCTTCTGTTCAAGCAGCACGCTGTGAGTACCGCGTTCGACAATGCGACCATCTTCAACTACGACGATCTCATCGGCTTTCTCAATGGTCGACAGACGGTGCGCAATCACCAGTGAGGTGCGATTTTTCTGCAGCTCATCAAGTGCGGCCTGAATCGCCCGCTCAGATTCGGTATCGAGCGCTGATGTGGCTTCATCGAGAATCAAAATCGGGCAGTCGCGCAGTAACGCACGCGCAATCGCAATACGCTGACGCTGACCACCGGAAAGCAGCACGCCATTCTCACCAATAACGGTATCAAGGCCATTATCCATCTTCTGGATGAAGTCCATTGCATGCGCCATGGTCGCAGCCTGCTCGATTTGCTCGCGCGTGTATTGACCATTACGGGCATAAGAAATGTTGTTGGCGACGGTGTCGTTGAAGAGATGAACGTTCTGGGAAACCAATGCCACTTGATTACGCAGTGAACGCAGGGTGTATTCGCGCAGATCGTGGCCATCCAGCAGAATTTCACCGCTATCAATGTCGTAGAAGCGCGTCAGCAAGCTGGCCATAGTGGATTTACCAGAGCCAGAACGGCCGACCAGTGCAACGGTTTTACCGGCAGGCAGCGACAGGTTGATATCACGCAGCGCAGGAATTTCACGGCCTGGATAGGTAAAGGTCACGTTGCGGAATTCCACATCACCCTTAGCACGATCCATTTCACGCTTGCCGTTATCCACTTCCTGCTCACTGTCAAGAATCGAGAACAGCGTCTGACAAGCCGCCATACCGCGCTGGAACTGTGCATTCACGTTGGTCAGTGACTTGAGCGGACGCATCAGGGCGATCATTGATGAGAAGACCACGGTGATGGTACCGGCTGTCAGCGTTTCCATCACGCTTGGGAAACTGGCGGCATAAAGTACAAATGCCAGTGCCAGCGAGGCAATCAACTGGATTACCGGATCAGAGATTGAAGATGCTGACACCAGTTTCATGCCTTGTTGGCGCATCCTGTTACTGACCTGAGAAAAACGCTTGGCTTCCACTTCCTGGCCACCAAAGATCAGCACTTCTTTATGCCCTTTTAGCATCTGTTCGGCGCTGGTGGTGACCTGTCCCATGGTGTTCTGCATGTTCTTACTGATGCTGCGGAAACGTTTGGAAACAGTACGAATAGCAAAGGAGACGATCGGTGCCAGCACAATGAGAATCAAAGACAGCTGCCAGCTGTAATAGAACATCATGATGAACAGGCCAATGATTGAGGCCCCTTCACGCACCACCGTAACCAGTGCACTGGAAGAGGAAGAGGCCACCTGTTCAGAATCGTAGGTGATGCGTGACAGCAGCGTCCCCGTTGATTGCTGATCAAAGAAGGTTACCGGCATGCCCATCATATGGCCGAACAGGCGGCGACGCATATTCATGACCACGTTGCCGGACACCCATGAGATGCAGTAACTGGAGATATAACTGGTCACGCCACGTACCAGCATCAGGCCAATTACCACTAGCGGCATCCACAGCATTACGGATCTGTCTGCTTTACCGAAGCCATCATCCAGTAAAGGTTTCAACAGAGAGAGCATCAGGGTATCGCCTGCCGCATTGAGTATCAGCGCCACCGCTGACACATACAGGCCAGCCTTGTGGGGCGCAATCATCGGCCAGAGTCGACGGAATGTCTGCCACGTTGAGAGATCTTTATCTTGATGCATTATTTATTCACGCTGTTTGAAATAGCCGCTCATTCTACCTGGAATCGCGTTTGACGCCAAACCACTGATGGTACCATCGAGGCATTATTTGCTCTCTTAAGCCCTTAATTTGCCATTGACCTTGTCTGATACCCACATGAATCTGACCCGATTGTGCCGTGTCGTACCACATATAGCCTTGCTGACGATAGCGTTGCACCACGGCTGGCGCAGGCATACGCCAGGCGTTATACCGCGCCACCGAAGCAATTGCTGCTTTCCCAGCAACATTACGTAACAGTAATGCGCCTGATGAAGTCCGACTACCATGGTGCGGAACCTGCAAAATTGTCGCGTTCAGAGCCTCTTTTTCCAGCGCGACAATTTTTCTCTCGGCTTCTAACTCAATATCCCCGGTGAGTAACACGCTGAAGAGCCCGTCATCGACTCGCACCACACAGGAATCGTTATTTTGTCCCTGGGTCTGATTCTCCGGCGGCCACAAAGCGGTAAATTGCAATTTGCCCCACTGCCACCGCTGGCCACGGAAGCATGGCAGGTGTCCGTCTTCCGCCAGGGCACTACGAATTGCTACCGCTGGATTAACTTTGAGCAATGAGTGTAGCCCACCACGGTGATCAAGATGCTTGTGGCTTAATATCAAAGAATGGAGGCTTCTGCCGTGATACTGCAACCATGGCAGAATGACGCGCGAACCGGCATCATCCTGTTTCCAACCTGGTCCAACGTCATATAACACCACTTCATTGCCCTGTGTAATGGCAATCGCCAGGCCATGCCCCACATCAATCATGTCGATTTGCCAGTCATCACGCTGTGCAGCGCTGCGCCAGAGGATGATTGCGAGTATCAGGCTAAAACACGGCATCACACTGCGATAAATCAGCTTGCTGCGCCAGAGAACTAACCCTACCCACAGCAGCACGATAGTAGGTAACGTATCGCTCCATGCCCACCAGCCAGCGGGTAACCACTGCAGCAGGAGCATGACCTGGCTTATGGAAAGATCCGCCAGAGACCATAATCCCGTTGAAATCAGCGGCACTGGCAATAGCATTGCCAGCAATATCAGTGGCACCGTGACAAAAGACACAACCGGCACCGCGATCAGATTTGCTAATAACGCACTCAGGCTTATTCCCTGAAACAGGAAGATTTGTAGTGGAGCCATGAGGATCATCATTCCTAACTGCAGATGTAGCAATTGCAATAACAGCCATCGACGCTTTGCGCGAAAGCGATGTGGTAATGGAAACCATTGATACCAGGCAATCAGCATCGCGACCGCCAGTGCCGACAACCAAAAGCTTTCTGACAGCACAGTTAATGGATCCAGTACCAGCAAAACGCCGATACATAACGTCCAAACTTGCCAGCCACTGAGCTGCCAACCGGCGCTGCGCATCCCTATCCAAAGTATGAGCGCGATCATCGCGCGCTGGGCCGGTGCATGACTGCCAGAAACCCACGTGTAAGTCGCTGCGGTCATAACACTAACCAGCAGCGGAAATAAATGACCAATCAAATGACCCGGCAAAATTACCTGGATAGCACGTGCTAACAGCCATCCAACGCTGGCAGCTAATGCAATATGCATTCCCGAGATTGCCATCAAGTGGGCAGTACCTGTTTCCCGCAGCAACTGTCGCTGCTCATCAGTCATGTTGGTACGTATACCAAACGCTAAAGCCTGCATAATTGCCGGTTGTTTGAGCGTATCGAATGCGGGTAGATGATGATTAATTAAACGCGTCCGCCAGTTGCAAGTTAGCGATTCCACCTGCTGACTGATGATGCGCCCTTGCAGCGGCGTGTGATTAGACAAGGCAAAGCGCTGCAGATCGAACTCGCCTTCATTTAATCTGCCGTGGACGGCACGCAGTCGCAGTTTCATCTGCCAGCGCTGACCGGCACAGTACGGTTGCTCCATCGAAGCATTATTGAGCGTGACAAAGAGAGGTGGAAACTGATAACGCTGACCGACACGTAAGATTTGCACGGTTAATTGCTGCTTATGTTCACGAACTTCAGTCACACGTACAGTGGCTTCAATTGAGGCGGCAGTCAGATCCCCAATGGCATTGACCATCTGGCGGGCTTCCGTCAATGTCCAGGCCACCATTAAGAGAGCAATTCCTGCAAGCCGTAGCAACGTGATTGGCATCAACCCAAGCGCCACAGCGAATACAACCATGATGACTATTCCGTTGGCAGCGGGTATGTGCGGCAATATGCCCAACGGCAATGCCGAGGCAATCATCAATCTGGCCAGAACAATCCAGTTCATATGCATTATTACTCTCCCTCATTGGCGGAAGAGTGTGCCGAGAAAAGCAGGGATTTACTTCATTGAAAAGAGAGTGTGTCGCGATGGATTCCGAGACTTTTGCAGAGATTACATTGATGAGACTTCATTTTGGAAAGCAGGTCTCAATTCCGCATACTCTAAGCAAAAAAAAACGACACCCTAGAGTGTCGTTTTTATCGTTCGGTAACGGCTTAGCCGTAGATGTTCGCACGGTCACGCAATTCTTTGCCCGGCTTAAAGTGGGGAACGTATTTACCTTCCAGATCCACTTTGTCGCCCGTTTTCGGGTTACGACCCGTACGCGGTGCACGGTAATGCAAAGAAAAGCTGCCGAATCCCCGGATTTCAATGCGCTCGCCCTGGGCCAACGTAGTGGCCATGTGCTCAAGCATCTCTTTGACCGCATCCTCAACGACTTTCGCCGGAATATGAGTATGCTGGCCAGCAAGTCTTTCAATTAGTTCTGACTTGGTCATGTAACCTCCGGTTAATCCTTATTTGGAAAGGTATGACAGCTTTTACCGAAACCGGACGATTTTCATCGTCCGGTGCCTTAGGTCGATTACTCGCCTTTAGCCGCTTTGAACGCTTCAGCCATCGCGCTAGAGAAGTTGCTGCCTTCATCCTGTTTGGTGTTAACAGTGTTGATAGCTTCTTTCTCATCAGCCTGGTCTTTAGCACGAACAGACAGGCTCACTACGCGGTTCTTACGGTCAACACCGGTGAATTTAGCTTCAACGTCGTCGCCAACACTCAGAACCAGAGTTGCGTCTTCGATGCGGTCCAGAGAAGCTTCAGAAGCGCGCAGGTAACCCTCTACGCCGTCAGCTAATTCTACTGTAGCACCTTTCGCGTCAACTGCAGTGACTTTACCAGTCACGATAGCGCCTTTCTTGTTCAGGGTGATGTAGTTGTTGAATGGATCTTCAGCCAACTGCTTCACGCCCAGAGAGATGCGCTCGCGCTCTGCATCAACCTGCAGTACAACGGCAGCGATTTCGTCGCCTTTTTTGTACTCACGAACGGCTTCTTCGCCAGTCGCGTTCCAGGAGATGTCAGACAGGTGAACCAGACCGTCGATGCCACCGTCCAGGCCGATGAAGATACCGAAGTCAGTGATTGACTTGATTTTACCTTCAACGCGATCGCCTTTGTTGTGGGTCTCAGCGAACAGCTGCCATGGGTTAGATTTGCACTGCTTCAGACCCAGGGAGATACGACGACGCTCTTCATCGATGTCCAGAACCATTACTTCAACCACATCGCCTACGTTTACAACTTTAGACGGATGGATGTTTTTGTTGGTCCAGTCCATTTCTGAAACGTGTACCAGACCTTCAACGCCTTCTTCGATTTCTACGAAGCAGCCGTAATCAGTCAGGTTAGTTACACGACCAGTCAGGCGGGTGCCTTCTGGATAGCGCTTAGCGATAGCAACCCAAGGATCTTCGCCCAGCTGTTTCAGGCCCAGAGATACACGGGTACGCTCGCGGTCGAACTTCAGCACTTTAACAGTGATTTCGTCGCCCACGTTGACGATTTCGCTCGGATGCTTAACGCGTTTCCAAGCCATATCGGTAATGTGCAGCAGGCCATCAACGCCGCCCAGATCCACGAATGCACCGTAGTCAGTGAGGTTCTTAACGATACCTTTAACTTCCATGCCTTCCTGCAGGTTTTCCAGCAGCTGATCGCGCTCAGCGCTGTTCTCAGATTCGATAACTGCACGGCGTGAAACCACGACGTTGTTACGTTTCTGATCAAGCTTGATTACTTTGAATTCAAGCTCTTTGCCTTCCAGGTGCAGAGTATCGCGAACCGGACGGACGTCTACCAGTGAACCTGGCAGGAACGCACGAATACCGTTCAGCTCAACTGTGAAGCCACCTTTAACTTTGCCGTTGATAACACCGGTAACAGTTTCAGCGTCTTCGTAAGCTTTTTCCAGCGTGATCCAAGCTTCGTGACGTTTAGCTTTCTCACGGGACAGCAGGGTTTCACCGAAGCCGTCTTCTACTGCGTCCAGCGCAACGTCAACTTCGTCGCCTACCTGGATTTCCAGTTCGCCGGCTGCGTTCTTGAACTGCTCTGCAGGAATTGCAGATTCAGATTTCAGACCCGCATCAACCAGAACTACGTCTTTGTCGATAGAGACAACAACGCCACGAACGATGGAACCCGGACGGGTTTCGATTTCTTTCAGGGACTCTTCAAAGAGTTGAGCAAAAGATTCAGTCATATTGATAATCTTAGGATTCTTCAATTTAACGTCCACCTGACTTCATTGTCGGATGGGGTTGTTTCACATGCCCTGCACCGGGTCCTTGGTACAGGGTTACAGCAATTCGGTTGCCGAAAGATTAAATGCCCAACTTACGCTTAGCATAATCAAGCGCCTTTTCAATCACTTGCTCAATCGACATACTGGTTGAATCCAGTACCAGAGCATCTGTGGCAGGCACTAAAGGGGCGATGGCACGATTACGATCGCGGTCGTCGCGTTCCCTTATCTCGGATAAAAGGCGATCAAAGTTAACATTAAAGCCTTTCTCCTGCAACTGTAGCATACGGCGATGCGCACGCTCTTCCGAGCTGGCGTCGAGGAATATTTTCACTGGCGCATCAGGGAAAACCACGGTTCCCATATCGCGTCCATCAGCGATTAAACCGGGCTCTTCGCGGAATGCACGTTGGCGTCGAAGTAATGCCTCACGCACCCGCGGGAAAGCGGCAACGCGCGATGCGGTGTTGCTGACTTCTTGCGTGCGGATTTCACCGGTGACATCTTCACCTTCAAGAACCACCTGCATTTCACCGTCAACCGATAGAAAACGCACATCAAGATGCGCAGCCATCGGTACTAATGCTTCCTCGGACTCAATATCCACCTGATGGTGAAGTGCGGCCAATGCTAAAACGCGATAAATAGCGCCAGAATCCAGTAAGTGCCACTGCAACGACTCCGCCATCGCTTTACATAAAGTCCCTTTACCCGCGCCACTTGGCCCATCGATGGTAATAACCGGGGCGATTGCCGTCATTGTTCTCTCCTGTTGCTGCGTGCTTATTGTCAGCCCTTCCAGGCCGCCTGGATTGCGCGGCATTATACGCTGCCTGCGTCGGGTTAGTTACCCTTTAGCGTAGACAGCGCTAGAAATATAGACAGATTCAGAACAATTTCCGCCTGATAAGGCCAGAAGAGAGCAAAGAAACCCGGCGCAGTGCACCGGGTTAAACGATCAGGAAGTATGACTGATTTTCGCCAACTGCTGGAAATAGCTCGGGAAGGTTTTCGCAGTGCAGCCTGGATCAAGGATGGTTACCGGCGTATCGGACAGAGCCACCAGTGCGAAGCACATTGCCATACGGTGATCGTTGTAAGTACCGATGTCCGCATGTTGCAACTGAGCCGGCGGTGTGACACGAATAAAGTCTTGCCCTTCTTCTACTTCCGCCCCCACTTTGCGTAACTCAGTCGCCATCGCAGCAAGGCGGTCGGTCTCTTTTACGCGCCAGTTATAGATGTTGCGCATCAACGTGGTGCCTTGAGCGAAGAGTGCAGTAGTTGCAATTGTCATTGCCGCATCGGGAATATGGTTCATATCCATATCGATTGCCGTCAGCGATCCGCGTGTGCAAGAGATATAGTCATCTCCCCACTCAATCACTGCGCCCATCTTTTCCAGCACATCAGCAAAACGGATATCGCCCTGCACGCTGTTGCGGCCAATACCGGTTACACGTACGGTACCCCCTTTAATGGCAGCGGCAGCGAGGAAATATGATGCAGAAGACGCATCACCTTCCACCAGATAATCGCCCGGAGACTGGTACTGTTGCTGCCCTTTAACCACAAAACGCTGATAGTCCTGATTATCAACATCCACACCAAAGCAACGCATCAGGTGCAAGGTGATATCAATGTAAGGCTTAGAAACCAGATCGCCTTTTATGGTGATGATGGTGTCTTGCTGCGCCAGTGGCGCGGTCATTAGCAATGCCGTGAGGAACTGGCTGGATACACTGCCATCGACGCTGACTTCCCCACCAACAAAACCACCATTAAGACGCACTGGCGGGTAATCGGTCTGTTCGAGATAGTCAATCTTTGCTCCGCCCTGACGCAGTGCATCAACCAGATGACCAATCGGACGCTCTTTCATGCGTGGCTCGCCAGTCAGAACGATTGACTGCTCGCCCAAACAGAGCGCGGCAGCCAAAGGTCGCATCGCTGTACCTGCGTTACCGAGAAACAGCTCAAGCGGTTTTTCAGCATGTAAAGGGCCCGCGTTACCTACTACTTCGCATACGGTGCGATCGTCTGAGAGCGTATAGCTGACACCCAGCGCTTTGAGGGCATTCAGCATGTGCTTAACGTCATCGCTATTAAGCAAGTTAGTCAGGCGGGTGGTGCCCTTTGCCAGCGCGGCCAGCAAGAGTGCGCGGTTCGAGACGCTTTTTGAACCCGGTAAGTTTACCGTGCCGTCAACGCGAGCAATCGGTTGTAGAGTCAGGGAGTCCTGCATGTGAAACCAAATCTCCAGAAAATACGAGACCCCATCGAGTGACGGGGTCTGATACCAGACAAGCTGGCATGAAAAAGCAATTAGCCGTGGCGACGTTCGAAGTCGACCATGAACTCAGTCAGCGTTTTAACCCCTTCCAGCGGCATCGCATTGTAGATCGATGCACGCATACCGCCAACCACGCGATGACCTTTCAACGCGTGCAGCCCAGCCTTGAGAGACTCTTCCAGGAACACTTTGTCCAATGAGGAATCGGCTAACTGGAATGGCACGTTCATACGTGAACGGTTTTCGCTTGCGACATCGTTACGATAAAATGCGCTGTTATCAATCACACCGTAAAGTAAGTCGGCTTTTGCCTGATTCAGCTTGTCCATCTCGGCCACGCCGCCCTTCTCTTTCAGCCATTTGAATACCAGGCCAGAGAGATACCATGCGAAAGTCGGCGGAGTGTTAAACATCGATTCGTTTTCGGCCAGCACCTTATAATCAAGGATAGAAGGCACATAACGTTGTGCTTTGCCTAGCAGATCTTCGCGCACAACCACTAAGGTTAAGCCCGCCGGGCCGATATTTTTTTGCGCGCCAGCGTAGATCACGCCATAGCGACTTACATCGATTGGACGAGACAGAATAGTAGAAGAGAGATCGGCAACTACGACTTTATCGCCAAAATCCGGCTCTTCATCGATAGCAATGCCATCAATCGTTTCGTTCGGGCAGAAATGGACATAAGCCGCATCATCATTTAACTGCCATTCACGCATTGGTAATAAAGCACGCTTACCATCACGCGTAGTTTTAATATCAATGGTATTTGGCGAGCAGAATTTCTCGGCTTCTTTAATTGCGCTGTGAGCCCAGTAACCGCCGTCAATATAATCCGCGTTTTTTGCATCACCCAGCAAGTTGCCGGGAATGGCCGCGAACTGCGCACGCGCACCGCCATGGCAGAATAAAACTTTGTAGTTGGCTGGGATCTTCAGCAGATCGCGAAAATCTTGTTCTGCCGCTTCTGCAACAGCAATAAACTCTTTACTGCGGTGACTGATCTCCATCACCGAGGTGCCTAATCCGTGCCAGTTTGTCAGTTCTTGTTCTGCGCGACGGAGCACTTCTACCGGCAGCATAGCCGGGCCAGAGCTAAAATTATAAACCTGAGTCATTTCCCCTCACCACTGTCATATCGAACGGTTATGAATACCCAACCGGTTTTATCATTGCCTCCAGATGGCTGCAATCATTAATCCGGCAGCGATCACATTTCCAGAGCCAGCTTCACCGCAGCTTATGTCATAAATGCATTAAGCCATGGAATTTTGTGAGGTTGTTCCAGAAAGAAAAATCGGCAAGCGGAATGGCGTAACAACCTTAACCAGTCTGAGATAAATTTGGCTGACTGAATAGCGAAGCACGCATAAAACCCGTATTATTGCGCGCTTTACGCCCACCCCATTGACTTAAGAGAGCGCCACCATGACGCAAACGTTTATCCCCGGAAAAGACGCCGCACTGGAAGATTCCATTGCTCGCTTTCAGCAGAAACTGCAAGACCTTGGTTTCAACATTGAAGAAGCTTCCTGGCTGAATCCGGTGCCACACGTCTGGTCAGTACACATTCGCGATCGCGACTGCCCGCTGTGCTTTACAAATGGCAAAGGTGCTAGCAAAAAAGCCGCTCTGGCTTCAGCGCTGGGCGAATATTTTGAGCGCCTCTCTACTAACTATTTCTTCGCCGATTTCTGGTTGGGTGAATCCATCGCTAATGGCGATTTTGTTCACTATCCGAATGAAAAATGGTTCCCGCTCACCGAGGACGACAGCCTGCCAGAAGGCATTTTGGATGCGCGCCTGCGCAAGTTCTATGATCCTGATGAGAGCCTGGGTGCTTCTGAGCTGATTGATCTGCAATCCGGCAATGACGAGCGTGGAATTTGTGGCCTGCCATTTACCCGTCAATCTGACCAGCAAACAGTGTATATCCCGATGAACATCATCGGTAATCTGTATGTTTCGAATGGTATGTCTGCCGGTAACACCGCGAACGAAGCGCGTGTACAGGGTCTTTCTGAAGTGTTTGAGCGTCATATTAAGAATCGCATCATCGCCGAATCCATCAGCCTGCCAGAAATTCCAGCAGAAGTGATGCAGCGTTATCCTGGCGTAATTGAAGCAATTGAACGTCTGGAAGCAGAAGGTTTCCCAATCTTCTCATACGATGCGTCACTCGGCGGCAAATACCCGGTTATCTGCGTTGTGCTGTTCAATCCAGCAAATGGTACCTGCTTCGCTTCGTTTGGCGCACATCCGGACTTTGGCGTCGCACTTGAGCGAACCGTTACTGAACTGCTGCAGGGCCGTGGTCTGAAAGATCTCGACGTGTTCACACCGCCAACGTTCGATGATGAAGAGGTAGCGGAACACGCTAACCTGGAAACGCATTTCATCGATTCAAGCGGTCTGATTTCATGGGATATGTTTAAAGACGATGCCGATTATCCTTTCGTCGACTGGAGCTTTGCGGGTACCACTCATGAAGAGTTTGATACGCTAATGGCGATCTTCCGTGCGGAAGATAAAGAAGTCTATATCGCTGACTATGAACATCTGAGTGTTTACGCTTGCCGCATTATCGTGCCGGGCATGTCTGATATTTATCCAGCAGAAGATCTGCTGCTGGCAAATAACAGCATGGGCGCACCACTGCGCAAAACCCTGCTGGCGCTGCCAGACAGCCAATGGGAACCCGAAGCCTATCTCGAGCTGATTGTGCAACTGGATGAGGAAGGTCATGATGACTTTACTCGCGTGCGCGAGCTGCTGGGTCTGGCATCAGGCAAAGATAATGGCTGGTACACGCTACGTATTGGCGAGCTGAAAGCCCTGCTGGCGCTGGCCGGCGGCGACCTGGATCAGGCTCTGATCTGGACTGAATGGACGATGGAGTTTAATCAGTCCATCTTTAGTGAAGAGCGCGCAAACTACTACCGCTGTCTGCAAACCTTGCTGCTGCTGGCAATGGAAGAGGAACGCGATCCGCTACAATATCATCGCGCCTTTATTCGTATGTACGGCCAGGCTGCTGTTGAGGCTGCTTCAGCGGCAATCAGTGGCGAAGCGCCCTTCTATGGATTGCAAGCGGTCGATCTGGATCTGAAAGCTTTCCCTGCGCATCAATCATTACTCGCTGCCTATGAAAAGCTGCAGACAGCTAAACGTCGTTATTGGTCACAAAAATAGTCTTAACGCTTAAATTTCCATTTATTGAAATTAGGGTATTGGTCAATGGCACTGAAAAAAATCAGTGCCATTTTTTTATATTGATCATACAAAGAGATTTAAGTGCATTATTAAATAACAATTCAGCTTTAATCGTTAATGATATTTAACAAAATCTAGTCTTGCCGCAGCCACCTTCAACTTATTTTGCATAAATTAAAAATTATTTATTACAATAAATTCAATAAGTTAAGCAGCACTCAGCCGCATTTACGCTTCGCTTATCAGCGACCTTCCGGTCAAATATGATCCACATCAATTTCTGACCTATACTCCTTTGTTAATATCTTTACAGGCAATTTTTGGAGAGCGTTAGTGTGAAAGCTGACAACCCTTTTAATTCATTATTACCGGCGGCAATGGCGAAAGTTGCAGAAGAAGCCGGCATATATAAAGCTACTAAACGTCCTTTAACCACCTTCTTCCTTGCCATCACTGCTGGCGTATTTATCTCAATCGCATTTGTCTTCTATATCACTGCGACCACCGGAAGTGGAGCAATGCCCTACGGCATAGCAAAACTGATCGGCGGTATCTGTTTCTCGCTCGGTTTAATGTTAGTCGTGGTGTGCGGTGCTGACCTGTTCACCTCAACTGTTTTGATCGTGGTGGCAAAAGCCAGCGGCCGTCTCACCTGGCTGCAACTCGGTCGACACTGGTTGACGGTCTATATCGGTAACCTGTTTGGTGCGCTGTTCTTTGTCGCTCTGATCTGGTTAGCCGGTGAACACATGGTGGCGAATGGTGCCTGGGGTTTGAATGTCCTGCAAACCGCTGACCATAAAATGCATCACACCTTTATTGAAGCAGTGAGTCTCGGCACGCTCGCCAACCTGATGGTTTGCCTGGCGGTGTGGATGAGTTATTCCGGCCGCAGTCTGATGGACAAAATGTTTGCGATGATCCTACCGGTGGCGATGTTTGTTGCCTGCGGTTTTGAACATAGTATTGCCAACATGTTCCTTATCCCGATGGCCATCGTTATCCGTGATTTTTCCAGCCCGGAATTCTGGCAAATGGCTGGTGCAAGCGCAGCACAGTTCCCATCACTAAGCGTTAGTGACTTTATTGTTAACAACCTGATTCCCGTGACCATCGGCAACATTATTGGCGGCGGATTATTAGTCGGTTTGACCTACTGGGTAATCTATCTGCGTGGCGATGAGCCGGTGCATTGATGAATTGGTACGGGCGTGCTGAGTCAGCGCGCCATACGTCAAAGTCTCCCTAAATAAGGCAGGTATATCATGTCCGAACTGAATGAAAAAATGGCGTCAGCCTGGGAAGGATTTAGCGCCGGCGAATGGCAGAACAGCGTCAACGTCCGTGACTTTATCCAGAAAAACTACACACCGTATGAAGGCGACGAATCCTTCCTCGCTGGCGCGACGCCGGCCACAACTAAGCTGTGGGACAGTGTACTTGAAGGCATCAAAATCGAGAACCGCACCCACGCGCCGGTAGATTTTGACACCGATCTGGCTTCAACCATCACCTCTCATGATGCCGGCTACATCAGCAAATCGCTGGAAAAAATCGTTGGCCTGCAAACTGAAGCACCTTTGAAACGTGCCATCATCCCGTTTGGCGGCATCAAAATGGTTGAGGGTTCTTGCAAGGTTTATGGCCGCGAACTTGATCCCGCGCTGAAAAAAGTCTTCACTGATTACCGCAAAACCCATAACCAGGGCGTGTTCGATGTTTACACCCCTGACATCATGCGCTGCCGTAAATCAGGCGTGTTGACGGGTTTACCGGATGCCTATGGCCGCGGTCGTATCATCGGTGACTATCGCCGCGTTGCGCTGTACGGCATCGATTTTCTGATGAAAGACAAAGTTGCGCAGTTCAATTCTCTGCAGAGCGATATGGAGAATGGCGTTGACCTCGAAGCCACCATTCGCCTGCGTGAAGAGATCTCTGAACAGCACCGCGCACTGGGTCAGATCAAAGAGATGGCTGCGAAGTATGGTTCAGATATCTCGCTGCCCGCTACCAATGCTCAAGAAGCCGTTCAGTGGACTTACTATGGCTATCTCGCGGCGGTGAAATCTCAGAACGGTGCGGCAATGTCCTTTGGTCGCGTATCCACCTTCCTTGATGTGTATATCGAGCGCGATATTCAGGCCGGAAAACTGACTGAAGAAGAAGCACAGGAACTGATTGACCATCTGGTGATGAAACTGCGTATGGTGCGCTTCCTGCGTACACCTGAATACGATGAGCTGTTCTCTGGTGACCCAATCTGGGCAACAGAATCACTGGCGGGTATGGGCGTCGATGGCCGTACTCTGGTGACTAAAAGCACCTTCCGTTTCCTGAATACGCTTTACACCATGGGGCCATCTCCGGAGCCAAATATGACCATCCTGTGGTCAGAAAAACTGCCGGTTAACTTTAAGAAATACGCCGCAAAAGTGTCTATCGATACATCCTCATTGCAGTATGAGAATGATGACCTGATGCGTCCTGACTTCGACAACGATGACTATGCTATCGCCTGCTGCGTTAGCCCAATGATTGTCGGTAAGCAGATGCAGTTCTTCGGTGCGCGTGCCAACCTGGCAAAAACCCTGCTGTACGCAATCAACGGTGGCGTTGACGAAAAACTGAAAATGCAGGTGGGTCCGAAAGAAGCACCAATCACTGACGAGATTCTTGATTACGACACCGTGATGGAGCGCCTGGATCACTTCATGGATTGGCTGGCTAAGCAGTACGTCACCTCCCTGAATATCATTCACTACATGCACGATAAGTACAGCTACGAAGCTTCACTGATGGCGCTTCACGATCGTGACGTTTATCGCACCATGGCCTGTGGTATCGCGGGTCTGTCTGTTGCGGCTGACTCACTTTCTGCCATCAAATACGCCAAAGTGAAAACCATCCGTGATGAAGATGGTTTAGCGGTAGACTTTGAAATTGAAGGCGAATATCCGCAATTTGGTAATAACGACTCTCGCGTTGATGACATGGCGTGCGATTTGGTTGAACGTTTCATGAAGAAAATTCAGAAACTGCAAACCTACCGTAACGCGGTGCCAACTCAGTCAGTGCTGACCATCACTTCTAACGTGGTTTACGGTAAGAAAACCGGTAATACGCCAGACGGACGTCGTGCGGGTGCGCCATTCGGTCCGGGTGCTAACCCAATGCACGGCCGTGATCAGAAAGGTGCGGTGGCTTCACTGACCTCCGTCGCGAAACTGCCCTTTGCTTACGCGAAAGACGGCATCTCTTATACTTTCTCCATCGTGCCAAATGCGCTGGGTAAAGATGATAACGTGCGTAAAACCAATCTTGCTGGCCTGATGGATGGATATTTCCACCATGAAGCCAATATTGAGGGCGGTCAACATCTGAACGTTAACGTGATGAACCGTGAGATGTTGCTGGATGCGATGGAACATCCTGAGAAGTATCCGCAGCTGACCATTCGCGTATCCGGTTATGCTGTGCGCTTCAACTCGCTCACCAAAGAGCAGCAGAAAGATGTAATTACCCGTACGTTCACTCAGTCGCTGTAATCGTAGTTCACTGAGATTGAAAGGCTCCTGCGGGAGCCTTTTCTCCACAAGTCCGTTTTGCCAGTTTGCTGGTGCTGGCGACCTGGCAAAATCGACTTTCACTTTTAGAGCACAACATAGATTGTGCTGCCTGATATTCAGGCCCACCTGGAGAACTCATCGCAATGTCAACCATCGGTCGTATCCACTCCTTTGAATCCTGCGGCACCGTTGACGGCCCAGGCATCCGCTTCATTACCTTTTTTCAGGGCTGCCTCATGCGCTGCTTGTATTGCCATAACCGCGATACATGGGACACGCATGGCGGTAAAGAAGTTACCGTTGAAGAGTTGATGAAGGATGCGCTCTCATATCGTCACTTCATGAATGCATCTGGCGGTGGCGTGACGGCGTCGGGTGGCGAAGCGATCTTACAAGCGGAGTTCGTGCGTGACTGGTTCCGCGCTTGCCAGGCAGAAGGCATTCATACCTGTCTCGACACTAACGGCTTTGTTCGTCGCTACGATCCCGTGATCGATGAATTGCTTGATGCCACTGATTTGGTAATGCTCGATTTAAAACAGATTAACGATGATGTGCATCAGATTCTGGTGGGCGTTTCCAATCATCGTACGCTGGACTTTGCGCGCTATCTGCAGAAGAGAGGCAAACGCACCTGGATCCGCTTTGTAGTGGTGCCTGGCTACTCCGATGATGATGACTCCGTTCATCGCTTGGGTGAGTTTACCAAAGATATGGATAACATAGAGAAGATCGAATTGCTGCCTTACCACGAGTTAGGCAAACACAAATGGATCGCCATGGGCGAAGAGTACAAGCTGGATGGTGTTAAGCCGCCGAGCAAGGAAACCATGGAGCGAGTGAAGAATATCCTCGCCAGCTACGGCCATGAAGTGATGTATTAACCGCAAACAAAAGGGGAACCACCGGCTCCCCTTTTTACTATTTCATGGGAATGCGTTAAGCATGTGCGACAGGAGTAGCCTGATGATCGGCTTTGCGCAGTAACATCACCAGATAAACCAGTGCAACTGCAGCAATCATCACAAACAGCAGGCGGTCAGAGTAATTCTGCATCAGCATTGACGTCATTCCCGGCCCCACCAAACTGCCCACGGTATAGCTAAACAGTAACGCCTGATTCATTGCCACTAACTCATGATGCGCGACGGTTTCGCACGCCCAGGACATCGCCACCGGATAAAGTGTAAAACCCGCAAGACCAAGCACAAACAGCGCTGGCGCCATCGCAGTATCACCTAACATAGCAATCGCACCCAGGATAACCACAAACACTTGCACACGCAGCACCATCAGGCGACCAAAGCGATCGGCTAAACGTCCTACCGGCCACTGACCGACAATGCCGGAGCTGACCAGTAACGCCATCCAGTATCCGACGTTTGCATCACTCATGCCCTGATGTGACAGATACAATGGCATCAAGCCATAAAGTGAGCCGAGAACGATACCGGAAATAATGCAGCCATTGATGCCAAGACGAGAACTACGACGACGCAACATAACCCAAAGGCGCCCCGTTGAAGCTTCTTCTGTCGCAGCGCTGGAATTGACATGCACAAATACTACCGGCAATACCGCACAGATAATCAGTGCAGTCACCCATGGAATCACGTGGAGCAGCTCGGTTGACACGCGGCTCACCAGCAACTGGCCTGCAACAGTGCCGAGGTAATAGATGATCATATAAGCCGCCAGCAACTGACCGCGATTACGCACGGTACCGCTGCATAACAAGGCACTCTCAACCACCACCCAAATCAGTGCACAACCGACACCTGCGGTAAAGCGCAGTAATGTCCAGCTATAGAAACCATCCAGTATCACCATGCCCATAGTCGCTACGGCAAAAAGCACGCTGGCGAGGTAAAAACAGCGATTAAAACCATAACGAGTAATCAACCAGCCCGCGAGCAAGGTGCCCAGCAAGTTACCGGTGTAATACGATGAGCTAGCCATTCCCACTTGCCAGGTTGGCAATTGATCATGGGTAAGCCAGAGCGGTACCAGCGTATTAAGCACAGCGATAGACACCGTCATGAGCATTAAGCCGCAAAGCAGCAAAACGACGGGGCGCGACCAGGTTGACATAGGGAATAAAACCAAAAGAGATGACGATAATTGCGCGCAGTTTGCCATCCGCTATCTTAAAGTCAATGTGCAAAATTCGTCGCCGCACGATTTGCTGCGGAACAATTTATTTTTTTTATCTTCAGAGGGTTAGAAGCATGATGAGGGATACAAGTGCGGCATCTATCTATTTGAATTTACGATTTTTAATGGTTAATAGCCATTTCTTGTCGATAACGTTTATTTCTTATTAATTCCGACTAAAAAATAATTATTTTGCCGCTTAAGAAACAAAAAACCCGGCATTGCCGGGTTTATATAATTGCGCGTTGATTAGCCAACGAATTCCAGTCCGCCCATATAAGGACGTAGTACTTCTGGCACTTCGATGCGGCCATCTGCTTGCTGATAGTTTTCAAGCACAGCCACCAGAGTACGACCCACTGCCAGACCAGAACCGTTCAGCGTGTGCACCAAACGCGGTTTCTTGTCGGTTTTGCTACGGCAGCGCGCCTGCATACGACGAGCCTGGAAATCACCCATGTTGGAGCAAGAAGAGATTTCACGATAGGTGTCCTGTGCTGGCAGCCAAACTTCCAGGTCGTAAGTCTTGGAAGAGCCAAAGCCCATATCGCCGGTGCAAAGCAGCACTTTACGGTATGGCAGATTGAGCAACTGAAGCACTTTCTCTGCATGGCCCACCAACTCTTCCAGTGCATCCATGGAGGTTTCAGGCGCCACAATCTGCACCATTTCCACTTTATCGAACTGGTGCATACGGATTAAACCACGCGTATCGCGCCCGTACGAACCGGCTTCAGAACGGAAGCATGGCGTGTGCGCAGCAAGTTTGAGCGGCAAAGATTCTTCTTCAACGATCTCATCACGCACCAGATTGGTCAGCGGCACTTCAGCGGTAGGGATCAGCGCATAGTTGCTGCTACCCGCTTCTTCGCCCAGCGGCTTGGTATGGAACAAATCTTCACCAAACTTCGGCAGCTGTCCGGTGCCATACAACGTTTCCTGATTCACCAGATACGGAACATAGGTTTCAAGATAACCGTGCTGCTGCGTGTGCAGGTCAAGCATAAACTGGCTAAGCGCACGGTGCAGACGCGCAATCTGGCCCTGCATCACAATGAAACGTGAACCCGTCAATTTCACCGCGGCGGCAAAGTCCAGACCTTTGGCGGCTTCACCCAGCTCAACATGATCTTTCACCGGGAAATCGAACTGGCGCGGCTGGCCCCAGCGGCTGACTTCCTGATTCTCGCTGTCATCTTTACCCAACGGGACTTCGTCAACCGGGAGGTTTGGCAATGCGAGGGCAAAGTCACGAATTTCGTTCTGCAGGGCATCCAGTTCTGCTTTAGCCGCATCCAGGCGTTCGCCCAGCGCGTTCACTTCCTGACGCAGCGGCTCGATGTCTTCCCCACGTGCTTTGGCCTGACCGATGGATTTGGATCGGGAATTACGCTCAGCCTGCAGATTTTCAGTTTCTACCTGCAAGACTTTACGACGCTCTTCAAGCGAACGTAAGGTTTCCACATCCAGTTTAAATCCTCGGCGTGCCAGTTTTTCTGCGACTGCGTCTGGCTCGTTACGCAGCAGGTTGGGATCGAGCATGCTAATCCTGTGTAATAAAAGGTTGATTGAACGAATGGCGGGACTTGCATCCCTATGGAATGCAATGAAATCCTTGCTCACCTTACCGTAAGGTGTTTATCAGCGGTAGCGTTTTATCGGGCTTTTTTGATCCTGCTCAGCCAGCCAGGCGAGTTTTTCGCCAATTTTCCCTTCGAGCCCGCGATTAGTCGGTTGATAGTAGCGCGTCTGCGCCATTTCAGGCGGGAAATAGACTTCGCCAGCGGCATAGGCGTTAGTCTCGTCGTGCGCATAACGATACTCTTTGCCCAGCCCCATCTCTTTCATCAATTTGGTTGGGGCGTTGCGTAAATGTTCCGGCACATCGTAGTCAGGAAATTCGCGCGCATCGCGCATCGCGGCTTTGAAAGCGGTGTAAACGGCATTACTTTTGGGTGCGCTGGCAAGGTAGACAATCGCCTGGGCAATCGCCCTTTCGCCTTCGGCTGGACCGACGCGCGTAAAGCAATCCCAGGCCGCTAGCGCAACCTGCATGCCGCGCGGATCGGCGTTACCCACATCTTCCGAGGCGATAGCCAGCAAACGGCGTGCGACATACAGCGGATCGCCGCCTGCAGTGATGATTCTTGCATACCAGTAAAGTGCCGCATCAGGTGCTGAACCGCGAACAGACTTGTGTAGAGCGGAGATCAGATCGTAGAAACGATCGCCTTTATTATCAAAACGCGCCGCCCTTTCACCGGAAACTTCGTTGAGTAATTGTGGCGTTAATTCACGCTGGCCTTCGGCATTGCTTTCAGCCATATCCGCCATCATTTCCAGCGTATTCAATGCCCGACGCGCATCACCGTTAACCAGTTCCGCTATCATACGGCGCGTGTTATCCGGCAGCACAATATCGCTTTTGCCATAACCGCGTTCGTCATCCTGCATCGCCTGCAGCAGAACCTGTTCAATATCAGCAGTGGTAAGAGACTTGAGTAAATATACGCGGGCACGCGATAGCAGCGCCGAGTTAAGTTCAAACGAGGGATTTTCTGTGGTGGCACCAATAAACGTAATGGTGCCATCTTCAATATGCGGCAGGAAAGCATCCTGCTGACTTTTGTTAAAGCGATGGACTTCGTCGACAAACAGGATGGTGCGTCGACCCACCTGACGATTTTGTCGGGCACGCTCGATCGCTTCACGAATCTCTTTCACGCCAGAAGTGACAGCAGAAATGCGCTCAACATCAGCTTTACCGTAATGGGCGATAATCTCGGCTAATGTCGTTTTCCCTGTCCCAGGCGGTCCCCACAAAATCATCGAATGCAGATGCCCGGCCTCAATGGCGCGCGGCAGCGGTTTACCGGGCGCCAGCAAATGCTGTTGCCCAATGTAGTGTTGCAGCGTCGCCGGCCGCATACGCGCGGCCAGCGGCTGAAACTCATTCGATGGAGCGAAATCCAGAGACAGGTTACTCACCGTGACCTCACTGACGTTGATCGTCCACCGTTACCCCTTTTGGCGGCGTAAAGGTGAATTTGTCTGGGCTAATAGCGCCGTTGTTTTGGCTCTTCAGCTGATAATCGCTGTGCTGACCATCTTGCTCAATCGCGCTGAACTTATTGATGGTGCCAGACGATGTCACATTGATGGTGAACTGCTTGAGGTTGCCATCACTGCTCTTTGGCGTTAGTTCAAAGTTATCGCCCTGCTGCTTGATGTTGTACTGTTTCCAGTCGCTTGGCTGATTACGCGCAATCAGCATAAACGGCGTATTACTGGCTGCATTTTGCAACAGGCTAACGCTGGCTTGTTCAACGAAGGGATTGTAGAACCACAGATTTTTGCCATCAGAAATAATTACGCTTTCATCCGGCGCGGTCATGTGCCAGTTAAACAAGCTTGGGCGCTTCACCCACAGCTCGCCTTCACCATCCTGCACGTTGGCACCGCTGCCATCGGTCACTTTCTGACTGAAGCTGGCATGGAAGCTGTTCACTTTATTAAGACGCTGTTGCAGATCGCTGGACGCATCCGCCAATACTGATGCGGAAACAAAACTGGCCAACAGGCCACAGGCAATAACGCGTAATTTCATCTGATTCGATTCCTTATTCATTGTTTCCCGACACTTACAGCATTAAACGTAGTTGCCATCCTATCTCTTCGACAGGAGAAAAAGCCGAAAGCTCCCGAAGATATGGGGATCGACCAACAGATAAACAATGGGCCAGTGTTAACTGGCCCATAAGCAGACAACTGCACGCGATAAATTACATCTCGTGTGGCGGCGGCGAAAGCACTTCGCGGTTGCCGTTATGTCCCGGTTCAGAAACGATGCCCTGCGCTTCCATCTGCTCGATGATACGTGCGGCACGGTTATATCCGATACGGAACTGGCGCTGAACTCCAGAAATGGAGGCTCGGCGTTTTTCCACTACGAAAGAGACCGCCTGATCAAACAGCGGATCCAGCTCTTCATCGCCCATCATTCCGCTAGCTGCGCTATCGCTCTCTTCACCAGCAGTAATGCTTTCGATGTATTGCGGGCGACCGCGCGCTTTCCAGTCCTGAACCACCGCATGCACTTCCTGATCGCGCACGAATGCACCATGCACACGTACAGGCATTGAGGAGTTTGGCGGCATGTACAGCATGTCACCCATCCCCAGCAGCGATTCTGCACCGCCCTGATCGAGGATGGTACGTGAGTCGATCTTGCTGGAAACGGTGAAGGCGATACGCGTCGGTATGTTGGCTTTGATCAGACCGGTAATCACATCAACCGACGGACGCTGTGTCGCCAGCACCAGGTGAATACCCGCCGCTCGCGCTTTCTGAGCCAGACGAGCAATCAACTCTTCGACTTTCTTACCGACCGCCATCATCAGATCGGCAAATTCATCGACCAGCACCACGATATAGGGCAGTTTTTCCAGCACCGGCGGTGTGGTGTCCATGCTATCGCCCGGTTTCCAGAACGGATCCGGAATCGGTCGACCCATCGCGGCAGCCTGCTCAATCTTCTCGTTATAGCCGGCAAGATTACGCACGCCCAGCGCAGACATCAATTTATAGCGACGCTCCATTTCACCAACACTCCAGCGCAGCGCATTGGCCGCATCTTTCATGTCGGTAACCACTTCGGTCAGCAAGTGAGGGATGCCTTCGTAGACTGACAGCTCGAGCATTTTCGGGTCGATCATGATAAAGCGCACTTCTTCCGGCGTGGCTTTATACAGCATGCTGATGATCATGGTGTTAACGCCCACTGATTTACCGGAACCAGTGGTACCGGCAACCAGCAAGTGCGGCATTTTCGCCAAATCAGCCACCACCGGCTGGCCAGCAATGTCTTTACCCAACACCACTGCAAGCGGTGACGGGTTTTCACGAAATTTAGGGCAATCCAGTACTTCGCGCAGATAAACGGTTTGACGATGTTTATTTGGCAGTTCAAGCCCGACGTAAGGCTTGCCTGGAATCACTTCCACCACGCGCACGGCAACCGCAGACAGAGAACGCGCCAGGTCACGCGACAAGTTAGAAATACGGGAAGCTTTGACGCCTGGCGCTAAATCGAGTTCGAAGCGGGTAATGACCGGACCTGGTGAAATACCTACAACCTCCGCCTTCACTCGATAATCAGCCAGGCGTGCTTCAACCAGCCGCGCGGTTTGCTCCAGCGCAAACATATCTACCGGCTCTTCTTCTGCCGGTGGTGACGTGAGCAGATCCAGCGTGGGCAGCGGCGTAGAAGGTTTTTCCAGCGGCTGTTCATGGCGAACCAGGAACGGATGGAACAAGCTGTCCTGCACCGGCGCAGCAGGTTTCACTGGTGCAGGTGGCGCAGAATAGGCTTCCTGTTCCGGCGACGACCATGGGCTGGATTCAGCACTCAACGACGGCATTGCCGCTGGCTCCGGCGCAGCAGGTTGTTGCCACGGCGCGGGCTCTTCCGGCTCTGGCGATGCAGAAATAGTGAACAGTGGCTCGCTCGGGCTATCGTCGACCAAATCTTTCATTGGTGAAAAATCAAAAGCAGACGACGTATCCAGATTAAATACCGGTGCTTCCTTCACTTCAGGTTCGGTATAGCGTTGCTGCTGCTGATCGGCGAACTGACGTGCAAGTTGAGCCTGCTGCAATGCATCCTCATCATCAGGCTCAGACGCTTCCTGCCAGCTTTCACCGTAACGATTCTGCTGCTGCGACGCGAAGGCTTCACGCAACTGCGCCTCTTGCAGCTCAACATCCTCTTCCTGTGGAGGAACGCTGTAAGACGCAGTGACTTCCGGCTGTTGCTGCTCAGCATCTTTAGCCTGTTCTTCCGCCATGCGCTGCGAGGGCAACTTAATGCCGTACGAAGCTAACTCACGTCGTGTTGGCAACTTAACTTTGTTTGGACGCGGCAACTCTGGACCAATGCCCTGCTTCACCTGCGGGTTGTAATCACGCTCAGGTACGATATCGAAGGCAGGTGAATAAGCAGCAGGTGATGTCGCTGCTTTGACTGCTCCAGCGGCAAGTGAAGCGGCGGCGAGACTGTTTAAAGGTGCAGAAGATGAAGCGGCATCCTGCCAGTTGCCCATGCTCGGGCCCTCATCGTCATCAGCCGGCGAAAACGGTGAAGGTGCTGCTTCACCTGGCATCTCGAAACGATAGAGCGGAGCAGAAGGCTGCGCGATTGGTTGTTGTGCTGCAGCAACAGGCTGAGGAGCCGGAATCGACTGAGCCGTGGCTTCGGCAACGCGTGGCATTGCGTCGGGTTCAGCAGATGCGGCTGGAGCAGGCTGCATAGCAGCTGGAGTTTGCTGTGCAGCTGGAGTTTGCTGTGCAGCTTGCGTAGTAACCGCAATTGCAGCGGCAGTTGCCGCACTCGCCTTCGCCAGCAGCGGATCGTCGCTCAACTCCGCAGCAACCGGTTCGCTCACCTTGCGCGGTTGAGCTAACAAGACATCATCGTCGTCATTAACGGAGTGTGCAGCATGCATCGGAGGCGACACCTCATCAGCAAGCTCTTCGTCGTCGTATTCTTCTTCCTGCCAGGGTTCGTCATGTCGTGAACGATTGCTGGCAAAGGTCAGAACACCCATCACCACGCCGCCGATCTTCTCGGCAATCGTCAGCCATGACCATCCGGTATAAAGCGTGATGCCGGCAGCCCAGACGCACAGCAGCGTCAAGGTGCCGCCAGCCGAACTGAACCACGGTGCCATCGCATTGCTGACCAGGCTGCCGATTACGCCGCCGGAAGCAAAATACCAGATGTCATCTACGTTGAGCGCCGCCAGACCACAGGTCGTTACCACCAAGGCCAGCACGCCAATCAGGCGTAAACCAACGGCAAAGTAGTCGATGTAATCCTGACGATCACGTTGGCGGAAGGTGATCCAACACAGACCAATAATGACGGGAGGAATGGCGTAGGCCATCACGCCAAAGATGAACAATAGCGTATCGGCCAGCCATGCGCCGACGCTACCACCCAGATTATGGATAGGTTCGTGCCATGCGGTTTGTGACCAGCTTGGATCTGACGGGTTAAAACTAACCAGCGACACCATCAAATAGATGGCGAACAAGGCCACAAGAATGAGCAACGCTTCCAGCAGACGACGTCCACTGCTCAGCGGTTGTAACGAAACATCTTTATCTTCTGTATATTCCTGGCTCAAGAGAACTCTCCAGGTGCCTGTAAATTAAGAAGGCAACAACGTCGGGCATGCCCGACGTTGGTCCTGTATGAATTCACAGGAGTGTACCGAAATCCTGCAAGCTTTGCACCTGCCCTGCACTACCGGGTTTTGATCACCAGACGATTGCTCTGTTTGACCTCTTCCATCACCACGTAAGTACGGGTGTCGTTTACGCCCGGCAGACGCAGCAAGGTCTCACCCAGTAGTTTACGATAAGCGGACATATCCGGTACGCGGGTTTTCAGCAGGTAGTCAAAATCACCGGAAACAAGGTGACATTCTTGAGTTTCCTCAAGTTTTTGCACGGCGGCGTTAAATTGTTCAAACACATCTGGCGCACCACGATTCAGAGTAATCTCAACGAAAACCAGCAGTGAAGCATCCAGATAATGCGGGTTGAGCTGCGCGGTGTAGCCCAGAATGAAGCCTTGACGCTCGAGGCGGCGCACGCGCTCAAGACATGGAGTTGGCGATAATCCAACACGTTTGGAAAGCTCGACATTAGAAATTCGACCGTCTTTCTGCAGTTCATTCAGAATATTTCTGTCGATACGATCTAAATCTTTTCCGGGGCGTTTCTTATTGTCTACCATTATTATTGTCTCTCTTAATTCCTTCCCTTAACCTGCCACACCCTGAAAACGCTCATTGTTCAGGGCCTTACTGAAGTGAAGACCATAAGCCTGTGCAGTAACGCGTCCATCCGTATGACGCATGTTGTCTGTCCACATCATGCGTCACTACCAATGTCAGGCTGAGTTTATTCGGCTAAACAGACAAAAACAGAAATGAAATTCTGTTTTGAATCGCTAAATATTCTCTGCTTCTCCCAATGTTTTCGCAAAAGCGCAGGCGATTGTCAAAGTAAAACATCCAAATTCAGTACAAGATGCCAGATAGAGTTCTGGGTTGCTGTTTTTAAATGAGAATTTTTATGCTGCTGCACCACTAATTGCCGAGCATTGCCCCCTTTTGGCGCAACGCGCGTGCAAAACTTGCACTCATCGTCTACGCCGCTCGCAGTGATTGTTAACAAAATTGCTGGAGCCTTTTTTTGCGGCGTTAATTTCCCTACAATCAAAAACTATGTCGTCAGAAAAAAATTGAGGAACGCATGAGTACGGCCAAACACAGTAAGCTGCTCATTCTGGGCTCCGGCCCTGCCGGTTACACTGCAGCAGTATATGCAGCGCGCGCTAACCTGAATCCGGTGTTAATTACCGGACTGGAGAAAGGAGGTCAGCTCACCACCACCACCGAAGTGGAGAACTGGCCAGGCGATGCAAACGATCTGACCGGTCCAGCGTTGATGGAGCGCATGCAGGAGCATGCCGAGAAATTCAACACCGAGATCATTTTTGACCACATTCATACCGTCGATTTGCAGAACCGTCCGTTCCGTCTGGTCGGCGACAGCGGTGAATACACTGCTGATGCGTTGATCATCGCCACTGGCGCATCGGCACGTTATCTCGGATTGCCATCAGAAGAAGCGTTCAAAGGCAAAGGCGTCTCTGCTTGTGCGACCTGCGACGGCTTCTTCTACCGCAATCAGAAAGTTGCCGTCATTGGTGGCGGTAACACTGCCGTTGAAGAAGCGCTTTATCTGGCTAACATTGCTGCAGAAGTGCATCTGATTCACCGTCGCGACAGTTTCCGCGCTGAGAAAATCCTTATTGACCGTCTGATGGAAAAAGTGCGCAATGGCAACATCGTGCTGCACACCGACCGCACGCTGGATGAAGTGGTTGGCGATCAAATGGGCGTGACGGGCTTGAAACTGCTGTCTACCAAAGGTGAAGCGGCTGAATCACTGGACGTCGCTGGTTTGTTTGTCGCCATCGGCCACAGTCCAAATACCGCAATTTTTGATGGTCAGCTGGATTTGGAAAATGGCTACATCAAAGTGCAGTCTGGTCTGCACGGCAACGCCACGCAAACCAGCATCCCAGGCGTGTTCGCTGCCGGCGATGTGATGGATCATATTTATCGCCAGGCCATTACCTCTGCCGGTACCGGCTGTATGGCGGCGTTGGATGCGGAACGCTTCCTCGATGGACTGGTTAAAAACGATAAGTAAGTTGTTAATAACCTGATCATAATCGCTAAAAGGCGGCCAGTTTTGGTCGCCTTTTTTGTTACCTGCGTGCTACAGTTCACGCGCCCGATATTGCTGGGTTTTCATCCGGGATTTACATCTCTTTTGAGTTACCAAACGGCATCGCATGAACAAATCACGGCAACAAGAACTTCTCCGCTGGCTCCGTCAGCAACGTCATCACGGTGCGCGCAACTTACGTGCGGCTTCGCTGCTGGGTTTTGCTGGCGCATTGGTCATTATCGCCCAAGCCTGGTTACTGGCTTCGCTGCTGCAAAATCTGCTTGTCGCACAGCAACCGCGCGCATCACTGCTCACCGATTTTCTGTTGCTGCTGCTGTGCTTTGTTTTGCGCGCCGGATTGCATTACGCCCGCGAAATGGCAGGACATCGCGCCGGCGTTGCCATTCGCCGTGCGCTGCGTCAGCAGGTTCTGGATCGACTCAATGTGCTCGGTCCCGCCTGGATTCAAGGTAAGCCAGCAGGCAGTTGGGCTACGCTACTACTCGAACAAATCGAAGAGATGCAGGAATACTACGCGCGTTATCTGCCTCAGATGTCGCTGGCACTCTTTATTCCGTTGGCCATATTGATCGCCATTTTTCCAATAAACTGGGCGGCGGGATTGATTCTGCTGGTCACCGCGCCACTGATTCCCCTGTTCATGGCGATGGTTGGCATGGGCGCTGCAGATGCCAACCGCCGCAACTTTGTTGCTCTCGCCCGACTAAGCGGTGATTTTTACGATCGTCTGCGTGGACGTGAAACGCTGCGCCTGTTCTATCGCGGCGCGGCAGAGCAAGAAGTAATTGCCGCCAGCACCACCGATTTTCGTCAACGTACCATGGAAGTATTACGCCTGGCGTTTCTCTCATCTGCCGTGCTGGAATTTTTTGCCTCACTGGCGATTGCTGTCGTCGCGGTCTATTTCGGTTTCTCTTATCTCGGCGAACTGAACTTTGGTCATTACAGCACCGGCGTAACGCTGTTTGCTGGTTTCCTGGCACTTATTCTGGCGCCTGAATTTTTCCAGCCGTTGCGCGACTTAGGCACCTTTTATCACGCCAAAGCGCAAGCGATTGGCGGAGCTGATGCGCTGGACCAGTTTCTACGCGAAAGTCCCGATCCACACGAAGAGCATGCTTCTCGCGAGCTTTCTCTCACTACACCGCTGCATATTCAGGCTCAGAATTTGGTGGTCATGACTGCTGGCGGTGAAGCGCTCTCTCAATCGCTCAATTTCACTCTCGATACTGGTAAACGTGTAGCGCTGGTAGGACAAAGCGGTGCAGGCAAAACAGCGCTGATGAACGTCTTGCTGGGTTTCCTGCCTTATCAAGGTTCACTGCAGGTTAATGGGCAGGAGCTGCGTGATATCAACCGCGATAGCTGGCAACAATATATTGCCTGGGTTGGCCAAAATCCGCATTTACCCGCGCAAACGCTACGCGAAAACCTGCTGCTTAATAGCCCCATTAATGACGCGACGCTCATGTCGGTTCTGCAGCGCGCGGGCGTTGACGAGTTTTTAGATCGTCTGCCAAACGGATTAGATACTCTTTTAGGCGATGGCGGCGTGGGGCTTTCCGTCGGTCAGGCGCAGCGTATTGCCGTGGCGCGTGCGCTGCTTAAACCGGCACAACTGCTATTGCTTGATGAGCCCGGTTCTGGGCTGGATAGCCAAAGTGAGCAACATGTTATCCGCGCACTGCAGCAGGCGGCCACCCAGCAAACCACGCTAATGATCACGCATCAACTCAACGAGCTCGCTAGCTGGGATGAAGTGTGGGTGATGCAGGCCGGGCAACTGGTGCAACAAGGTCCCTGGCAGCAGCTGATTGAACAAGATGGACCTTTGCGTGAAATGGCGCAGCATCGTCGGAAGGAGATCGCATAATGAATAATTTATTGCCTTTCCTGCGTCTGTTTAGCCGTCATCCATGGCGTTTGGGACTTGGCATCATTCTCGCCATTATCACTTTGCTTGCCAGTATCGGATTGCTGACTTTATCCGGCTGGTTCCTTGCCGCCTCTTCGCTGGCGGGCGTAGCGGGACTTTATACGTTCAACTATATGTTGCCCGCTGCCGGCGTGCGAGGCGCGGCGATCACGCGCACGGCTGCACGTTATTTTGAGCGCCTCGTGAGCCACGATGCCACCTTCCGCGTGCTGCAACATTTGCGCGTATTCACCTTCAGCAAAGTCATCGCCCTATCGCCGGAACAGCTGGCTCGTTTTCGTCATGGCGAATTGCTCAACCGTTTTGTCAGCGACGTGGATACACTCGATCATCTTTACCTGCGTGTGATCTCGCCGTTAATCGGTGCAGCGGTGGTAATTGTGGTGGTCACCTGCGGTTTGGCGCTGCTGGATGTACCGTTAGCTTTGCTGCTCGGCGGTATGATGCTTTTGACGCTGTTGCTCATGCCGCCGCTGTTTTGGCGGCTTGGCACCTCAGCCGGACACCAAATCGCCCAGCATCAGGCCAACTGGCGCATGCAGTTGACGCACTGGATTACTGGCCTGTCTGAGCTGAAAATTTATGGTGCAGCACAACAGTGGCGCGACCAACTTGATAGCGATGAACAGAAGTGGCAACAGGCGCAACGCAGACAACATTGCCTGCAGGCGCTGGCGCAAAGTCTGTTGCTGGTCATCAGCGGCGCGACGGTTACGCTGTTGCTATGGATTTCCGCGAATGGCGTGGGTGGAAACAGTTCGCCGGGCGCATTGATCGCGCTGTTTGTGTTCTGCGGACTGGCGGCGTTTGAAGCGCTGGCCCCGGTTGCCGGAGCGTTTCTGCCGCTGTCGCAGGTGACCAGCGCCGCTAAGCGGGTACAGGAAATCATTGAACAGCCCGCCGCGATCCGTTTTCCCAGCGCAAAAATCAGTAGCCCATCAGGTATCAGCCTGAAAATGGAAAACATCCGCTTCAGCTATCCGCAGCGCCCCGAACCGGTGTTGCAGCATTTTTCCCTATCGTTAAATGCAGGTGAGCATTTGGCGCTGCTCGGTCCAACCGGCTGCGGCAAATCCAGTCTGCTGGCGCTGATTACCCGCGGTTGGGAAGCGCAGCAAGGTTCAATTAGCCTCAACGATAGCGATCTCACCACCTGGGATGAAGCTTCATTGCGTCGCCGCATTAGCGTGGTAACACAGCGCGTGCATCTGTTCAGCCAAACGCTGCGCGACAATCTCCTGCTGGCAAAACCCGATGCCAGCGATGAGCAACTGGAAGACGCGTTGAGTAAGGTGGGTCTGGCCCATCTCGCCGAACACAGCGAAGGATTGAATGCGTGGATGGGCGACGGCGGTCGACCGTTGTCCGGCGGCGAACTGCGTCGTCTGGCAATAGCGCGTGCCCTTCTGCATGATGGCGATTTGTGGCTGCTGGATGAACCTACCGAAGGTTTGGATGCCAGCACCGAGCAGCAAATTCTGGCGTTATTGCAACACGTCACCCGCGGCAAGACGCTGATTATGGTGACGCATCGCTTAAGTGGTTTAGACGCCATGGACCGCATTTGCGTTATGGATCAGGGACAAATTATCGAATCCGGTTCGCACGCCGAATTAATCTCAAAAGCAGGCCGCTACTGGCGTTTCCATCAGCGCTTTACGCTATAGTCTTAGCCAACAGCCCTGAGTGTGATTGATGCAATGAGACTGATACAGCTTTCACGAGATTCATTAAATTTCCCACCACCGGAAATGGCGCTGCGCGAGCCCAATGGATTATTGGCGATGGGCGGCGATCTCTCCCCTGCCCGCCTGATGAATGCTTATCAGCGAGGCATTTTTCCGTGGTTTTCTCCTGGCGATCCGATTCTCTGGTGGTCGCCGGATCCCCGCGCGGTCATGCTGCCAGAATCTTTCCATCTCAGCCGCAGTATGGCGCGCTTCCATAAGCGCTCACCGTATCGCGTCACCATGAATCATGCGTTTCCGCAGGTGCTGGAAGGCTGCGCCAGCGGCCGTCAGGAAGGGACATGGATCACTTTCGAAGTGAAACGTGCGTGGTTGCGGTTGTACGAACTGGGCCATGCACATTCGATTGAAGTCTGGTGCGAGCAGCAACTGGTCGGCGGGATGTATGGCCTGGCGCTGGGGCAAATTTTTTGCGGTGAATCGATGTTCAGCCGTCAGGAAAATGCCTCGAAAACCGCGCTCTGGGTGTTCGCACAACATTTTCTGGCGCATCAGGGCCGGCTGATTGATTGTCAGGTGCTGAATCCGCATACCGCGTCCCTCGGTGCGGTGGAAATTCCTCGCGTTGATTATCTGCAGTACGTGCAAACGCTGGCGTGGCAACCGGTTTCCGAGAGTTGCTGGCACACACAAACCCTTTTTTGACATCGGTCACCGATGTTTTGCACACAATTCCCGACAAAAGTGATACAATAAGCGAGTTTGGTATGTCGTCCGCGCTTCGCTGTGGCGAGCCGGAATTGCCAGGTTGGGAATCTCACACATTTCCCGAAGCTGTTTTGATTGTGCAACTGATGCCGATTGCTACAGATTCTTAGCCCGCTAATCCCCCGCAGACGTCAAAAAACACCCTAATTTATCCGTACTGCACGCGCAACGGCGCGACGCACGGCGAAGCGTTGGCAAAATCATCAACGGTTCTTTACATAAATCATGGAATTCGGCATTATCTTGCCGGTTCAACAGTTTGGTAGTACACCCAGAGGATTCGATGGCCAAAGAAGACAATATTGAAATGCAAGGTACCGTACTGGATACGTTACCGAACACCATGTTCCGCGTAGAGCTTGAAAACGGGCACGTGGTTACCGCTCATATCTCCGGTAAAATGCGCAAAAACTATATCCGCATCCTGACGGGCGACAAAGTGACTGTCGAGTTGACCCCGTACGACCTGAGCAAAGGCCGCATTGTCTTCCGTAGTCGCTAAGTAGATATTTCTATCTCGCGCTGATGACACAAACTTAGCGCAAAAAAAAGGCCGGATTCGCATCCGGCCTTTTTCATATCTGCATAACGCTTAGTGTACAGTACCTTCGGTTTTACGTTTTTCCGCACTCAGGAAGTGGTAAGTCAGCTGGTTTTTATCTTTATCCAGCGCTACTGATACCGATCCACCATCAACCAGCGAACCAAACAGCAGTTCATTCGCCAACGGTTTCTTCAGATTTTCCTGTACGGCACGTGCCATCGGACGCGCACCCATCGCTTTATCGTAGCCTTTATCAGCCAGCCAATCGCGCGCATCATCGCTAACTTCCAGCGATACGCCCTTCGCATCCAGCTGAGCCTGCAACTCGACGATAAACTTATCCACTACCTGATGAATCACTTCCTGAGACAGGTGACGGAACCAGATAATGTTATCGAGACGGTTACGGAACTCTGGGGTGAAGATCTTTTTGATCTCTTCCATCGCGTCAGTACTGTTGTCCTGATGAATCAGGCCAATCGACTTACGTTCAGTCTCACGCACACCGGCGTTGGTGGTCATCACCAGCACCACATTGCGGAAATCTGCTTTACGACCGTTGTTATCGGTCAGCATACCGTTGTCCATCACCTGCAGCAGCAGATTGAAGACATCCGGGTGCGCTTTCTCGATCTCATCCAGCAGCACCACAGCGTGCGGATGTTTAATCACCGCATCAGTCAGCAAACCGCCCTGATCGAAGCCAACGTAGCCCGGAGGCGCACCAATCAAACGGCTGACGGTGTGACGTTCCATATACTCGGACATATCAAAACGCAGCAGCTCGATACCCAGCGCTTTTGCCAGCTGGACGGTAACCTCTGTTTTACCGACACCGGTTGGGCCCGCAAAAAGGAAGGAACCGACCGGTTTACGATCCTGGCCCAAACCTGCACGGCTCATTTTGATCGCTTCAGTCAGTGCTTCAATCGCATTATCCTGACCAAACACCAACATTTTCAGGCGATCGCCGAGATTTTTCAGCGTATCACGATCGGTTTGTGACACGCTCTGCTCAGGAATACGCGCAATACGTGCCACCACCGTTTCAATATCCGAAACGTTAACGGTTTTCTTACGCTTGCTGACGGGCACCAGACGCGCACGCGCACCGGCTTCGTCAATCACGTCAATCGCTTTATCCGGCAGATGACGATCGTTGATGTACTTCACCGCCAGCTCCACCGCCGCACGCACCGCTTTGGCGGTATAACGCACGTCATGGTGCGCTTCGTACTTCGGTTTCAAGCCGTTAAGAATTTGCACGGTCTCTTCCACAGAAGGCTCGGTGATATCGATCTTCTGGAAACGACGCGCCAACGCACGATCTTTCTCAAAAATGTTGCTGAATTCCTGATAGGTCGTTGAACCCATCACGCGAATTTTGCCGCTGGAGAGCAACGGTTTGATCAGGTTCGCCGCATCAACCTGGCCACCCGATGCCGCACCGGCACCGATGATGGTATGAATTTCATCAATAAACAGGATGCTGTTACTGTCCTGCTCCAGCTGTTTCAGCAGCGCTTTGAAGCGTTTTTCAAAATCACCACGGTATTTGGTACCCGCCAGCAGCGAACCGATGTCGAGTGAATAGATGGTGCACTCTTTCATCACTTCCGGTACGTCGCCCTGCACAATGCGCCAGGCAAGCCCTTCGGCAATCGCGGTTTTACCCACGCCCGATTCCCCCACCAGCAGCGGGTTATTCTTACGACGACGGCATAACACCTGAACAGTACGTTCCAGCTCTTTATCGCGGCCGATCAGCGGATCGATTCCGCCGACACGAGCAAGCTGATTAAGATTGGTGGTGAAGTTTTCCATACGATCCTCCCCGCCTGCTTGCTCTTCGTTAACCGGATTCTCCGCATTGTTCTGCGGCTGGCCGGGTTCGTCTTTACGCGTACCATGGGAGATGAAGTTCACCACATCGAGACGGCTCACTTCGTGTTTGCGCAGCAGATAAGCCGCTTGCGACTCCTGCTCGCTGAAAATCGCGACCAGCACGTTCGCGCCTGCGACTTCGCTGCGACCGGAGGACTGGACGTGGAATACCGCGCGCTGCAGCACACGCTGGAAGCTGAGCGTAGGTTGGGTATCGCGCTCCTCTTCACTGGCAGGCAGCACCGGCGTGGTTTGTTCGATGAAGGCTTCGAGTTCCTGACGCAGAGCCACGATATCCACCGAACAGGCTTCCAGTGCCTCTCTGGCCGACGGGTTACTGAGCAATGCCAGCAACAGATGCTCGACGGTCATAAACTCATGACGGTGCTCGCGCGCTCTGGCGAAAGCCATATTTAAACTGAGTTCCAGTTCTTGATTGAGCATTTGGCACCTCCCCCAATTATCGCTCTGACAACCTATCTCCTATATGGAGATGGCTTCAGGCTTTTTCTAGCGTACACAGCAACGGATGTTCATTATCTCGTGCGTAATTGTTCACCTGGGCTACTTTGGTCTCCGCCACTTCTGCAGTGAATACACCACAGATTGCTTTTCCATGGTAGTGAACTTTCAACATCAGCTGCGTTGCACGTTCAATATCATAAGAAAAGAACTTTTGCAGAACGTCAATAACAAATTCCATAGGTGTATAATCGTCATTATTCAGAATGACTTTATACATTGAAGGCGGCTTTAACCCTTCGCGTACTTTATCTTCGGCTAGATGTTCAAAATTAAGCCAGTCGTTTGTGTTTGCCATAATGTTCCGTCGAAATTCTGCGTTACGGTTGTGCACATCTCTGCGCCCATTCCTAAAGTTTAACATGCCTGTCAAGCCGGTTTTCAGTTGATAAAAACTGGCCCTAAAAGCACATGCGCGACCTGTATCACAAAATTTGCAATAGCGTTAACTGCCTCAAATTTTGATGAATTTATCCCCGTCCGCCAGGGCCGTTTGCTTGACGGTAAGGTCCGTTTCTCTACATTCTACTAACACAAGCTGATTGAGTTTTAAACAAACTCGACTCACAGCTTCGATGACCTCACCTACTTATCAAAATGTCTTGCGAGGGAAGTAAAAGCATGGAGACGGGTACAGTAAAATGGTTCAATAACGCCAAAGGCTTCGGGTTTATCTGTCCGATTAGCGGCGGCGACGATATCTTCGCACACTACTCCACGATTCAGATGGAGGGATACAGAACGCTGAAAGCTGGCCAGCAGGTTCAGTTTGATGTCCATGAAGGACCAAAAGGCAATCATGCCAGCCTGATCGTGCCCTGTGAAGCCACGCAAGCCGCGGTCGCTTAACGCGCATGCTGTTTCACGTATTCTGACCACTCCCGAAAAAAAATGCCAGCCGCAGACGCTGGCATTTTTATTTGGCGCATCTCACCCTTTCCTCAATCCGCCCGGCCGCGAGCCAACCACATCACGCGCGCAAACAGCTGATCCAGCAACGGCGGAATCGCCTGCGGCCCGCGTTCAGCCGCAGCCATCGCGACGGCAATCGCCAGCTCAGGTTTCGAGCTGTGCTGAATAGCTTTACTAATAATACGCCGCGTGTTCATCGGCGCGTTTAACGGCAGGTGCGCCGTCTGGTAATAAACATCGCTGAAACCCTGCTTATAGAGAAAATGTTCAATATCCGGTGCCGGAAACTGCGTGAGATGATCGCTTTCCCGTGACGCCGACGGTAGCTGGCTGCGGGCAGTCGCCGCATATTTGCTGCCCGCCTGGTCGCCGTCGGTCAGCACATGCCAGGCGATGCCCATGCGTTGGGCGAACTTCAGCAGCGGTTTCAAACCCGATTGCGCAAACTCAATGACTTTCACCCCTTCCGCCGCGAAGTGATAGCCACGCTGCCGCGCCAGTTCATTGATAATCCACACTTCGGTCTCGCCTTCCACCAGCAGCCAGCAGCGGGCAAACAGCGCCGACGGACGATTCACGCGGATGTGGAAACCGATACGGCGACTCTCTTCAGCACTTAAACCTTCAGGCCCAATGCGCCATGCCGCCACCCGCGTGGATTCACGCACCAGCCGACACATATTTTCCAGTGGCACCTGCGATAGCAGTTCACCCGAGTTGGTGGTGGCGATTTTTTGTAGCGGCATCAGTTCCAGTAAATTCCACGCCACCGACAGCATAATGGGATGCAGCCGCGTCTCCGGATCTTCCACCAGCAGCAGCGGATGCGCACCCGCCGGCAGCGGCTCGTTGCCGTGCGCCTGAATCAATAGCGAGAACATGCGCAGCAGAATCACCTGACGACTGCGTGATTCGGTGCCGGCAATCAGGTGATTAAGTTTATCCAGCGATCGCCAGCCTTCGCTGCCATCGCGAACTTCCGGTGCCACGCGCGGCGCGCTGCTGCCTGACTGCTGCACCAGAAAATAGTGTTCCAGCAGCTGCTGCATAGTATGCAATCCCTGACGCAGCAGATCGTCACTCAGCGTTTGCGGGCGCACCACCAAATCGCGCGTCAGCTTTTCCACTTCCTGCGCCAATGCAGTCAGCGTCGTCTCGCGGCGCTCCGCATCGCTGTCAGCATGGCGGTTACGACGGCCAAAACGCGCATCGCGTAAACGCAATACCGGATAATAAGCGCGCAGATGTGCCAACGCTGCGTCAGTGCCTGCCGCTGGCAACACATCGTTATGCTGATCGATGAAACGCCAGCTGGTTTTTACACCCTGATCCTGACGTTTAGCACGCGTGCTGAAACGGATATAGCGGCCATGCTCATCGTGCTGCCAGAAGGGCTGAAACAACGCACTCTCATCATCGCTCTGGGCACGAAAACGAAATACCAGCTGCAACTGGCGCATGCGGGCATCAATGTCGCCGGGCGGGAAGTGAAAGTCGTGTTCGCTAAACTGATAAGGCTCGGCGGCGGGCGCCAGCAACAGCGTCAATGCATCGAGCAGGCTCGATTTACCCCAGGCATTTTCCCCAATCAACACATTGGTGTTGGTCAACGGCAATGACAGCCGATTAATACCGCGAAAACCGTGAATATCGATATGTTCCAGAATCATCATACATTCCATCTGCTGCTTTGCCTGAGCATGGTCCGCCACGCTGCGTTGGTCAAGTCAGCGCCAGGGGAAAAGGTTTACACTTCAACCGTTTTTCGCTAGCGTGGCAGCCCGCAAATCATGGATAGAAACCTCACATGTACGTATTGATTATCATCCTTTTGCCGCTGATTTTCGGCTATCTGCTGCCGCTGCGCCACACCACGCTTTTACAGGCGGTTGCCCGCACGCTGAGCGCGCTGGTCTACATCATTCTGTTCTTTATGGGCACCAGCCTGGCATTTCTCGATAACCTGAGCAGCAATTTGCTGGCCATTTTCCACATCGCGCTGGTGAGCATGCTGAGCATTCTTGCCTGCTCGCTGCTGGCGCTGTGGCTGCTGGAGCGACGCTGGCCGTGGCGTCATCAGCACAAGCCACAAGCGCTGCCGTCGCGTCTGCACATGGCGCTGGAGTCGCTCAAGCTGTGCGGTTCGGTGCTGGCGGGCTTTCTGCTCGGTTTGAGTCAATGGGCGCCGCTGCGTCACGCCTCGACCATCAGTGAATACGCCTTGATGCTGATGCTATTGCTGGTCGGTATTCAGCTGCGCAGCAGCGGCATGACGCTACGTCAAATCACCATCAACCGGCGCGGCATGCTGGTGGCGCTGGTATCGCTGTGCAGCGCGCTGGTGGGCGGCGTAATGGCCGCGCTGCTGCTGGATCTGCCGATCAAAACCGGCCTGGCGTTAGCCAGCGGTTTCGGCTGGTATTCGCTCTCCGGCATTCTGATGAGCGAATCGTTCGGCCCGGTGATAGGCAGCGCCGCCTTCTTCAACGACCTGCTGCGTGAGCTGATCACCATTATGCTGATCCCGCTGCTGATCACCCGTCAACGCAGCATGACGCTGGGCTTGAGCGGCGCAACCTCGATGGATTTCACGCTGCCAATCCTGCAACGCACCGGCGGCATGGAGATCGTGCCCGCTGCGATTGTGCACGGTTTTATTATGAGTTTGCTGGCGCCAATCCTTATCGCCCTGTTCTCGGCATAACGCATTTTTTCACGCCTGCACGCCAGCTTCATCGTCTACGCTTTCTGACTGACACGTTTTCGCCATCGGCATGGATGGCTCAACACCAGAAAGGAGCATAACGATGAAGCAAACTGTGGCGGCAATGCTGGCAAAAACTTTGGAAAACGCCGGCGTGAAACGCATTTGGGGCGTCACCGGTGACTCTCTCAACGGGCTGAGCGACAGCCTGAATCGCATGGGCACCATCGAATGGATGCCGACGCGCCATGAAGAAGTGGCAGCCTTCGCGGCCGGCGCTGAAGCACAAATCAGCGGTGAATTGGCGGTATGCGCCGGTTCCTGTGGACCGGGCAACCTGCATCTCATCAACGGCTTGTTTGATTGCCACCGCAATCACGTTCCGGTTTTGGCCATCGCCGCCCACATTCCTTCCAGCGAAATTGGCAGCGGCTATTTTCAGGAAACCCACCCGCAAGAATTATTCCGCGAATGCAGCCACTATTGCGAGCTGGTTTCCAATCCGGAGCAGCTGCCGCAGGTGCTGGGCATTGCGATGCGTAAAGCGATTCTCAATCGTGGCGTATCAGTGATTGTGATCCCCGGCGACGTGGCATTGCAGCCGGCCCCGGAAAGCGCACGCAGCGAATGGTATCCGCCGCAGTTGCCGCACGTGGTGCCAACCGCCCGTGAAGTGGCCGCCTTAGCTGAAACGTTGAATGCAGCGAAAAATATCACCCTGCTGTGTGGCAGCGGTTGCGCTGGCGCGCATGACGAAGTGGTGAAGCTGGCAGAAACGCTAAAAGCGCCGATTGTGCACGCGATGCGCGGTAAAGAGCACATCGAATATGATAACCCTTACGATGTCGGCATGACCGGATTGATTGGCTTCTCCTCTGGTTTCCACGCCATGATGAATGCCGATACCTTAGTGCTGCTGGGGACGCAATTCCCCTACCGCGCCTTCTATCCGGCCGATGCCAAAATCATTCAGATCGACATCAATCCGGGCAGCCTTGGCTCACACAGCCATGTGGATATGGCGCTGGTGGGTGACATCAAAACCACCTTGCATGCGCTGCAGCCGCAGCTCACCAGCAAAACCGATCGTCAGCATTTGGACAAAGCGCTGGAGCATTATGTCGATGCGCGCAAAGGGCTGGACGAACTGGCCACCGCTAACGATAAGCTGGCGATTCACCCGCAATATCTGGCCCAGCAAATCAGCGAATACGCCGATGACGACGCCATCTTTACCTGCGACGTCGGCACGCCAACCGTGTGGGCAGCGCGCTATCTGAAGGTGAACGGCAAACGTCGTTTGATCGGCTCGTTCAATCACGGTTCGATGGCCAACGCCATGCCGCAGGCGTTGGGCGCGCAGTCGCTGGACAAGCAGCGTCAGGTGGTGGCGCTGTGTGGCGACGGCGGTTTTAGCATGTTGATGGGCGATTTCATTTCGGTGGCGCAGCTCAAGCTGCCGGTGAAACTGGTGATCTTCAATAACAGCGTGCTGGGCTTTGTGGCGATGGAGATGAAAGCCGGTGGCTATCTGACCGACGGCACCGACCTCGAAAACCCGGATTTCGCCGCCATCGCCGCCGCCTGCGGCATCAAAGGCATTCGCGTCGAGAAAGCCTCCGATCTTAACGGCGCGCTGCAGGAAGCCTTTGCGCACGATGGCCCGGTGTTGCTTGACGTGCTTACCGCCAAAGAAGAGTTGTCGATGCCGCCGCAGATTAAAGCCGAGCAGGCCAAAGGTTTCAGCCTCTACATGATGCGTGCCATTCTGAATGGACGCGGTGATGAGATCGTGGAGCTGGCGAAAACCAACTGGCTAAGGTAAAACAATTCAGGCCAAACATGATGATAACGCGGGCGCTTCGCCCGCTTTTTTATTTCAGGAGAGCGACGTGATCGATCTACGCAGTGATACCGTAACCCGCCCGAGTGCTGCCATGCTCGATGCCATGATGGCAGCCGAAACCGGCGATGATGTCTACCGCGATGACCCCACCGTACACGCACTGGAAGTCGAAGCCGCACGCTTGAGCGGCAAAGCCGCCGCCCTGTTCTTCCCCACCGGCACGCAAGCTAATCTGGTAGCGCTGCTGTGTCACTGCCAGCGCGGCGATGAATATATCGTCGGTCAGCAGGCGCACAACTACAAATATGAAGCCGGCGGCGCAGCGGTGCTCGGCAGCATTCAGCCACAGCCAATTCTGCATGCGGAAGATGGTTCCCTGCCGCTGGCGGAAGTGGCCGCCGCCATCAAACCCGACGATTTCCACTTCGCCCGCACCCGTCTGTTGAGCCTGGAAAACACCCATCACGGTAAAGTGCTGCCGCTCAGCTATCTGGAGCAAGCGTGGATCTTCACCCGCGAGCACAAGCTGGCGCTGCACATTGATGGCGCACGTATTTTTAACGCCGTGGTGGCACAGAATGTGGAGCTGGAAGCGATTGCGCGTTACTGCGACACCTTAACCATCTGCCTGTCAAAAGGCCTCGGCACGCCGATTGGTTCGCTGCTGTGTGGCGATGAAGCCTACATTGAGCAAGCGCGTCGCTGGCGCAAAATGACCGGCGGCGGCATGCGCCAGTCGGGCATTCTGGCCGCGGCGGGGCTGTATGCGTTGAAGCACAATGTCGCGCGTCTCAAAGAGGATCATGATAATGCGGCATGGTTAGGCGAGCAGCTCAGCGCCATCGGTGTTGAAGTGCTCAATCAGCACACCAACATGCTGTTTGTGAAGGTGCCATCAGAGAAAGTTGACGCGCTGAAAAGCTGGATGCAGTCGGGCGATGTGCTAATCAGCGTTGGGCCCGTAACGCGTATTGTCACGCATCTGGATGTCAGCCGTCAGGATCTGCAACGGTTGGTGGCGCACTGGCAGGCATTCCTGCAGCAGTAAACAAACGGTCGCCATTT